>USAL01000032.1 GCA_900552545.1 uncultured Sutterella sp. | reverse complement strand
AAGCGTCTCCAAGGTCCCGGTGCGGACAAACTGCGCGAGCGCATGCGGGCTTGAATCAAGCGCGTGAGGCGTCACGCACGTCTGCAGCACGAGCCCTTCGGTCGAGACGAGCGAGAGCTCGGCGAATTCGACGTAGTGGTCAAAGAGGTCGGCCGCGTCGGCGCACAAAAGCCCCTCGTTTCTTTCCTGCGGCAGCCGCTCGAGGCGGTCGGCGAAGGTGAGAAGCCTGCGCTCGACCTGGCGCGAGACCGACTGCGTCATGGCTGCCTGCGCCTCGCTTTCGAGCTTGCGGGTTTCGATGCCCACCGAGCGCGAGACGTAGGCAAAGAGCACGAGCACGATCACGATCACGCCGAAGGTAATGTAGAGGCCCTTGCGACTAGCCGCGGAGCGCGCATTGCCGCTTACAAGCTCAAGGAGCTTGTCGTCGATTTGTACATCGTGCTCGGATTCACGCATAAAAATGAAGACCGTTTCATCAAACGGGAGCAAACCGCTTTCGAGGGAGGGTTGTTTAGTAGGCAAAACCCCGCAGAAGCTCACCTTGATGCAAGTTTAGGAGCTTTGAAGCGAAATAACGCACGCCGGGGCGCGCAATTGCCGTCTTTTTTGGTAGGAAAAGTGTTTTGAAGACGAGAGAGAGCGGCTTTGGGCAATTTTCGGCAGATTTCTCCGCTTGATTGCGCCCCGGGAGGTCATTGAAGGCCATTCATGTGCAGGCCGCACGCAAAGTGCGCGGCGCGCCCTCTTATACTTTGCCTCACGAAGCCCGAGGGCGCTGCAAAAGGTTCTTTTTTGGAAAAAGCTTTCTGCAGTGAGCCGCAACGGCTTTGCGGTCGGGGCAGTCAGGATATGCCCATCAACACCAAAGACGAAAGGAATTGATGATGACGCAGGACGAATTGAAGCAGCTCGTGGCGCGGGCGGCCGTAGACGAGGTGCCCGAAGGAGAGATTCTCGGCGTGGGCACGGGCTCGACGGTGGACTTTTTCATTGACGCCTTGAAGGAAAGCGGCAAGGCCATTCCCGCCTGTGTCTCAAGCTCCGTGCGCTCCACAAAAAAGCTTGAGGCGCTGGGATTTCGCGTGCTCGACTTGAACGAGGTCGACTCGATCGGCGTGTATGTCGACGGCGCCGATGAGATCAACGGCGACTTCTCGATGATCAAGGGCGGGGGCGGTGCGCTCACCCGCGAAAAGATCGTCGCTTCCGTCGCAAAGAAGTTCGTCTGCATTGCGGACGCAAGCAAGAAGGTCGAGGTCCTCGGGCGCTTTCCGCTGCCCGTCGAAGTGATTCCGATGGCGCGCAACAGCGTGGCGCGGCAACTGCGTGCTTTGGGCGGCGACCCGGTTGAGCGCGACTTCACCACGGACAACGGCAACCGGATTCTCGATGTGAAGGGCCTTTCGATTACCGATCCGGTGGCGCTTGAAGACGCCGTCAACGCCATGCCCGGCGTCGTGACCGTGGGTCTTTTTGCGCGCCGCGGCGCCGACGTCCTTCTTCTGGGTACGCCCGAAGGGGTCGTGCGCACGGAAAAGAAATAAGGCTCCGAAAGAAGGGTTGAAGGGCGCTTCGGTCTTTTGCCTTTTCCTTGACATCAAAGCAAAAGCCGCATCGCTGGCGGCATCGGCAACTTGCGCCGGTGCTCCCAGCGATGCGGCTTTTTTGCGCCCCTTTTCGTCTGCCGACGAAAAAGAAAAACTACTTCTGTTCGGGTTCGGGCGGCACGTAGTTCGCCACGGGCTCGACGCCCTTGCCGAAGAAGTAGTTCTCGCACTGCTCAAGCAGGTGCTTTCTCACCTGAGGATCGGCGCAGTTGAGACCATATTCGTTGATCATCATCGTCTGCAGCTTCTTCCACTCCTCCCAGGCCTCGGCGCTCACCTGCGCCCAGATGCGCTTGCCGAGTTCGCCGGGAACGGGCGGATAAGCAAGCCCGGGGGCGTCCTTGTTGAGTTTGACGCAGTGAACCATGCGTGCCATAGCGAATGCTCCTTCGTAACGGGTGTTGAAATCAGAGAAAGGTCCCCTTTTCAGGACTTCAGAGCGTTTGACCTAAAGGTCAATGGGTTTTCCCAAGAGGGCCCTTTCATTTGAAAATCTTTCAAAGCTTCTTGATCAGAATCTGCGAGCGGCGGTGCCAGTTGTACATGCGCTGCTTTTCGATCGGCAGGCTCTCCACCGTGGCGGGCTCAAAGCCGCGCTTGATAAACCAGTGCGCCGTGCGTGTGGTGAGAACGAAGATGCGTTCAAGCCCCATGTCGCGGGCGCGCTTTTCGATGCGGCGCAAAAGCCTGTCGCCGTCGCCTGCGCCCTGAAAATCGGGGTGCACCGCGACGGCCGCCATTTCCCCGATTTTAGCTTCAGGGTAGGGGTAGAGCGCGGCCGAGCCGTAGATGAAGCCGTCGTGCTCGAGCACGGTGAAGTGGCTGATCTCGCGCTCGATCTTTTCGCGCGGACGCTTGACGAGAATGCCTTCCTGCTCGAAGGGTTCAAGGAGCTTGATGAGGCTGCCGACGTCGTCGATCGTGGCCTCCCGGATCGACTCCATGTTCTCCTCGGCCACCATCGTGCCCACGCCGTCGTGGGTAAAGAGCTCGGCCAGGATGCCCCCGTCAAGCGCGTAGGGGATGATGTGCACGCGGTCGACCCCGCCTTTGACCGCGCGCAGCGCAAAGCCGAGGTTGTAGATGTCCTCGTCGTCGACCAACTTTTCGTCGATGAGCTGCTTGGCGCGGCTTGCGGTGATGTCCTGCTCGACCGCGCCGTTGACGCGCACGCCTTCAACGCCCACCGAGAGAATGAGCTTGTCGGCGCCGATGGCGACGGCAATCGAGGTCGCCACGTCTTCGGTCGTGATGTTGAACGCCTCGCCCGTGGGTGAAAAGCCAAAGGGGCTTGCGAGCACGATGTTGTTTCGCGAGAGCAGATCGATGATGCTTTCGGCGTCGACCTTGCGCACGACGCCGGTGTGCTGATGATCGATCCCGTCAATCACACCGATCGGACGGGCGGTGACGAAGTTGCCCGAGACGACCTTCACGCGCGAGTGCTGCATCGGCGTATTGGGAAGCCCCTGGGAGAAGGCCGCCTCCAGGTTGAAGCGCGTCTCGCCGCAGGCTTCCTTCACGCATTCAAGCGCCTCGGGATCGGTGATGCGCACGCCCTTGTAGAATTTGCCCTCAAGACCGTGCAGCTTCATGAGCGCCTCGATCTGCGGTCGCGAGCCCGGCACGAGCACGATGCGGATGCCCATGCTCGCGATGAGGCTGATGTCCATCACGAGATGATTGAGAAGCTTCTCATCGGCGACGGCTTCGCCCGCGCAGCTGATGACGAACGTGCGGCCGTGATGCAGATGCACGTACGGTGCAAAGCTTCTGAGCCAGGCGACCCATTGGGGAAGTTCTTCGGCGCCGGGTTCGGTAAGCGTCGGAACGTTGACGTGCAAGGAAGGTTCTGGTTGAGACATGGCGATGGCGTTCTTGCCCCGGGTTGTGTGCGGCGCAGGACTGCCGGCGCGCCCGTGCTCGGCTAGGAGGGTTCTGCGCCCGTCTCGAAAAAAGTGCGCAAAGCATAGCAAACAATCCATCGGCCGCAAGCCCCGCGCACGCGCCTCGCGCTAGTGACGAACAATGACGCGCGATCACGTGCGACGCGGGCTCTTTTGTGTTGACTGCGGCCATCGACGAGTTTTTCCGTTTTTTCTTTATTCATGTCTTCTTCAAAATCGAGCAATCCTTTCGAGGCGCTCAAGGCGCTTACCAACGTGCGCCGCGCCGTTGCCGCTGCTCCCGCATCGGACAAGAAGTCCGCGGCGGCGCTGCGCTTTGCCGATGCGGGCATACGTCTCGCGGCGCAAAAGGAAGCGCAGAAGGCCTCGGAAGCAGCTTCAGCCGCTAAAGGGGCAGCAAAGGGACGGCGCGATGTCGAGGGCGACGTCAAGCGCGCGCTGCAGGAAAACGACCGCAAGCGGGCGGCCGCGGGCCATTCTCTCGCTATAAAGTCCGCAGCGAAGTCTGCTCCGACGTCGATCCCGAAAGCCCCGAAGGCGCAGAAGCCCGCGTCGGCCGCTGGTGCAAAGTCTGCAACGCTCTCGGGGATGGCTGCGCTTGCAAGCCTCGTGCCGCAGGCCGCAACGGCGTCACCGGCTTCTTTATCGCCCGCACCCGCCGCATCCGCCCCGGCTGTCAAGAAAACGGAGCAGGCGCCCCTTTCAAAGGACTCAAAGTCCGTTCAAAAGGGCGCTCCGCGCCCTGAACGCGCGGCAAAACCCACAGCCTCCCAGGTGAAGGAAGAGAGGAGGGACGAGAGGAACGCGAGGGCAAAAAGCGTCTCCGCCGCCCGAGCCGATCAAAAGAAGGGACCGGAAGGGAAAGGTCAGGAAGTAGCAAAGGACGGACAAAAGCGACAAAGGCCGGTGAAGCAGGAACAAACAAAGGCGCAGTCTGCGGCGGGCAAGGATCGCCCGCGCGCTGCCTCCACGCCTTCGTCGTCCAAGCCTGCAGCGCGCTCGCAGGAGCGCGAATCGCGAGATTCGCGCGAATCACGCAACCCGCAGCTTCCCAATCCGGTGACCGTGCCGGTGACGCTTGCCCCGGGACTTCCCGTGAGCGAGCACGGCGAGGAGTTGGTTGAGGCGATCCGCAGCCATCAGGTGATCATCGTCTGCGGCGAAACGGGCTCGGGCAAGACGACGCAGCTGCCCAAAATCTGCCTTCTTGCCGGGCGCGGCACGAAGGGCTTGATCGGCCACACCCAGCCGCGGCGCATCGCGGCAAGCTCCATTGCCAAGCGCATTGCCAAGGAGCTCAACACCGAAGTGGGCGAGGTCGTGGGCTACAAGGTGCGCTTTACCGACAAGACGATGCCCGGGGCTGCGATCAAGCTCATGACCGACGGCATTCTGCTGGCCGAAACGCAGACCGATCCGCTTTTGAAGCGCTACGACACGATCATCATCGACGAAGCCCACGAGCGCTCGATCAACATCGACTTCCTGCTCGGGTACCTGAAGCGCATCCTGATGCGCCGGCGCGACCTCAAGGTGATCGTCACGTCGGCCACGATCGACGCCGAGCGCTTTGCCAAGCACTTTGAGATCGACGGCAAGCCCGCCCCGGTCTACACGATCGAGGGGCGCACCTATCCGGTGGAAATCCGCTACCGGCCGGTGGACGATCTCGACGAAGACGACGATCGAACGCTCATGGACGCCATTGCCGACGCCTGCGACGAGCTCGAGATGGCAGGCCGCGGCGACATCCTCGTGTTCCTGCCCGGCGAGCGCGAAATCCGCGAGGCGGCCGAGGTCTTGAGAAAGCGCAACCGTCCCGGCACGGTCGACATCCTGCCACTTTTTGCGCGGCTCTCAGCCGAGGAGCAGGAGCGCGTCTTCACAAGCGGGGGGCTGCGGCGCATCGTGCTTGCGACGAACGTGGCCGAGACCTCGATCACGGTGCCGGGAATCCGCTACGTGGTCGACACGGGCCTTGCGCGCGTCAAGCGCTACTCGTACCGCAACAAGGTCGAGCAGCTTCTCATTGAACCCGTGAGCAAGGCCTCGTCCAATCAGCGCGCCGGCCGCTGCGGGCGCGTTGCCAACGGCATCTGCATCCGCCTTTTTGACGAAGCGAGCTGGGCGCGGCGGCCCGACTACACCGACCCCGAGATCATGCGCTCGAATCTGGCGGCGGTGATCCTGCGCATGAAGAGCCTCAAACTTGGCGACGTGCGCGACTTCCCGTTCGTGCAGGCCCCGCCCGCACGCGCCATTGCCGACGGGTACGCGATTTTGGCCGAGCTCAACGCCATCGACAAGGACGGGCGTCTCACCGAAACGGGCCGCGATCTGGCAAGGCTTCCGGTCGACCCGAGGCTCGGGCGCATGCTCCTTGAGGCAAGCCGTCGCGGCGCCCTGAAGGAGGCGCTCGTGATCGTCTCGGGCCTTTCGATTCAGGATCCGCGCGATCGGCCGGTGACTGCGCAGGACGCGGCCGATGCCGCGCACAAGCGCTTTGCCGACGAGCGAAGCGACTTTCTTTCCTACACCCGCATGTGGCAGTGGTACGAAACGGCCTTTGCCAAGAAGGCCTCGAACCGCCTCTTTACCGATGAACTTCACCGGATGTTTCTCTCGCCGCGGCGCATGCGCGAGTGGCGCGACGTCTGGCGGCAGCTCTGCGAATTAACGAGCGACATCGGCTGGCGGGTCAACACGGCGCCCGCCACCTACGAGGAACTGCACCGTTCGCTTTTGACGGGACTTTTGGGAAACCTGGGCCTGCGGCAGCTTGACGCCGACTTCCGGGCGCCGCCCTATTTGGGCGCGCGCGGCATTCACTTCTGGATCTGGCCCGGGTCGTCGTTGGCCAAGAAGGCAGGCCAGTGGGTGATGGCGGCCGAACTCGTCGAGACAAGCCGCCTCTTTGCGCGCTGCGTCGCGCAGATCGAGCCCGAGTGGGTGGAGGCTGCGGCCGCGCACCTCCTCAAGAAGAGCTGGAGCGATCCGCACTGGGAGAAAAAGCGCGCCGAGGTGGTCGCGTTTGAACGGGGCGCCCTTTACGGCATGACGGTCTACTCGCAGCGGCGCGTGCAGTTTGCGCCGCACGACGCCAAGACCGCGCGCGAGATATTCATCCGCGAGGCGCTCGTTGAAGGCGACTACGAAACGCGCGCGCCATTTTTCTCCCACAACCAGAAGCTCGTGCAGGAGATTCGAGATCTGGAAAACAAATCCCGTCGGCCCGACGTGCTCGTCGACGAGGAGACGATCTTTCAGTTCTACGACGCGCTTCTTGACGCCTCTGTCGTGGGCGGCTCGAGCTTTGAGAAGTGGCGCCGCACGGCCGAAGCCGATAACCCGAAGCTGCTCTTTCTCAAGAAGGAAGACCTGATGCGGCACGACGCAAGCGGCGTCACGGCCGAGTACTTCCCGAAGAAACTTGAGATGGCAGGCGTCGTCATGGCGCTTACCTATCACTTCGAGCCCGGTGCGCCGCGCGACGGCGTCACGCTTGCCGTGCCGCTTTATGCCCTCAATCAGATTGACAGCGTGCGCTGCGAGTGGCTCGTGCCCGGCATGCTCAAAGAAAAGGTGCGAAGCCTTTTGAAGTCCCTGCCGCAGCGCTACCGGCGCCACTGCGTGCCGCTTGAGCAGTACGCCGAAGGGTTTTTTGCCCGCACGGGCGGCGTGCAGAGGGGCTCGCAGTCCCTGATCGACGCGCTGATCGACGACATCCGCGAGCAGACGCGCGTGGTGTGCGAGCGCACCGACTTCAAGCTTGAGTTCGTGCCCCAGCACCTTTTCATGAACTTCAAGGTGCTCGACGAGCACGGCAGACAGCTTGCGATGGGACGCAACCTCGCCGAGCTTCGCGCCGAACTGGGAAGCCAGGCGCAAAGCGCCTTTCAGCACATGGCGCAGGCCGACGCCTCGATTGCCGACGATCTCGCAGACCACATCACGACCTGGTCCTTCGGCGAACTCCCTGAGCTCATGGAAATCAAGCGCGGCGGGCAGTTTCTCATCGGACATCCGGCGCTCGTCGACCGCGGCGAGGAGTGTTCGCTCGAGGTCTTTGACGACCTTGACGAAGCCCGCAAGGCGCACCGCGCGGGGCTGCGGCGCCTCTTTATCCTGCAGCTCAAGGAGCAGGTGCGCTACCTCACGCGCAACCTCTCGGGCCTGCAGCGCGTGCAGATGCAGTGCTCGGTCCTTGAGCCCGTGGCAAAGGCCTTTGACTCTGCCGAGGGGCTCGTGCAGGACGTCGTTGCCGCATCGATTGAAACGGCGGCAATGCAGGAACCCTGGCCCGTGGATGCGGCAAGCTTCGGCGCCCGAAAGGACGAGGCGCGCACGAGGCTCACGTTGATCGGCGGCGAATACCTGCGCCTGATGCAGGATCTTGCGGCTGAACTCTCGCAGATCCCGCGAAAGCTTCAGAACGTGCGCGGCTGGCCCGAGGCGGTCAAGGATGTGCAGGCACAGCTGCGAGAGCTCTTTCCTGCGCATTTCCTGATTGCCGTTGATGCCGAGCACGTGCGTCACTACGTGCGCTACGTGCGGGCGATCAACGTGCGGCTCGACAAGCTCAGAAATGACCCGGCGCGCGACGCCGCGCACATGGCCGAGGTTCAGGGGCTTGCGACGGCCTACTACCGCGAGCTCGCCAGCCGCAAGGGCAAGGTCGATCAGAGGCTCACGCAGTTTCGGTGGCTCCTCGAAGAGCTTCGCGTCTCGCTCTTTGCCCAGGAGCTGAAGACCCCGATGCCCGTGAGCGTCAAGCGCCTTGCGCGCGTCTGGGAGTCGATCCGCAGGCTTTGAGCGAGGATGGAAAAAAGAGGAACAAAAGAGGGACAAAGGCGGGTTTGCGGGCGTCAGGGAGCGTCCCCAAAACCCGCCGTTGTCTTTCTTGCGCAACAGGTAAAAGTCGACCTGAAGGGCAAAATTTCCCCTGAAAACAATCTATAATGCGCGGCATTTGGTGCTTTGCTCTGCCCAAATGCGACGCAAGAAGCGGGCGCCGTCAAGCATTCCCTCTTTTTTCTCTTCCCGATTCCTTCGTTGTGAATACTCGCGTGTTGATGTCGACCGTGCGTGCGCTTGTCTCTACAGTGGGCCTTGCCCTTGGGTGCCTTGCCGGAGCGGGCGCGGCGCTTGCCGCCGGCGCCGCCGTGGCGACCTACGGCTCCCAGGACGTCTCAAGCTACGGCCCGGGGCCGCGTTCGTTTACCGTTGAAACGGTGAAGGCGGTCGAGCACAAGTCGGTGCAGCCCCGTAAGCGTCTGCGCCGCAATTCGCTATCGGTCGCCTCGAAGTCGGGACTTCGGGAAACGCCCGATCCGCTTGAGCTCTCAAGCTCCGTGGCCTACATGGTCGATCAGGATACTGGCGAGGTGTATTTCGAGAAGAACGCCTACATCCAGCTGCCGATCGCCTCGGTCACCAAGCTCATGACGGCGCTTGTGATCGCGCAAAGCGAACTTCCCTTGAAGACCAAGCTCAAGGTGACGCGCGCCGACTACGTCAAGAGCACCGCCGACAGCAAGCTTCGCAGCGGCATGGTGCTCACGCGCGAGGATACGCTGCGCGCGGCGCTGATGAGTTCGGACAACCGCGCCGCGCACATGCTCGCGCGCACCTATCCGGGCGGCGTGAAGGTCTTCGTTGAGAAGATGAACGAGACCGCCCGCGAGCTCGGCATGCACGACAGCCACTTCACCGATCCCACGGGGCTCTCGAACGAAAACGTCTCGACGGCGCACGATCTCGCGATCCTCGCCGCCCGCGTCCACGAGTATCCGTTCCTGGCCAAGGCCTCGACCGGCGCCGTGGCGCTTATCAACACGGGCGCCTCCAAGCTGAGCCTCATGACGACCAACCGCCTGATCGGCGACCCGCGCTGGAAGGTGGGGCTGCAGAAAACGGGCTACACCCGTGCGGCGGGCCGCTGCATGGTGGTGCAAAGCGAATTTGCCGGCCATCGCGTGGTGATGGTGGTGCTTGACTCGGAAACGAACGGCAAGCGTGCCAACGACATGCTCAAGATGCGCCGCTGGCTCGAAGACGAAGTGCGCTTTGAGGATCAGTTCGCCAACGTTGCGCCCTTTGCCCTGATGTAGCGCCGTCGGTTCCCGTCATTTTTTGCCTGATGCCCGGTTTGGAATCCGTTTCCGACCGGGCTTTTTGCATGGTCCGCGGCCGCAACAAGGCGCATGGAGAATGGGCCCCGCCGCCCTATAATGACCGCGATCATGACCGCGATCATGACCGCGATCCGCGCCCTGCGGATAGCGGTTTCAAACATCGGTTTTGTAAGCAAGGGGCAGCCCATGGTGCGCGCGCGCCCCGCGTCTGCCGCCTCTTGACGTGCGCTGCCCGATCGGGCCGCGCCTTGCGGGCGGCACAAGGAGAGAGAAAATGAAGATCATCGGCATCGTGGCGGGCCGCCATCAGGAGCAGGCTTTGAGAATCAAGGCGGCGATTCTCAAGATCGACGCCGGCGTCGAAATCATGGTCGACGACGGCGAGTTCAAGATGGACGAGGCCTTCAAAAAGTCCGACTGCAAGATCAACAACTTCAACGCCGTTGAGCGCTTGGCCTCGCGCGGCGCGCAGGTCGTGGCCTTCTCTTGCGGCTGCCCGCACGGCTTCATGAGCGAGCTGCAGACCGAGACGACCACGCGCTTGGTCGATCCCTGCGACGAGGCGGGCGTTCAGCTTTCGGCCGAAGCCTATGCCGCGAAGATTCTTGCAACCGACCCCGCACCGCTTCCCAAGCCCTTCAAGGTGGGCCTTGTGGGCGGCCTGGGACCTGCGGCAACCGTTGACCTCTACGACAAGATCACGCGCGCCTGGCCCGCCAAGAACGACCAGGAGCACTTCAAGGTGGTGATCGAGCAGAACCCGCAGACGCCCGACCGCACGAAGGCGCTTCTTGAGGGCGGCGTCGATCCGACGTTGGCGCTTTATCACAGCGCCAAGCGCCTGCAGGAGGACGGGTGCGACTACATCATCATCCCCTGCAATACGGCCCACGCCTTTGTGCCCTTCCTTGAGCGGCATCTCGAGACGCCCTTTATCAACATGCAGCAGACGACGCTCGACGAGATCAAGGCCAAGTTCGGCGACAAGGCCCGCATCGGGCTTCTGGCAACGTCCGGAACGGTGCGCTCGGGCCTCTACAGCCAGAAGGCCGAAGCGATGGGGCTGCCGCTTTTTGCTCCCGACGAGGCGCACCAGAAGCTCGTGATGTCGGCCATCTACGGCCCCGAAGGCGTGAAGGCCGGTTTCACGACCGGCAAGTGCCGCGACGAGCTCCTTGAAGCCGCGCGCTACCTCGTTGAGACCTACGACTGCAACGTGTTGATCCTCGGATGTACGGAGCTGCCGCTCATTCTCAACGAAGGCGACGCCGAGGTGGCGGGCAAGCCCGTCTTCTTCATCGATCCGACCTCGGCTCTGGCGCGCCGCGTCTGCGCCGTGGCCCGCGAAACCATCAATGCCCGCGGCGTGATCTAGCGATACTTCCGCCTGCGGCGGCATCCTTGTTAAGGACAGTCGCAGGCGAGGCCAGAAGACAAAACGGCACGCGCGCTTCGCACGACAGTCATCGTACGAAGTGAGCGTGCCGTTTGCTTATTGTCGGCAGTGTCGGCAGGTTTTCCGCCTTGATTCACCCGGCTAGGAAGCGGCGCGATCAATCGACTTGGTGTTGGCGCCCGCGGCCGAAAGCGGCTCGCGTCCGGCCGCAGTCCCAAGAGCAGCGCCGCGGGCGCCGCGCGGGGCGGGCATCTCGCGCAGCTCGCGCGTGATCTCACCGCTGCCTGCGTCGGCAGCGATCTTGCGCGAGATCGAGTTGACGGCGTTCTTGAGATGCACGACCCAGTCGGGCTTGTGCTGCATGTCGCTTGAAGAGACGATGGTCAAGGCCGCCACGACGCGTCCGTCCTTGTCGCGGATCGCCGCGCCGATGCACTGGATGCCGAGCTCAAGCTCCTCGCGATCCTCGGCCCAGCCGAGTTCCTTGACGCGGTTGAGCTCCAAAATGAGCTTTTCGGGCGAGGTGATCGAGTGCGACGTGCGGGGCTTCAAGTCCGTGCGTGCGATGTAGGCTGAGACCTCCTCGGGCGTGCAGTCGCACAAAAAGAGCTTGCCGCCGCTCGTGCAGTGCAGCGGCGCCATCGCGCCGATCTGGCGCGCAAGGCGCACGCCGGTTTCGGGCGCGTAGACGTGCTCGATGTACATCACGCAGTCGTCGCGGCGCGTCGAGAGGTTGATGGTCTGACCGGTCAACTCATGCAGACGCTGCATGTCGGCGATCGCCTTGTCGCGGATTTTAAGCCGCCCGCGCACGAGGCTTCCCAACTCGAGAAAGGTAAGCCCGAGCCGCCAGCCACCGTTTTCGTCGCGCTCGACGAAGCCGTCTTCGGCAAGATTCCACAAGAGCCGATGCGCGGTGGACATGTGGATGTCCGTCTCCTCGGCAATTTCATGCATCGTGTAGGGATCACGGCGCGAGGCAAGCAAAAAGAGGATCTTGCGGACTCGCTCAAGAACCTGGACTTGCTTGAGTTTTTCTTTTGCAACCATACGCTTAACTTTTGAGGGGCTAGACAGTTGTTGTTGGCTCTGCGCGGGGAAAGCCTTTCAATTCGGGCGAAAGGACCTTCACGCGCAGAGAGTGCTCTTGGTTGAGTATCAATTGGGAACGGCAGGGTTTTCCGTCTTCTCGTCCTTCTTGTTGTTTTCGTTGCAGCGATCCTTCATCTGCCGCTCGACGATTTCGGCGACGTCAAGAATCGGGATCACCTTGTCGCCTGCGCTCTGCTCGGCCTGCGCGCTCGTGAGCATCGTGAGGCAATGCGGGCACGTGACGGCAATCGACTCGGCGCCGGCAGCCTTGAGCTCGTCCAGGCGGATGCGGTTGATGCGCGCGGGACGGTCCATGAAGATCTGCGCGCCGCCTGCGCCGCAGCAGGTCGCCTGGCAGCCGTGGTTGTGCGCTTCATCAAGCGACGTGCTCGTCGCCTCGAGAATGCTGCGCGGCTGCTTCATGATGCCGTTGTAGCGCGCGAGATAGCACGCGTCGTGCAGCGTCACGCTTGCGCTCTTGGCCTGCTGCAGGGTGATTTTCTTGTCGGCGAGAAGCCGCGCGATGAATTCGACGTGGCTCACGACGCTCCAGCTGCCGCCTTCGAACTGCGGATATTCGTTTTTCAACGTATTGAAGCAGTGCGGGCAGGTCGTGAGGATTTCCTTGAAGCTGTAGCGGTTGATGTTCTCGATGTTTTCCTGCGCTGCGGTCTGAAAGAGGTATTCCTCGCCGGCGCGCCGGGCAAAGTCGGCGTGGCAGCGCTCTTCCTGCATGACGGCAAAGTGCACGCCGGCGCTCTTGAGAATCGAGACCATGGCGCGGGCGACCTTCTGCGCGCGGCGATCGTAGCTTGCCGAGCACCCGACCCAGTAGAGAACATCGTAGTCGACGCCGGGCTTGGCGCGCTCGATGTCGAGGTCCTTGGCCCAGGAAAGGCGGCTGCCCGGATCCATGCCCCAGGGATTGCCCACGCTTGCGGTGTTTTCAAGCGCCGTGGCGAGCCCCTCGGGGAATTCGCCTTCTTCAAGCGCAAGGTGCCGGCGCATGGCCACGATCATGTCGGGAATCGGAATGTCGGCCGGACAGGCTGCGGCGCAGGCCCCGCACGTGGTGCAAGACCACAGGGCGTCCTTGTCGATGACGCCGCCGATGAGGGGCTTGTCGCTGTTGACGCCGCGCATGCGCGCCTGAAGCGCCAATACGAAGTTCTTGGGATCAAGCGGGGTGCCCGCCTTCACGGCCGGGCACAGGCCGCGGCAGCGGCCGCATTCCGTGCAGCCGTCAAGGCGCAGGCGGTCAAGCCGCGTGAACTGATGAAAGTTCGAGATGCCGAAGGTTTCCTGCTCCTCGATGTCGTCGATCTTGGCAATGGCGCCCATTGCGGCCGCCTTGCGGTAGAAGATCGAGGTCGGCGTCTTGAAGATGTGGGCGTAGTAGGTAAGCGGAATCGCCGCAATGAAGACGAAGGCCGAAAGCCCGTGGATCACCCACACGAAGATGTGAATCGTCTGCAGCTGGGCGTGATCAAAGCCCGCAAAGGCAAGCGCGAGCGTATAGCCCACGAAGCTCACGTGCGCCCACTCGGGCTGCTGCACGGCAAGGCGCAGTGCTTCGAGCACGAAGCCCGTGGCGATGATGAAGGCAAGGCTCCCCAAAATGGCCGCAACGCGTCCGTTGCCCTCGACGCGCGCGTCGTGCGCGACGAACCGCCGCCAGGCGGCGATGGCCAGCGCAATGAGCGCAAGAAGCCCCGCCGCATCGAGCACCGCCTTATAAAAGAGATAGAAGTTGCCCGTGAGGATGCGCTTATCAAAGATCAGATGCGCAACGTCCCAGTCAAGGGTCGCAATGGCCGTGCCGAAGAAGAGGAACACGAAGCCCCAGAAGAGCACGAAGTGCGTCCAGCCCAGACCGGCGCTGCGGATGCGCGGCTGCAGGAGAATCTCGCCCAAGGTGCGGCGGGTGCGCGCGCTCTTGTCGGAAAAAACATCGGGGTTCGGCGCGCGTCCGCGGCGCATCTTGACGGCGCGGACGATGCCGGCAATACACACGATGACGGCGGCTAGCCCAATGATGTAGACGCCGATTTCAGCCCACAGCGGAACGTTCCAGAATGCGGGGCGTACAGGGATGATGTCCTGCATAAGAAAGAATGGTCGGGTTGGATAGTGTTGGTATGGTTCTTGTTATGTGCCGGCCGCAGCGCGCTGATGCGCGCGCCGACGCTTCCCGTCAACCTTTGAAAGGAAAAATGCGGCAGGTTGGCTCAAAACGATAGCGCAAAAACCTGCGGGCGTCAGCGGTTTTATTACCGTGGAGTGCAAAAAGTCAACAGGACTCTTAGCGTTTGCACGGTTAAAAGGCCGTGATGTTCTCACCAGCCGAAAGAAATTGGGGAGTCAAACCCCTGCCGCAGCGTGCCGAGCCTCGGCGGCCGCGTCGACGCAATCAGCGACGAAGGCCGGGCCGTTCTTCAAAAAACCCGTGAGGATTTGAACGAGCGAGGCGCCGGCCTCGATTTTTTCCTTTGCATCCTCGGCGCGCAGAACGCCGCCCGAGGCGATGAGGGGAAGCGCTCCCGCAAGATGACGGGAGAGGAGCGCGACGGCCTGCGTGCTGCGCTCGCGCACGGCTGCGCCCGACAAAAGACAAAAACTCGCGGGGAGCTCCTGCGCGTTCGCCCAGGAGTCAATGACCACGCCTTTGGCGTCCGCAAGCAGCGGGCCGCCCGCGGCAATGCCGTCGATGCCGGCTGCGGCGCAGACGTCGGCCGCGCGCTTCATGTCGTCGTCGGTCAAAAAGGCGGGGAGCTTCGCGACGAGCGGACGACGCGCAAGGTGCGCGTGCGCGGGAAGTTCCGATTGACGGTTTCTCTCCTCAACAAGGGTTCTGAGCGTTGCCTCAAGGAACTTTGCGTCGCGAAGAATGGCGCCGGGATCCTTGGGTGTGCTGCAAAAGAGGTTGAGGGTGAAGTAGTCGGCGCGGTGATAGAGGGCGGCGAGAAGCGACGCGAGGTCGCCTGCGACCGCATCGGGCGTTTGATTGGCGGAAGCGCCGATCGAGACCCCCGTCACGCCGCCGCGAAGATGAAATGCGTCGGCGCTTTTCAGCACTTTGAGGGCGGCTTCGCAGCCGTCGTTTTCAAATTCAGTAGCGTGTGCGATGCTTGCGCCGCCATCAAGACGCACGATGGGGTGAGCACTCGTGAAGGCCTGCGCCTTGGACGTCACGGTGCCGATCTCGACAAAGCCAAAGCCGAATGCGCCGAAGCTAGAGACCTGTGCGCCGTTTCGATCGCGCCCTGCGGCCAGTCCGACGGCGTTGGGAAACCGCACGCCCATGACGGTGATGGGATCCTCGTCGGGAACGCGCGAGACGTCCTTGTGCATCTCAAGCGTGGTGTACCACTCGAGGTTGTTGATCATCACGCGGTTGGCGCGAACGGGATCCATATGTTCAAGAAGCCATCTGGCGGTGCTGTAGAGCATGATGTGAGCCTGAATAAAAGGCGGCGACCTGGGGAGTCAAAGAAGTCAGCACAATGCGCTCCGTTGGGAATCCCTCAGCTCTTTGAACAGAGGGAGGGGTTGCCGAGCGTAGTCAGGGCACGCCGCGCGGCCTGAAACGCAAGGCAAAGCATAGTGGATTAGCGAAGACGAAGAAAGAAGCGCAGAAGCAAAAGAGAAGAGACGCAGAAGGGAAAGAGAAGAAGAGCCAGTAGATGCGCAAAAAGGCGCAAAGAGGTGAAAAGAGGTTGAAAGGGCAAGGGTGCCAATGACGCATGAGTCACAAGGATGCCGATGACGCGAAGACGCGATGCGGCTCACGGTAGCCCTCTTCTCGAAGAAGGGGATCAAGAGGCGGAAAGGGCAGAAAATGCAAAGCCGTCTTTCTGGGAGGATAAATTTCCTTTAAAATCAATATGTTGATGCTGTTTTCTCCAGTGCGGCTTCCCATGTTTTTGAGGAGAAAGGTGCAGGAGGCCGCGGAAATTTTGCATGAGGGTCTTGACAAGACGAAAAATCCTCTTAAAATACACGATCTGTTCCGAGAGATCGGACGGAAAAATTGAAAAACACGGATCGCGGGGTGGAGCAGTCCGGTAGCTCGTCGGGCTCATAACCCGAAGGTCGGAGGTTCAAATCCTCCCTCCGCAACCAATCATCAGGTTCCGCAAGGGGCCTATTTTTATGAGAAGTGTTTTTCTCCAAGAAGTTGCGAAAAGGAAATTTTTCAAAACGACTTGCAAAACGGATTTGAATCGCGTATAATTTCAATCCTTCGCCGCTGAAACGAAGCGACGAAAGCTCTTTAAAAACTTGAAACAACGAACCGA
>USAL01000031.1 GCA_900552545.1 uncultured Sutterella sp. | reverse complement strand
CGAGGGGAGCCACTGGGACGTGACGATCTATCGCGATCCGCAGATCGAAGTGTCGATCTCGCAGGACATCGTGCGCGCCATTGCCGTCGGCAAGGGGCCGGCCAGCTTCTACATGACGATCGGCTGCGCCTCCTGGGGTCCGGGGCAGCTCGAGCAGGAGATTGAAGACAAGGCCTGGATCGAGTGCGATGCGATGCCGGGTGTGATCTTTTCCGAGCCGATGGACTCGCGCTACCGTACGGCGCTCACGCTCGCGGGGCTCGACTCCTCGATGCTTCCCGATTCGGCAAGCCCCTTTAGGATCAACCAGGCCGGCCACGCGTAATGCGAAGGGCTTTTTTGGAGAGCGGGCGCAATGCAGCAATGCCGGCATGAGGGCGTGATCCTCGGGTTTGATTTTGGGACCGTGCGCCTGGGCGTTGCTGTGGGCAACGGCCTCGTGCGCGAGGCAAGGCCCCTTGCGATTCTCGACAGCCGCACGGTCAAGGCGCGCTGGGCGAGCATCGAGCGGGTGATGAAGGAGTGGGAGCCCGAGGTCTGCGTCGTGGGTCTGCCGCGGCACCCCGACGGCGTGCCGCACGAAATGACGGCGCGGGCGCTGCGCTTTGCGCGGCAGCTCGAGGGGCGCTATCCGGGCGTTGCGGTCTACATGGTCGACGAGCGCTATTCGTCGGTCGAGGTCGAAGCCGGAGCCGGGCGCGACGAACACATCGACGACGCGGCCGCGGCGGTGATCCTGCAGCAGGCCTTTGACGGGGGCGAGGAGTCGCTGTGGCCCGTGCAGGCGCTCTCCATCCAAACGCCTCAGTCGGAGCAGCCTGCGGCCGACGATGAACATCAATACGATCAACAAAGCGAGGCACCCAAGGCGGTGCTTCTTTGCAACGGAAAGGAAATTTGATGCGAAAACTTGTGGCACTCATGCGCTTTCTGGCGATCTTCGTCTACGTGCTCGGCTGCCTGTGGGTGATCAGCGTCGAGCTTCCGCTGGCGAAAACGCCCGAGCGGCGCGGCCGCGTGATCAAGCGCTGGGCCGCGCGCTTTTTGCGCTGGCTGGGCATCCGGGTGGAGGTGACGGGCGCCATTGCCGACGCCCGTGCGCATGAATGCGGCATTACGTCCGACGCGCTGGGGCGGCTTCTCGTCGCCAACCACTGCTCGGTGCTCGACATCTTCATTCTCAACATGCTCGCGCCCTCGTCCTTCGTTGCCAAGGCCGAAATTTCGCGCTGGCCCGTCTTCGGGCGCATCGCCGCGGCCGTGGGCACGATCTTCATTGAGCGCGGCAACAAGCGTGCGCTCTTGTCGATTGCCGACCGCATGCAGAAGGCGATCAACGAAGGAAGAAACCTGCTCCTTTTCCCCGAGGGCACGACCTCGGACGGCACGGGGCTTCTGCCGCTGCACGCCAATCTTCTTGAAGCCGCAGCGCGCACCGGTGCGGCCGTGATCCCGATCGTGATCCGCTACAAAGCGGGCGACGCCGTCACGACCCGTGCGGCTTATACGGGCAATATCGGGCTCTTTGAGTGCATCTGGAAGATTCTCAACACGCCCGACTTTCACGTCGAGGTGTCCGTGCTTGATCCGATTCTCGGCGACAACCGCCACGCCATCTGCCGCGAGGCGAGCGCCGCGATGAGCCGCGCGATCGGCGTCATCGATCCTTTGGCCGCGGTTGAAGCCGTGCGCGGCACGCCGGCCGTGAAGGCCGAGCAGGGGGCCCAGCAGGTGAAGGCGCAGGACGCCGCAGTCAATCAAATAAAAGAACAGGGTCTCTCATGATTTCAGGCATCGTCAAGAAGGAATTTGTCGTCCAGGAAGGCGACATTGACGAACTTCAGCACGTCAACAACCGCGTCTATCTGCGCTGGATGGAGGAAAGCGCCCGCGAGGCGTCGGCCGCAGGCGGCTGGGACAGCGAGCGGTACTTTCACGACGGTGACGGCGTCTGGGTTGCCCGCGAGCACTGGGTCGAGTATCTGCGGCCCTGCAAGCTTGGCGAGACGGTGACGGTCTACACCTGGGTCGAGGGCTTTGCCGGACACGCAAGCCTGCGCCGCTACGCGATGAAAAACGCCGCGGGCAAGCTCTGCTGCGTGGCCGCAACTGAATGGAACTACGTCAACTTGAAGACGCGCCGCGCCGAGGACGTCCCCCAAGCGCTTGCGGCCTGCTTTGAGATCATTTCGCCCGACGACGAGCGCTTGAAGAGCCGCGGAATTGCCCGCCGCGTGCGGTTTTCTCCGGCGCTCGAACTTCTGGGCGAGAGCGCCTGAGATCTTCCTGGGACCAGCTCGATATCCCGGGCCTCTCGGCTGGCGCGGGCGGCGCGCCCCTCCCGAAAGTGAGCGGCATTGCCGTCACCGGAGGGGTGGTGTGCGTGCGATAATGACCCGTACTCTTGCCTCTGAATACCTATTCAGTTTTTAAAGAATTTTTCCCCATTGCTTTATGTCGCTAAAGGAAGCATTTCTCGAGATCCGCGATCTCACCTTCGGCTACAGCCGGCGGGTGATCCTTGACGACGTCACGCTCAAGTTCGGGCGCGGACAGGTCGTTGCGATCATGGGCGGTTCGGGCATGGGCAAGACGACCCTTCTGAAGCTGATCGGCGGACTCTTGAAGCCGCAAAAGGGCGAGATCATTTTCGACGGCGAGCCGATACACACCGCCGATCTCGCGCGGCTTTACGCCATCCGCCGCCGCATGGGCATGCTCTTTCAGTTCGGTGCGCTCTTTACCGATCTGTCGGTTTTCGACAACGTGGCCTTTCCGCTGCGCGAGCAGACCGATCTTGACGAGGAGACGATCCGCGACCTGGTGCTCATGAAGCTTGATGCGGTCGGCCTGCGAGGCGCCGCGCGCCTGATGCCCTCGGACATTTCGGGCGGCATGGCGCGCCGCGTGGCGCTTGCCCGCGCCATTGCGCTTGACCCGGATCTCATCATGTACGACGAACCGTTTGCGGGTCTCGATCCCATCTCGATGGGCGTCACCGCGCAGCTCATCCGCAGCCTCAACGATGCGCTCGGAGCCACGGCCATTATCGTCACGCACGACGTCGCCGAGACCTTCGCGATCGCCGACTACGTCTACATGGTCAACGCCGGCCGCATTTCGGCTGAAGGAACACCTGCGCAGTTGTCCGCGTCGGATGACCCCTACGTGCGGCAGTTTCTGGATGCGCAGCCCGACGGCCCGGTGCGCTTTCACTACCCGGCCGATCCCATCGACAAGGACTTCGGAGTGCGTACGAAATGATCGGATTTCTCTACAGGATCGTGGCCGCGCTCGGGACCTGGTTCATTCGCGAAATGCGCGGCATCGGGCGCATGACGCTCTTTTCGCTTGCCGTCGTGCGGCAGATCCCGGCGTCGCTTGTGCGCTTTTTCCTCATCGTGCAGCAGGTGCACTTCATCGGGAACTATTCGCTTGTGATCATCTCGGTCTCGGGCCTCTTCGTGGGGTTCGTGCTGGGCCTGCAGGGCTACTACATTCTGGTGCGCTACGGCAGCGAACAGGCGCTGGGCGTGCTGGTGGCGCTGGCCCTGATGCGTGAGCTGGGACCCGTGGTGACGGCGCTCTTGTTCGCTGGCCGCGCGGGTACGTCGCTTACGGCGGAAATCGGCCTCATGCGCGCAGGCGAGCAGCTGGCGGCCATGGAGATGATGGGCGTTGATCCCATCCGCCGCATCATGGCGCCGCGCTTTGCGGGCGTGATGATCTCGATGCCGGTGCTTGCGCTCATTTTCTCAGCGATGGGCATCTTCGGCTCCTGGATCGTCGGCGTGGGCCTGATCGGCACCGACAACGGCGCCTTCTGGTCGCAGATGCAAAGCGGCGTCGACTTCTACACCGACGTTTTGAACGGCGTCATCAAGTCGATCGTCTTCGGTGCGGCCGTGGGGCTTGTGGCGCTCTTTCAGGGCTACAGCGCCCGTCCAACGCCCGACGGCGTCTCGCGGGCGACGACGCGCACGGTGGTGGTGAGCTCGCTTCTCGTTTTGGGGCTTGACTTCATCATGACGGCCAACATGTTCTCGGGACTTTGAGGACGGCAAACAAAAATTTTTCAGGCGCCCGCGGCGCAGGCCCTTGCGGCTTTCCGCGGCCTCGGGCGACGCAGGAACACACAAACAGAACAGACACGAAGGGCGAAACTAGATCATGGAACGCAAGTCTTTGGAATTTCTCGTCGGGTTGTTCGTACTGCTCGGCTTTGCCGCGCTGCTTTTCGTCTCGCTCAAGGCGGCCAATCTCGGCAACTTCAGTTGGGGCGCCCAGACCTACGAGGTGACGGCAAACTTTGACGACATCGGCGGCCTCAAGGCCCGCGCACCGGTAAAGAGCGCGGGCGTCGTCGTGGGCCGCGTGCGCTCGATTGCCTTTGATGCGCAGACCTTCCAGGCGAAGGTGGTGATGGATCTCGACAGCCAGTACAAGTTCCCCGTGGACAGCTCGGCCAAGATCCTCACCTCGGGCCTTTTGGGCGAGCAGTACATCGGCATCGCGCCGGGGGGCGAAGACGGCAATCTTGAGCCCGGCAGCCGCATCGAAATGACGCAGTCGGCGCTGGTGCTTGAAAACCTCATCAGCCAGTTCCTGTATTCGTTTGCCGAAAAGGGCGGCTCGGACGCGCAGTAGACGCGCAAAGACATCAACAACTAGTCAAACGGGTAGAAAGACATGTTCAAATTGCGCGCGAAGGGAGCGCTTCTCGGGCTGGCGGCGGCGCTTGCGCTCGCAGGCTGCGCCCAGATCCCCGAGGGAGCCGGAAGCGATCCGCACGATCCCTGGGAGAAGATGAACCGCAACACCTTCGCCTTCAACCAGAAGTTCGACTCGCTCGTGCTGCGCCCGATCGCCAAGGGCTATCAGTGGGCGGTGCCGCAGGTGATGCGCGACAGCGTCGGCAACGTCTTCGTGAACCTCGGCGAGCCCTCGAACATTCTCAACAACGCCCTGCAGGGCAAGGGCGAGGGGGCGCTTGCCTCGCTTTTTCGCCTGATGATCAACACGACGCTGGGCGTGGGCGGCCTCTTTGACGTTGCAGGCAAGGCCGGCAACCAGCCCGAGCGCGCCGAAGACTTCGGACAGACCCTTGCCGTCTGGGGCGTGGGCTCGGGCCCGTATTTCGTCATTCCCTTCGTGGGTCCCTCGAGCGTGCGCGACGCAAGCGGCCTCGTCGTGGACTACTTCAGCGAGCCCATGACCTATGCCGACGAGGGCGCGGTCGAGTGGGGGCTCTGGGGCCTCAAGGTGGTCGACCTGCGCGAGCGGCTGCTGCCAGCGACCGACCTTCTCAAGGGCGCCGTGGATCCCTACCTGATGGCGCGCGAGGCGTACCTTGCGAACCGCCAGAACGCGGTCTACGACGGCAATCCGCCGCTTGAGTCGCTCGAGGACATGTTCCCCGAGGATCCGGCGGAAGCCGAGGAAGCAGGGGAAGCCGAAGGTGAGGCGGCCGATGATGCCGCCGCGGCCAAGTAGGCAGGACCTTGCGGGACTAGACTTTGGAACATTCGTATTGAAGGAAGAAAGACCATGATTACCCGTCGTTCTTTGATCGGAGCCGCCGCCGGCGTGTTTCTTGCTGGTTCGGGCATTGTCTCGATGCCTCTTTGCGCCGCGGGCGTCGGCGACGATACGGGCGATCCCGAAGCGTGGGTGATGGCAATCACCAACGACATCCTTGATGCGATCCGCGCCGACAGCAGCCTTGCGGCGGCCGACGCGCAGCGCGTGCAGAAGTTCGTCGACGAGAAGGTGATGCCGGTGGTCGATTTCCTGCGCATGACCCGCACGGCCGTGGGCCCCAAGTGGCGCCAGGCGAGCGATGCGCAGCGCACGGAACTTCAGAAGCTCTTTCGCGAGCAGCTGATCCGCGTCTATTCGGGCGCGCTGGCCACGGTGAAGGATCAGAGCGTGAAGCTTGCGCCCAACCGCGTCAAGCCTACGAAGACGGATGCCATCGTGCGCACGCTTCTCGTCTCGCCGGGCAAGCCCGACACCCGCATCAACTACCGCCTGAAGAAGGTTGACGGCCACTGGCGCATCATCGACGTCGACGTCGAGGGCATTTGGCTTGTGAACAACTACCGCACGCAGTTTGCAAGCGTCGTGAACCAGTCGGGGATCGAAGGCCTCATCAAGTCGTTGCGTGAAAAGAATGCCGAAGCCGCGGGCGGCGCCGCCCCCGCGCAGAAGTAGTCTTGAGACCCAAGGGACGAAGTCATGCTCGTCAAGGAAGAAAAGATCACCCGCGGCAACGCGACGTCCGTCAAGGGTGAAATCCTCGCCGCGGTTCACGCGGGCGACGACGCGCTCGATCTCTCGAACGTGACCACGCTCGACTCGTCGGCCGTGGCGATCGTGCTCGCCTGGATTCGCGCGGTGCAGGCCGCTGGCCGCACGCCGCGGCTTTCGGGCGTGCCCGAACAGATGATGACGCTGGCGCGCCTCTACGGCGTCCGAAACCTCATCACCGCCTTTGTCGATGCACCGGCGCCGAAGGCGGAAGCCGAAAAGTCTTGACAAACCAAAAAGTTGGTGACATAATCCCATACTCAATTCGGTTTGGCGCATTAGCTCAGTCGGTTAGAGCAGAGGAATCATAATCCTTGTGTCCGCGGTTCGAGTCCGTGATGCGCCACCACCCAATTCCAGAAGAAAGCCGCCGATCAAGCAGATCGCGGCTTTTTTCGTATCTGCCCGCCGGGCGCACCGCCCGCCGCGGGTGGATGCCTGCGGCTGCTCGGTTAAAATGCGGGGGCTGAAATGGAGTCTGACAACGATGTCTGAGCACGAAAAGGTATCTCTCGACATGCCCGATCACGATGTGAGCGGCGTGCTGTCGGCCGTGGCCGACGTGATTGAAAGCCGCAAGGGCGCCGATCCGACGACGAGCTACGTCGCCAAGCTCTTTTCCAAGGCCCCCGACGGCATGTTGAAGAAGATCGGCGAGGAGGCGGCCGAATGCATCATGGCCGCCAAGGACAGCTCGCAGCGCGACATCATCTACGAGACGGCCGATCTTTGGTTTCATACCCTCGTGATGCTTGCGCACTACAATCTGCGTCCTGAACAAGTGCTCGCCGAGCTCGAAAGACGCGAGGGCACGAGCGGGATTGCCGAGAAGCTCTCCCGCGGCAAATGACAGCAAACGGGATCAACCCACACACAAGGATCAAGCATCATGCAGCTCGATGATTGTATTTTCTGCAAGATTGCGCGCGGCGAAATCGGCAGCAGCAAGGTCTATGAAGACGACGACGTGCTCGCCTTCCGCGACATCAACCCCAAGGCGCCCGTGCATTTTCTGATTATTCCCAAGCAGCACATCGAGTCCCTGGCTGCGGCCAAACCCGAAGATGCCGCACTCTTGGGTAAAATGATCAACCTCGTGCCGCAGCTTGCCAAGCAGGAAGGCTGCGCGAACGGCTTCAGAACCGTCATCAACACCGGCCGCGACGGCGGCCAGGAAGTGCCGCATCTGCACATTCACGTGCTCGGCGGCCCGCGCCCCTGGAAGGAATAAGGCGCGTCTACTGAAGGTTTTTTATCCGCCGCAGCCCGCCTTTTGAGGGCTGCCGGTGATGCCTAAGCAAATTTCATCCACCCAAAGTCACCTAGGAGTAAGCAATGGGTTCTCTTTCTATCTGGCACTGGCTGATCGTTCTCGCCATCGTCGTCCTCGTCTTCGGTACCGGCAAGCTCAAGAACATGGGCAAGGACCTCGGCGGAGCCATCAAGGGCTTCAAGGAAGGCATGAAGGAAGGCGACGATCAGGGCGCCAAGAAGACCGAAGAAGCTCCCAAGCAGGTTGCTTCCGAAGCCGCTGCCAAGAGCACGGCGACGACCGACGCTGTCGACGTCAAGGCCAAGGAAAAGACCGAGGCTTAATCGGAATCGGGCTGCGGCAGGCGCTCGCTTCGAGCGCCGCCTGCGCCTGAGAAGGGAAATCGCACTGGGCTTCAATGCAGCTTTGATTTCCTTTCCTGCCGTTTCTTTTTCCTCTTCACGACCTGCGTGCGGATCGAGTTGCCTTTACCCCTTTACCTTTAGGCAGATGGACGTGCGCTGTTTGTGAGACATTCACCAATTCCTGCCCGCCCGAAGCGGGCGGCTCTGTCCGACCGTGCAGCCTGCCGAAAGCTGCCGGCCCTTTCATGAAGGGCCGTGCGGCCGCAGGCGTTAAGGCATCGGATCGGTGCGGCTGCTCCGATGCGTGCGTGCCTGGTCTCTATCGTTGACGGAATATGTTTGATTTCGGTTTCTCTGAGCTGGTCATGATCGGCGCCGTGGCGCTCGTGGTCCTGGGCCCCGAGCGGCTGCCTACGGTGGCCCGCACCGCCGGACAGTGGCTTGGCAAGGCGCAGCGCATGGTCCAGCAGGTCAAGAGCGACATCGAACGCGAGGCCGAGCTCTCGGAACTCAAGAAGATCCAGGACGAGGCCAAGGGCGTTGCCGATGATCTCACCAAGACGATCAAGGGCGAGGCCAACCAGATCGAAAAGAGCGTGCAGGATCTGCAGAAGGACGTCAACGACGCCGCGGGCGAAATGTCCAAGGCGTTCGACGAGGCAACGAAGGATCCGTCCGCGAAGAGCACGGCCGATGATGCGCAGGCGATCTCGGGCGTCAACGAGGTTTCGAGCGACGCTTCGAGCACGGCTGGTGCGGCCGACGAGAGTCCCGTCGACGACTTCTACGGCTGGTACAGCAACGAGGAGCCCTACACCGACGACGACGGCAAGAAGACGACCTTCGAGCGCCGCTACAAGTGCGGTCCCTCGATCGACGAGCTTGCCGAACAGGTCGAGCGCCTCAAGGCGGAGTTGGGCGACCGCTCTCCGCAGCTGGGCGGCACCAACCGCAAGTTCGCTGCGCGTGCCCGCTCCAACCGCGTGCGCATCTACCGCTAGGCGGATGCGGAATTTTTCGGACACTGTGTTTCCAAGACTGAAGCAACATGGCAGACAATCCCAAGGCGATTGAGGGGCCGGACGATCCCGCCAACGAGCAGCCGCTCGTGGCCCATTTGGTTGAATTGCGCAACCGCACTGTCAAGGCGGCGCTCGCGGTGCTCATTATTTTCGCCTGCCTGTCGCCCTTCATGAAGCAGATCTTCGACTTCCTGTCGAGGCCGCTCATGGTGGCGCTGCCCCAGGGCGTGAAGCTGCTCGCAACGGGCGTCGTGGCGCCCTTCATGGTGCCGCTCAAGGTGACGCTCTTCGTGGCGTTTGTGATTGCGCTGCCCGTAGTGCTCTACCAGCTCTGGGCCTACATCGCCCCGGCGCTCTATCGCCGTGAAAAGCGCCTGGCGCTGCCCGTGATCATCTCGGGCGTGGTGATGTTTGCGCTCGGCATGGCCTACTGCTACTTCATCGTCTTCGGCATGGTCTTCAAGTTCATCGCGGGCTTCTCGCCGGATTCGGTGAACTTCGCGCCCGACATCGACAGCTATTTCAGCTTCGTTCTGACGATGTTCTTTGCCTTCGGCATCACGTTTGAAGTGCCCATCCTCGTGATGGTGCTCAACTACGTCGGCCTGGCAAGCAAGGAAAAGCTCGTGAAGGCCCGTCCCTTCGTGATTGTGGGCGCCTTCATTCTGGCGGCCATTTTCACGCCGCCCGACGTGCTGAGTCAGCTTCTTCTCGCGGTGCCGCTCATCGTGCTCTACGAAGCAGGCATCATCTGCGTGAAGCTCTTCGGCCGCAGAAAGCCGCCCGAATTCGATGATTCCGATGAGGAGGAAGGCTAGTCTCCTTCCCGGCTCATCCCCGTATTCGAATCGCCCGTTGCTGGAAGCATGTCATTCCGGCAGCGGGCGAAATTGTTTCTGGGGGCGGTAAAAGTCAGAGGAAGTGCCCGTCTGTTGACGAGCGCAAGGCCTGCACCTTGCGCCCCAATGTGCCCTGATGCGCCCTTATGCGTCTTTATGCGCTCTTAGGCTTCTTTCCCGGGCCGCAGCAGCACCGTGAGCACGAGGACCAAGGCAAGGGCAACCGCAAGCGTCATTCCGAAGAGATGCAGGGCGGGCGTGGCCGAGAAGGCAAGAAGCCCGAAGGCAAGAAGCGTGCTTGCGGCGGCTAGAAAGACCGAGTTGGCGGCCGTGGGCGCGCGCTCAATGTTTTGCAGCATGATGGCGTAGTCCACGCCCAGTCCCAGCACCAGCACCAGCGGCAGGACGGAAAAGAGCGAGAGCGCGATGCCGCACCAGCCCATGAGCGCAAGCGTGAGAAGAGTGCCCGCAATCGAGGGAATCCAAAGGGTGAGGAACTGCCGCCTGAAGAAGACGACGAGCACGATCGCAATGGCGGCGGCCGCAAGGCCCAGGGCCTTTAGCACCGCATCGCGCAGCACCGAAAGGCTCTGGGAAATGTCGGCCGTGGTGTCGACAAATGTGACGCCGTTGAATTCTTGGGCAAGCGCGGCGAGCGCCGCGACGTTTTTGGGCGTGACGCCCGAGATGAGGACGACCGCCTTTTCGGGACTGATCCAGGCGCGCGAGAGCGCCTCGGGCACGATGCGCTTCCAGTCCTCGACATGAAGTACGCCGGCGGCCGTCGCTGCCGGGGTGAGGTGCTCGTCAAGAAGCTCGGAAACAGCCTCCCGCGCTCTGGCGTTGGCGGCGCTCACAAGCGCCCGATCGTTCGTCTGGCGGCTGCAGGACGACAAAAAGCGCGTGGGGGCGATGATGCCCGCGCCTGCAAGCTCTCCCGCAGCGGGAGAAAAACGGGATTGAAGCGCATCGATGCGCTCAAGCACTTCGCAGTCGTCCTTTCCCTCGACGACGAAAAACTGCGAGGGGCTCGCGGGATTCAAAAGGCTTGAGACAAGCCCCTGACGCGCTAAAAGCTCAGGATCCGCGCCGTTGATGAGGTGCAGCTCGTTGGTGCTGGTGAGCTGCACGAGACCTGCCGCGGTAAAGACGAGGGCAACAGCAGCCGCCCCCAAACGGCTCTTTTTGGAAGATAGGCGCGGCAGCCGTGCAAAGCCCGAGGCAAAGCGCTCGAAAAAGGAACTGGAACTCGGGCGCTGCGAGACGGCGTTGGGTGCAAAGCGCGCCATCCAGAGCAGCACCGAGAGATAGGTGCAGACAAGCCCCGCCATGCAGAAGACGCTTATCTGACGCAGACCCGGCATCGGGGTGGCGAGCATGATCGCGTAGCCCGCAAGCGTCGAAACCAGCGACGCCGTGAGGGGCTTGAAGAGCGCCGCGCGCAGCTCCTGCGCCGTGCGGCCGCCCACGGCCGCGCACAGCAGATGAAAGACGTAGTCGACGCAGATTCCTAGGAGCGTCGCGCCGAAGACGATCGTGATGACGTGGATTTCGCCAAAGGTGAGAAGCGTCGCGGCAAAGGCAAAGGCAATCGAAAAGAGAAGAACCCCCGCGGCCTCAATGATGGGCGCAATGCGCGCAAAGAAGGCGAGAATCACCAGCGCAATGCCCGCCATCGAAATCGCGCCGATCAAGGTGGCCTCGCGGCTTGCGCGCTGCGCGACGGCTTCGCTGATCAGGGGAATGCCTGCGGCAAGCACTTTGGTGCCGCTGCCGGAGGCGGCAATCGCGGCCTCTTCAGCCTTGGAAATCGCCTGCGTCAACGGGGCCTCGCCCACGGCGGAGATGGCGGCCTCGGTCTGCATCGTGAGCACGAACCACGCGGAGCCTTCAGGCGTCTTCACGGCGGTGCGGCCGCTGATGCGCGTAAAGGTGTTGGTGTTTCCTTGCGCAAGAAGCCAGTTTTCAAAGAAGCCTAAGGGGTCGTCGGCCGTGCCCCAGTCCGTGGGCGACACCGGCCGGTAGAGAAGTCGTGCGGCGCGCGAGGAAATGGCCTTGTCGTTGGCTCCGTTGGTTGACGTGAGCCACGTGCGGTCTTCGTTTGTGAGGAAGTTTTCGCGCCAGGCAAGAAGCTTTTGCACCGCGGCGGAAATGTCGGCGGTCTCGGCCGGGTCGCGCGCCGTGAGTCCCTGGGAGGCGAGGTTGCCCGCCAAGGCGTCTGCGGCCCTGATCGCCTGCGCCGCATCGGGGTTTGAGATGAGGATCCAGACTTCGCGCGCCGAGGCCTGGGCGACGTGCGAGAGCACTTTGCCCGAGGCCGATGTCTGCATGGATTCGGGAAGAAGCTCGGTGACGTCGGTTTTGACAAGCCCTGCGTCAAAGCGCGAGAGCCCGGCGGCAACGATGATGAGAAAGACCGCAAGCCAGGCGAGCGCCCCGAGGCGAAGAAGGGGATTGTGGTGCTGCTGAGGGCTGGCCATCGCAGGAGTTCCTCTGAATGCGCGAGCTAGGCGCTACTGCACGCTTTGCAGCAGCTCGCCGTCGTTCCCTGAGGGGCGGGGGCTTTTTGTCTGCTCGCTGAAGCTGATGTGCGAAACGGCGCCCGAGGGCTGCGAAAGCGAGAGGCGCGTGAGAACGCCCTTGGCGGCATCAAGCTCCACGACCGCTTCCGAGAGAAAGTTGGCGTAGGTTGAGTTTTTGGGCGTGAGCACCGCCATGAGGCGTGCGTCCTTTTTCGTGCAGGAAATGAAGAAGTCGCGGGCCATCGCTGCACGGTCAAAGCGCGAGGCGACTTCAATGGCCTGCGCGGCCTGCGGGGCCTCCCGCACCGAATAGTTGCCCGCTTCATCGGTGCGTCCGATCTTGCCGGGCCCAAAGACCGAAAGCGCTTCGTAGGGGAAGTCGACCTTCCAGATGAGGCCTCGGCCGGGGCTTACCACGACGCGGCCGCGACTTACGAGCAGCCGCTTGATGCCCGGGGCCTTCTTCTGCATCTGAAAGCGGGCTTCAAGTGTGTCGGTATCTCGCATGAGCTTTTCGACTTCAGCAAGGCACGCATCAGCCGTCGCGGCCGATTGCGTCCGGGAAGCCTGAGGGACGGCCTGCGTGCTCTCGGCGTACGCAGGAGCCGCGGCCAGAAGAAGTGCCGGCAGAAGGGGACGAAGCTGAAGAACCATGTCAATCCGAGGGCAAGCAGGGCGCTTGGCGTAAAAGACGGACGTCCAAGCGAACGTCAAGCATTGTAGCGGGCGAGGCCTTGCGTTTTTTGCGGACAAAAGAAAAGCCCGCTGCGGCGATTTTTCCGCAACGGGCTGGAATATGGTGGGAGCGCAGAGACTCGAACTCTGGACCGACGGATTAAGAGTCCGCTGCTCTACCAACTGAGCTACGCTCCCATGTCGATTGATTGCGATCGTACTGGTGGGTCGTGCGAGATTCGAACTCACGACCAACGGATTAAAAGTCCGCTGCTCTACCGACTGAGCTAACGACCCCCTAATTAAGGCGGTCTGCCCTAGTTCTCAGAGGAACGACGATCAACCGAGAACCGAATTATGGAGATGTTGAACTTCATTGTCAAGGCAGACGGCGGCAATTCGGGGGCTCTCGCGTGAAGGCGTTCGAATTGATAGATAAAAAGGAATGAGTGTTTGTCGGGGCTTGTCTCGATGTTTAGGGTTATCTCTAACAAAGTAGACCGCGTCCGCCCTCGCATTTTTTTATTTTTTCGTGCATGATGCTATCCGTAAAGCGAAGGTGATGATTGTGCTTAAAGCGCTTCATTATTGGGCTAGTGGATCAATGAGCATGGAAAAGTATCAAATATTGATCCACCTGAAAATCCGTAATTTTCGCGAAAGCGTATATGAATACCGAGTAATAGTTTAAAACTATTACTCGAATTGAAAGGAATTGAATTCATGGCTGCTGACAAGAAGAAGTCCGGCGTTCAGGACGTCCGCGTTGAACGCGTCAACGACGCCTCCGAGCGCAAGAAGGCGCTCGCCGCCGCCCTGAGCTACATTGAAAAGGAATTCGGCAAGGGCTCGATCATGCGCATGAGCGACTCGAACCGCTCCGAAGACGTCGAAGTGGTGAGCACCGGCTCGCTTGGCCTTGACCTCGCACTCGGCGTGGGCGGTCTGCCCCGCGGCCGCGTGATCGAAATCTTCGGCCCGGAAAGCTCGGGCAAGACGACGCTCACGCTGCACGTGATCGCCGAAATGCAAAAGATCGGCGGTACCTGCGCCTTCATCGACGCCGAGCACGCGCTCGACGTGGGCTATGCCCAGAAGCTTGGCGTCAAGCTCGATGAGCTCCTCCTCTCGCAGCCCGACACGGGCGAACAGGCCCTTGAGATCACCGACGCGCTCGTGCGCTCGGGCTCGGTCGACCTGATCGTGATCGACTCGGTGGCCGCGCTCACCCCCAAGAGCGAAATCGAAGGCGAGATGGGCGAGGCGCTGCCGGGCCTGCAGGCTCGTCTGATGAGCCAAGCGCTGAGAAAGCTCACCGCCTCCATCACCAAGACGAAGACCCTCGTGATCTTCATCAACCAGATCCGCATGAAGATCGGCATCGTCTACGGCAGCCCCGAAGTCACCACGGGCGGCAACGCGCTCAAGTTCTACAGCTCGGTGCGCATCGACATCCGCCGCAAGGGCACGATCAAGAAGGGCGATGAGATCCTCGGCGCCGAGACCCGCGTGAAGGTGGTCAAGAACAAGGTTGCGCCGCCCTTTAAGGAAGCGGTCTTCGACATCCTCTACGGCGAAGGCATCTCGCGCGAGGGCGAACTCCTCGATCTTGGGTCGGATCTCAATGTGGTCGGCAAGAGCGGTGCGTGGTACTCCTACGAGGGCACCCGCATCGGCCAGGGCAAGGACAACGCCCGCGAGTACCTCAAGCAGCACCCGGACGTTGCGCTTGAGATCGAAAACCGCATCCGCGCTCTGAAGGGCATGAAGAACCGCCCGACGTCGCTCACCCCCGGTGAGCCCGCGCCGATTCCGGTGAAAAATGACGACGCCAAGCCGCAGGCTAACACGCCTGCCGCTGGAGCCGATCCCGACATGCTCGAAGAGACGGTGATCGAGCCCGACGAGCTCTTTGAATAATCACCTTCCGCAAGGCGGGAATCTTCGACGGCCGCTGTGAGGGCGTTCGGGTGAGCCCGGGCGCAACTCCCAAGCGGCCGAATGTTTTTTCATGCGGCGCTTTTTCGCCACTTTTTTAGACGCTTTCCATGTTCTACGTCTCTGAAGAAAAACTCAGCAAGTTTCTTGAGCCCGAGCCCGAGGATGAGCTGCGCCCTACGCCAAAAAGGGAGAAGGCGAAGAAGGACGCTTCAAAGTCCGCAGAGCCTTCGCAGCCCGAACAGTCCTCTGGGCCTGAAAAGACCGCAAGTCGGCCGGTGCCGGTCGAGGCGTTTCTTGACGAATTGGAGATCCCGCCTGTGGCCGACGACTTTGCGGGCCTTGATGAGAAAGAGGCTGAAGACGAGTTTGAAGAGGAAGCGCCGCGCGGACGAAAAAGGGATAGGGATGCCGGCGGCCGCAGGCCCCGCACGCTCATGATGCGCGCGGTCGACGCGCTCTCGCGGCGCGAGTACAGTCGCTTGGAACTCGGACGGAAACTTCGTGGGTCATTGCGCGAGGGCGAGACGCCAGACGATGTCGAAGAGGTGCTCGAGACCCTTCAAAACCGCGGGTACCTTGACAACGCCCGCTATGCGGCTAGCCGCGTGCGAAGCCGTGCGGCGCGCTACGGCAACCGCAGGCTCGCGGGCGAGCTCGCGCAGATGGGCGTTGAGCGCGAAACGATTGCCGAAAGCCTCACCGAGGCGGGCGACGAATTCGAGCGCGCCCGCGTGCTGTGGCGCCGCAAGTTCGGGCGTCTGCCGCAGGACAAAAAGGAGCGCGACCGCCAGACGCGCTATTTCGTCTCCCGGGGCTTTGGCTTTGACGTGATCTCTCGCCTGCTCTCGGGCGCGGGGCTTGAGGACGCCGAAGAGGATTTCGGCTAGAAGCCGGAGCAAAACGAGGAGATTGTGCCCACCCCAAGCGGGGTGTAAGTGGGGTGTAGGAGGGGCGCAATCTTTTTGACGCGGCATCGTCGTCGATGCGCCTTTGTTATGATCCTTCGCGTGGCACGGGCGCCCGCGAAGGGAGTGCCCGAGGGCTGCTTTTTTTATATGTCGGCTTTGCCTGCCGAAGACGTCAGCAACTATGGGAGGAGCGACTCTTCGGCAGTGATCGGCAAGGCCGCAAGTCTTCTTCGGCGGTACTCATGGCAGAAAAACAAGGCGGCTGGGGCTCTCGTCTCGGCTTCATTCTGGCTTCGGCAGGCTCGGCAGTCGGTCTGGGCGCGATTTGGAAGTTCCCGTACATGGCGGGCAACTACGGGGGAGCGGTCTTCATGCTTCCCTACATCTTCTTTACGCTCACGGTGGGCGTGGCGCTTCTGGTGGCGGAGCTTTCCATGGGACGCGCCGGTCGGCGCGGCGCCGTCGGGTCGCTCAACAACGTCTGCGGCAAGCCCTGGGGCATCTTCGGCGGCATCGGCGTCTTCACGGTGTTTCTCATTCTGTCCTTTTATTCCGTGGTGGGCGGCTGGTGCCTGAAGTACATCTGGAACTCGGTGACGGGCTTCGGACTTGTGACCGATGCGGCGGTGCTCAACGCCAACTTCGGCGCCTTCGTCTCCGACGGCGTGCAGTCCTACGGTCTTCTGATCGCCTTCCTGCTTCTCACCGGTCTCGTGGTGGTGCGCGGCGTCGACAAGGGCATTGAGCGCGTCGCGAAGGTCCTCATGC
>USAL01000030.1 GCA_900552545.1 uncultured Sutterella sp. | reverse complement strand
GGCGCTCGACGGTCTTTGAGCCGATGATCGTGCCGGCGATGCCCGCAAGGCCGAAAAGAAAGAGCATGTCGACGATGCTTCCCTCGGCAAGGCCCCCCACCGTCGAGAGAATCGGGCTGAAGTAGGAGTAGACCGTGAACTGTCCGAGCACGGTGATCATCGTCAGAGCATAAAGCTCAAGCAGCGCCGGGCGCTTGAGAATGACGGGAAGACTCGAAAACGACCCCGCGCGGTTGCTCGGACACTCGGGCAGGGTGAAGAAAATCAGCACGAAGACCGCCATGGCCGCCGCGCCGATGATGAAAAACGACTCCTGCCAACCGAAGAAATGGCCGAGGTTGGTGCCGATCGGCACGCCGAGCACGGTTGCAACAATTGTGCCGCCCATGACGCTCGCAAGCCCCAAGGCGCGTTTTCCGTGCGGCGCCACGCGCGCGGCCAGAGGTGTCATGATCGACCAGAACACCGAGTGCGAGAGCGCCACGCCGATGCGGGCCACCAGAAGCGTCCCGAAGCTCGTCACCCACGGCACGACGAAGTGGCAGACGGCAAACAAAAAGAGCAGGAACAAAAGGAGCTTGCGGCGCTCGAGCTTGGCCGTGAGCACGGTCAAGGGCAGCGACATCACCGCCACGACAAAGGCGTAGCCCGTGAGGATGAGGCCCGTAAAGGGCACCGTCTCATGAAGGCTTTCGGCGATGTCGGGCAGAAGCCCCACGGGCAGAAATTCCGACGTGTTGAAGACGAAGGCCGCGAAGGCGAGCCCGATGATGGGAAGCCAGGCTCGCAGGCCGTGTTTGGATAGTTGCGGCGTACGCATATCTTGCGCTGAAACAAAAAGGGGATTCTCGGGGTCCGAGAAATCGAGCGCCTGAGCGTCCCGGTACCGGACCGCCGCGGATATGGGTCGCGAATGCTATCACGGCGCGCCCGTTGCGGCATGGGCACAAGCGCTTAAGCAAAATGAGGTGCGGCAACAAAAGCGCTTGGGGGAAAGATAAAAAACAAACCGGGCGGCGCCCGATGGTGCGGCGCTTGTACTCTGTTTCGAGCTGGTACAAGCCAAGCCGCCTCCTTGAGGCTGCCGCCCGATGCTCCCCCTTGGCACATCTTTTGCGATTGAGCCCAACCGGGGAGCCTTCGATCAGATGTCGATCAAATCGCGCTGAAGTTCTTCTTCACCGTCTCGACAAAGCGCTTGAAGTCCGCCTCATGCGTTGGATTCTTGAGGACGTCGTTGGCCATGAAGGACTCCATGGGCTTCAAGCCAATAAACTGGAAGGCCTTGTGCATGGGCAAAAAGACGCCGTCGATGCCCGTGCCCTCAAAGAAGTCGCCCTCGGCAACAAACGCCGCCCGCGGCGCATTCCAGGTCGAGGAGATCATGTAGCGGCCCGTGAGCAGTCCGCCCGTGCCGTAGTTGATGTCGGGCGCCGTGCGGGTGCGGCCGTCGCCGCCGCAGATGCCGGGCTGCATGAAGACCTCGTCGATGTAGCGCTTCACCTGCCAGGGAGAAGCCATCCACCAGGCGGGCGTCTGCAGGATGACGCCCTTGGCGCGGCGCAGCTTCTCGCCTTCGACAGCCGCGTCCCATTCCTCGTCAACGCGCGTGATGTCCACGGTCCACCCCATTGCTTCAAGGGTCTCCTTGGCAAGCTCGCAGTAGTGGTGGCTCAGGGTGCCGCCGCGGCCGTGAAAATTGCAGCCGCCGTCGATGATGAGTGCGTATTTGTCATTCATTTTCAAAGCCTTCCATATCTGTAGTGAAAGTTACGAAAATATGGCGCCATTATGCCACCGCCAGGCGATGCGGCGGGGTCGCCGTACGATCGTACGATTTGGCGCGGATTATCCCGAGAAGTCGCCGAACATGATGCGGCGCACGACGCCGAAAAAGCCGTCAAAGCGCCCGGCTTTGTGCTTGTTGTCGCCCGAGACGCGGCGCCGGCGCAGGGTTTCGAGCAAGACGCCCACGACCGTGGAGTCTTCGGGGCTCACGAGCCCCAGGGCGCTGCCCTTTTGCATGGGCGGCACGCCCACGCGCACAGGCAAACCAAGGACAGCCTTTGCAAGGCGATCAAAGCCCGGCATGCGGCTTACGCCGCCGGTGATCACGATGCCCGCGGCGGCCTTCTGCAGCCAGTGGTCGGAGTTGAGGAAATAGTGCGCGGTCATGCGCAGGATCTCCTCGCTTCGGGCCTCGATGATGTTCACGAGCTGGCTGCTCGTGATCGCCTCCTCGGTCTGAGTCGACTCGCGGATGTAGCGGATGCGCTCGTAGGCGTCTTCGGGCCGCGCGCCCACGTGCCCGTAGGCAAGCTTGATGTCCTCGGCGTCGGCCAGGGCGCAGTTGAGGCCCGCGGCGATGTCGCGGGTGATGATTTCGCCGCCCGTCTGCGCCACGCCCGTAAAGGCGATGTGGCCTTTTTCAAAGCAGGCGACGTCGACCGTGCCCGCACCGATATCAAGCGCAATGACGCCGAGCTCCTTTTCGGTCTGCGTGAGCGTTCCTGCGGCGCTCGCCCAGGGCTGCAACACGAGGCCTTCAATATCAAGGCTTGCGCGGCGGATGCACTTGACGAGATTGACGACCACGCTGTCGGAGCCAATCGCAAGATGCGCGTGGGCCTTGAGGACGCTCCCCGCCATGCCGATCGGGTCCTGCAGCATTGCGTCATCGTTATCGAGCGTATAGCCCTTGATCACGTGCGAGACCACGCGGTCGTCCGGACTGCGGGCGTCGACCTTGGGATCAAAGGCCATCGCCAGGCGCGTGGCGCGCTTGACGGCGTTGGCGTCGACCTCGCCGTCGGGCAGCACGAGGCGGCCCACCTTGTTGATGCTGTGAAGGTGCTTGCCGGTGAGCGCGGCCGACACGGTCGTGATCTTGCGTTCGGACGTCGCCTCGGCCTCGGCGACGGCGGCACGGATCGATTCAACGGCAAGCTCGACGTCCTGGACGCTGCCGGCGTGAATGCCCGCGGCGGGCACCTTGCCGAAGCCCAGCACGGCAAGCTCCCCGGAGGGACCCACCTCGCCCACGGCAACCGAAATCTTGCTCGTGCCGATGTCAAGTGCGGCAATGGTTGAATTGAGCTGTGCACCTTCCATGCGTCTAGATCCTCTCACCTCTGAAGGAAACAAACTGCAAGAATACCGCGGCCGCGGATGCGCCGCAGAGACCTCTGATAGCCGTTGGACGACTTATTGCGGCTTGCGGGAGCCTGCCGCGGTCGAGCGCGGCCTGTTCGTCCGATTGGCCTTCTGCGTGCGATCCGTCTTTGTTTGATCGGTCTTTTGCGGCGCGGCGGCCGCAGCCGCCTCCTTCCCCGAGGGCGCCTGCGCTTGAGCCGCCACTTCCGGCTGCGGATGGTCGGCAAGCCAGCGCGCACGCGCCTCGGCATTGGGAATCTGTGCGGCAAACGCGTCGCGATAGCGCGCGTCGATCGACTCGGGGTAGCCCTGCATCATGTCGGCGATGCGCTCGAGATTGTCCATCACCTGCTCAAGCCGCAGCACCGGACCGTTTTTCGTCAATGCCCGCCCGAGCTCGCTCTTCATTGCGTCAAAGCGCGCCGATTCGATCACGACCGACCAGCTGCCGCGAAAGGTTGCCTCCACGGCCTTGATGCGCGCCGACACACGCTTGGCCTGCGCTTCAAAAAGGGGCAGCAGCCGCACCGCCTCGCCCACGTATTGGGGATCGCCCGACAGGGTGGGCATCGTCACGAGCCGCTCGATGGGCTCGTCGTTGCTTACAAAAAGAACACCCTCGTCGCTTACGAGCCTTCCGTCTTCAAAAATCGCCACCGCCTGATGGCGCACCACGTCGACAAAAAGCGCGTGCGGCCAGACGCGCATCACAGCGGCGCTCTTCACCCAGGAAATCTCCTCGACGGCGTGCTTGACGGCCTCGATGTCGGCCGTAAGCATGTTGCCCTTTAGGCTCGTGCGCACGGCGCCCACCACTTCCTGCAACCCAAGCGTCTCCACGGGGCCGCGCACTTCGACGGAGTCAATTGCGAGAAAAGGGGTCGTCAAGCACCGCCAGACAAGAAGTGCGACGGCAGCTAGCCCCGCGAGGGTCAATGCAACCTTCCAGCGCCTGACCTTGCGGCGTCGCTCGGAGGCCTTCAGAGCATCGGCGTCAGGGGCGGAATCAACGCCCGGCATGAAGGCCATCGCCTCAAAGGAGACGCTCTCGGGAGCCGCAGCGGCATCAGCCGTGCTGCGGCGCGCGGCCTTTTTGTCCTTGATTTTGTCTGCTGCCTGGGCCACTTCGCGCGTCCTGTGAGTCTGTCAGTGAAAAATCAATGCGTCGGGAAAGCGTCGTGTCGAGTCGTCAATCGTCGCCTTTTGCGGTTCATTCCTAGGCCGCCTGAAAAACCGCGATACCTCAGGCGGCCCTGTTTTTAGGGCGTCACGGGATCGTGCTTGGGATAGTCAAGCGCGGCGCGGCTTGCAATATGAAGACACAGCCCCGCGTAGTCGACGCCGACTGCGCGCGCAGCCATCGGCACGAGCGAGTGCGGGGTCATGCCCGGGCTCGTGTTGAGCTCAAGAAGCACGAACGAGCCGTCTTCGCGCATCATCACGTCGATGCGACCCCAGCCGCGGGCGCCGAGCGCGGCAAAGCCCGCCTCGGCCGCACGGCAGACCGCCTCGGTTGCCACGGCATCAAGCTTGGCCGGGCAGTCGTAGACGACGGCGTTACCGAAGTACTTGTTGTGATAGTCGTAGTCGCCCTCGGGCGCACGGATTTCAATCACGGGAAGCGCCTTGCCGTCGACAACGGCAATCGTGAGCTCGCGCCCGAAGATGCGCTCTTCAACGAGGACGCCCTCGTTGAGGCGGCAGGCTTCACCGATGGCCTCGCGCAGCTCGTCGACGGTTGCGCCCTGAAGCTTCGTGACGCCGATCGAGGAGCCGTCGGAGACGGGCTTCACGACCAGGTCTCGTCCCAAGTCGGACAAACTCGCCTCGGCCTCGTCGGGCCCTGCGGCCACGCGGCCGCGCGCCACGGGAAGGCCGGAGGCGCGCCAGAGCCTGCGGGTGAGCTCCTTGTTCATGGCGATAGCGCTCGCCGCCACGCCCGGCCCCGTATAGGGGATCTGCAGATATTCGAGCACGCCTTGAATCGTGCCGTCTTCGCCAAAGCGGCCGTGGAGCGCAATGAACGCGCGGTCAAAGGCGCCTTTGAGCGTCTCGACGGGGATCTTGGCCGGGTCGACCGCAGTCGCGTCAACCCCCTTTTCGCGCAGCGCCTCATACACGCCGCGGCCGCTAGAGAGCGACACCTCGCGCTCGGAGCTCATGCCGCCCATCAAAACAGCCACGCGCCCGAGACGCTTCGGATCGACGTCGACGTCAAACGCTTCAAACTGCATCCTGCTCTCCCTCTTTCGTAAAGCCTATATCTGATTTTCGCCTTGATGATTTCGAATCAGGCCTTCTTGGCCTGCGCAAGCTGCGGCGCTGCGCGCCCGATGCTGCCCGCGCCCATCGTGAGCACGACGTCACCCGCCTTCACAAGCGAGAGCACCCTTTCGGGCACGCGCGAGACGTCGCCGCAGTAGACCGTCTGCCGGCCGGTGCCGGCAACGGCCTTGCTCACGGCCTGCGCGAGGTGCTCGGCCGAAACCCCGTCAATGGGCGTCTCGCCCGCCGGATAGATGTCGGCAAGCACCAGCACGTCCACGCCCGAGAGCACCTTTACGAATTCATCAAAGCAGTCGCGCGTGCGCGTGTAGCGGTGCGGCTGGAAGGCAAGCACGAGCCGGCGATCGGGCCAGGCGCCGCGCGCGGCGGCAATCGTGGCGGCCATCTCGTGCGGGTGGTGCCCGTAGTCGTCGACCAAGACAAAGGTGCCGCCCTCGCAGGCGATTTCACCGTACTGCGAAAAACGGCGGCCGACGCCCGTAAATTCGGCCAGTGCACGCACGATCGCCTCGTCGGAGACGCCCACGAGCGTTGCGATCGCAATGGCCGCAAGCGAATTGACCACATTGTGCACGCCCGGGAGGTTCAGAACCACCGGCAGCGGCGGATGGTTTTCGCGCAGCACCGTGTAGGCCATGCGCGTACCCATGGCGCGCACGTCGACCGCGCGCACGTCGGCGTCGCTGTTGAGCCCATAGGCGACGACACGGCGCGTCACCATTGGAATGATCGAGCGCACGTTCTCGTCGTCCGTGCAGAGCACCGCGACGCCGTAAAAGGGAAGCCGCCCGAGGAAGTCCGCAAAGGCCTTCTTCAACTTTTCAAAGTCATGCCCGTACGTGTCCATGTGGTCGGCGTCGATGTTGGTGACGGCCGACACCACGGGCATGAGGTTCAAGAACGACGCGTCCGACTCGTCGGCCTCGGCGACGATGTATTCGCCGCTCCCAAGCCTGGCGTTGGCGCCGGAACTGTTGAGTCGTCCGCCAATCACGTACGTGGGGTCAAGGCCCCCTGCGGCAAGAAGCGCCGTGGTGAGCGACGTGGTCGTCGTTTTCCCATGCGTACCCGCAATCGCGATGCCGCGGCGCAGGCGCATGAGCTCGGCCAACATCACCGCGCGGGGCACCACGGGGATGTGCGCTTCGCGCGCGGCGCGCACCTCGGGGTTGTCCTCGTGCACGGCGCTTGAGATGACAAGCGCATCGGCGCCAGCGATGTTGGCCGCATCGTGCCCCTGGTAAACCACGGCGCCAAGCGAGCGCAGACGCTCGGTGACGGGGCTCGAGGCAAGATCCGAGCCGCTTACCGTGTAGCCCAGATTAAGAAGCACCTCGGCGATGCCGCACATGCCCGTGCCGCCGATACCTACAAAATGCAGGTGCTTGACCATGAATTTCATGACTACATTCCTTGCGCGGAAGCGAGTTTCACGTGTTGCTTTCCGCGTCGCACTTTCGTTGTTTGTTGAGTCTGCCCGAGACCGGCTTTTTGGGTCGCCGGGAGCTACTTTGCGCCTGAGGCGACCTCTTCGATCATGTCGGCCACGCGGCTAGCGGCCTGCAGACGCGCAAGCGACCGGGCCTTGACGGCCATCCCGAGGATCTTTTCACGCTTCATGCTCATGAGAATGCCGAAGAGATGCTCAGGCGTGAGATGCTCCTGCTCAAGCAGCACGGCCGCGCCGTTTTGCTGCATGTAGCGGGCGTTCCCCAGCTGATGCTTGGTGGTCTTCACGACAAAGGGCACGAGAATGCTTGCCGCACCTGCAGCGCAGAGTTCGCTTACCGTCATCGCACCCGAGCGGCAAAGGACGATGTCGCTTTCCCGATAGGCTCCCGCCATGTCGTCGATAAAGCCCGTCACCTCGGCCTTGATGCCCAATTCGTCGTAGAGCGCCTTCACCTTGTCGATGTTCTTGGCGCCCGTCTGGTGCACGACGACGGGGCGGTGCTCGTCGTCAAAAAGCGCGAGCGCGCGCGGCACCGTATCGTTTAAAACCTGCGCGCCGAGACTGCCGCCGAAAACGAGAAGCCGCAGGGGACCCGTGCGGCCCGCAAGACGCTCTTCGGGCGAAGGAAGCGCCTCGATTTCGGCGCGCACCGGATTGCCCGTGATGCTTCCCTTGCCGTTGGCGGCCGACCGGGCCGACCCGGCAAAGCCGCAGGCAACGGCCCGGGCCTGATCCATCACCATCTTGGAGGAAAGCAGAAGATCCGCGTCGCAGTTCATGAGCACGACGGGCGTGTGGTTCTTGCGCGCGCCGTTGCAGACCGGCACGGCCACGTAGCCCCCAGTCGAAAAGAGGACATCGGGCTTCATCGTGCGGATCACCTCGGTCGCGCGGCGCGAAGCGAGAACGAGCTTCACCATGCCCTTGACCATGCCGAGCAGCCCCTTGCCGCGCACGCCCTGAAAGTCAAGTCCCGTGAACGCGATGCCGTCGCGCGCCACTAGAGCGCCCTCCATGCCGGTCTGCGTGCCGATCCAGCTGATGCGCCAGCCGCGGCGGGCAAGCTCCCGGGCCACGGCAAGACCCGGCATGACGTGGCCGCCCGTGCCGGCGGCGCTGATGAGAAGATGCTTTTGACTCATCGAAAAATCCAAGTGAGTGGTTTGCGGTCGCTTTCCTTGATGCCGTCAGGCCCTCAAGCCGTCAAGCCGGCACGCCGACCGCCGCCAACAATGTGTTTTCCTCGCTCTAGACCTTGCCACCGCGCATGAGGATGCGGTTTTCACGATCGGCGCGCAACAGCAGGGCAATGGCGGCAATTGTAGCCATGAGGGAGGAGCCGCCGTAGCTCATGAGCGGCAGCGTCAGCCCTTTCGTGGGAAAGAGTCCCGTGGCAACGCCCGCGTTGATGACCACCTGAACGCCGATCCAGATGCCCACGCCCTCGGCGACAAGCCCTGAAAACACGCGGTCGAGCTTGATCGCCTGACGCCCGATGGCAAAGGCGCGGCGCACGAGCCAGTAGTACGCGGCCAAGGTCGAGACCACGCCCACAAAGCCCAGCTCCTCGCCCACTACGGCAAGAATGAAGTCGGTGTGCGCCTCCGGCAGATAGTGCAGCTTCTCAACCGAGGCCCCACGCCCGACGCCCAAAAGTTCCCCGCGCCCGACGGCAATGAGCGAATGGCTCAGCTGATAGCCCTTGTCTAGTGCATACTCGCTGCTCCAGGGGTCGAGGTAGGCCATCACGCGCTGCACGCGCCAGGGCGAGTCGTAGATCATGAGCGCCACCACGATGATCACGGCTACGCTCACCACGAGGAAGATGCGCATGTTGAGGCCCCCGAGAAAGAGCACGCCCATGGCGATGCACACGATCACCATGATGGCGCCCAGATCGGGCTGCAGACTGATCAACGCCGAGATGCAGCACATGACGACCGCCATGGGCGCCAAGCCCTTTGAAAAGGAGTGCATGTACTCCTGGCGCTGCACCGTGAAGTACGCGGCACCGATCACGGCCGCAAATTTGGCGACCTCGGTCACCTGCAGGTTGATGAAGCCCGCCAGATGAATCCAGCGCCGCGAGCCGTTGACCGAGCGCCCCACGCCCGGCACGAGCACCGCCGCAAGCAGGACGATCGCAAAGAACACCATGTAGGGCGCAAGCTTGTTCCAGACCCGCATCGGGATGCGGTAGACGATGTAGCCCATCACGAGGCTCATCGCGATGAACATCAGATGCCGCACGAGAAAGTGGTACGGTGTCGTGTTGTACTTCGGACTGTCGGCAAGCGAAATCGAAGCCGAATAGACCATGAGCGTTCCGAGCGACAAAAGCGCCGCCACGATGAAGAGCACCGCCCAGTCGGTACCGTCGGGCTTGACGGCCGAGCCGCGGCCGCGCAGCAGCACCGGCTCATCGGCCCAGGCGCGGTAGGTGCCGCTGGCCGCATTAAGGCCCGCGGCTTCGGTCTTTGCTTTCGATCGGCCGAAAAGTCGCATCAGGACGCTCCTTGGGGCGGCTGCGCCCCGGCATCGTTCGCTTCGGGTTCAGGTTCCGTGGTCTCGGCGCTTTTCTCGACGGCTTCTTCTGCCTGAGCCTTATTGCCATCGGCGCTTTGAGCGACGTCCCCGGCAATCTTCTGTGCGCGCGCCACGAACCGCGCGCTGCGCTCGGCATAGTTGCTGAACATGTCCCAGCTTGCGCACGCGGGCGACAAGAGCACGACAACGTCGTCGCCCGCGCTCTTCGCCTCGCGCGCCGCGCGCCAGGCGGCATCGACCGCCGCTTCAAAGTCAACGCCCGCCTCTTCATAGGCGACGTGCGCGGCTTCAAGCGCCTCGCGGATCTTGGGCGCATCGCGCCCGAGCAGCACGGCATGCACGGCCCAGCGCGCAAGGCTCTCTGCCAAGGGTGCAAAGTTCTGGCCCTTGCCGTCGCCGCCCAGAATGATCGAGCTCTTCTTGCCGGATTTTCCCAGGCCCTCGAGCGCGGCAATCGTCGCACCCACGTTGGTGCCCTTGCTGTCGTCGATGAATTCGATCCTCTCGATCGCAAGCACGGGCTGCACGCGGTGCGGCTCGCCCTTGTAGCTCTTGAGCGCTTCAAGCGCGGGCCCAAGCGGGAGCCCCGTGGATTTGACGAGCGCCAGCGCCGCCAGCGCATTCATCGCATTGTGGCGGCCGCGGATGAGAAGCGCGTCGACCGGCATGAGGAGCGTCTTTTCCACCGGCTCGGCGGCAAGCCGCTCGATCTTGGTTGCGGCCGCAGGCGTCCTCGGCATATAGGCAAGCCACTCAAGCCCTGCGTCCTTTGCAATGCCCCAGTTTTCGAACGGCCCTTCCTTGGGGTCGGCGTCGCTAAAGACCTCCACCAGGGCCGGGTCGACGCCTTCGGCGCACTGCATCACGACCGGATCGTCGGCGTTCAACACCCGCTTGGTCGAAACCGAGAAGATGCGGCCCTTCGCAGCGGCATAGGCCCCCATCGACCCATGCCAGTCGACGTGATCTTCGGTGAGGTTCAAGAAGGCCGCCGCGTCGCACGTGAGGCTCACCGTCGTCTCAAGCTGAAAGCTCGAAAGCTCAAGCACCCAGACCTCAGGAAGCTCGTTGGCCGTGAGAAGGCGGTCGAGTTCGGCGACCGCATTGGGTCCGATGTTGCCCGCCACACAGACGCTCTTGCCGCAGGCTGCGGCCATCTTTCCGACGATCGTGGTGGTCGTCGTTTTGCCGTTGGTGCCCGTAATCGCAATGACGAGCGGCCGATAGTGTCGGAAAGCCGCAAGGCGCTTCAATTCGCGGGCAAAAAGCTCGATTTCGCCCGCGATGTCGAATTGGAGGCTCTTTGCGCGCGCAACCAACGGGGCCGCTGCGGAGTGCTCGGGCGACAGTCCCGGGCTCATCACGAGAAGGTCGAGATCCTCGCTTACCATGTCCGCCGAGAGCCCCCCGCCCGCAAAGGCGATGCCTTCGCTTTTGAGCGCGGCTGCCGCGGGCGGCGTCTCGCGCGTATCGGCGACCGACACCTGCCAGCCGCGGCGGTGCAGAAACCTTGCCGCCGCCGCACCCGAAGCGCCGCAGCCGAGCACGAGCGCCCGGCGGCCGTTGGGTACGCGCACGAAGGCTTGTTCGCCGCCAACGCTGCGCGTGAAGTTCTTTTGCATCGAAGCCGACTGCTGAGCGTCCTGCATTTTTATGCGTCCTTGCAAACATTCCCGCCGCGGCAGAGGCGTTCCTCTTTCGACGATCGGCCCCGGCCGGGCTTGCGCCTCTATTGCGGCGCTTTTTATCTGATCTTGAGCGTGCTCAAGCCGATCAGCACCAGAATGAAGGTGATGATCCAGAAGCGCACGACGACCTGCGTCTCCTTCCAGCCCTTGAGCTCAAAATGGTGGTGAATCGGCGCCATGAGAAAGAAGCGCTTGCCGTGCGTGAGTCGAAAATACGTCGTCTGGATCATGACCGAAACGGTTTCGACGACGAAGATGCCGCCCATGATCGCCAGAACGATCTCCTGACGCGTGATCACGGCGATCGTGCCGAGCGCCCCGCCCAGAGCGAGAGCGCCGACGTCTCCCATGAAGACCTGCGCCGGATAGCAATTGAACCACAAAAAGGCGAGCCCGGCGCCTGCAATCGCCGCGCAGACGACGACAAGCTCGCCCGCGCCCGGAATGTACTCAAAGTAAAGGTACTGCGAGAAGTCGGGGCGCCCCACGACGTAGGCGAAGATGCCGAGCGCCGAGCCCACCATCACGCAGGGCATGATCGCCAGACCGTCGAGCCCGTCGGTGAGGTTCACGGCGTTCGAGGTGCCCACGATCACGATGTAGGTGAGCACGATGAAGCCCCAGACACCGAAGGGAAAGGCGATCTGCTTGAAAAAGGGCACGGTGAGCGCGAGCTTGTCGAGCTGCTCGATCGCAAAGCCGTTTTCAAACCAGGAAAGCACCATCGGGATGATGCGCGTGTTTTCGGGCATCGACACCGCAAAGGCAAGATAGATGGCCGCAAAAAAGCCGATCAGGCTCTGCCAACCGAACTTCTCCCTTGCGCTCATGCCGTGCGGATCGTGATGCACGACCTTGCGGTAGTCGTCGCTCCAGCCCACGATTCCGTAGCCGATCGTCACAAAAAGGACGACCCAGACGAAGCGGTTGGCAAGATCCATCCACAAAAGCGAGGAGATGCCGATCGAGACGAGCGTCAAAACGCCGCCCATGGTGGGCGTACCGTCCTTGACAAGGTGCGTCTTGGGTCCGCACGTGCGCACGGCCTGGCCGATCTTCAACTTCTTCAATTCCCGGATCACCCAGGGGCCGGCGCAAAAGCCGATCAGCATGGCCGTGAGGGCGGCCATCACGGCTCTAAGGCTCAGGTAGTTGAAGACCGAGAAAAAGCTGATGTCCTCAGCGAGCCATTGAAAAAACGAAAGAAGCATCGAAAAAAACTTTCAGTTAGGGGTGCAAAGAGCACCCGCCTTATGGGGATGCCTCTGCACGGAAGAATTGAGGCGTTGGAAGACTTGAACCCTCAAAGAAGGAGGACGCGCACCACCTAGGCACTTAAGCGAGCTTTGCCGACATAGCCGTCTTCACGGCGTCGACCACGCGCGAAAGGCCGGCGGTGTTGGAGGCCTTCACAAGCAACGTTCCCGGCGTCTGAGCGGCGACCTGCGCGGCGTGGGTGAGCTCTTCGATCGTCTCGAAGTGCCGCGCACCGATGCCGAAGGCCTCCACGGCAAAGCGCATGTATTCGCCTGCGGCCAGAAGCCTGTCGATGCCGCGCTTTTTGGCGTATTCGCCGATCTCGGCATGGTAGTCCTCGGCATGCGACCCGGTCTCGGCCATGTCGCCCACAACGAGCACACGGGGCCCCGGCATGTCGGCCAAGACGTCGATCGCAGCCCGCATGCTGTCGGGGTTGGCATTGTACGCATCGTCAATGAGAATCGCGCCGTTGCGCAGAAGGTAGTGCACGCCGCGCCCGGCAACGGGCTTGAAGTCCGCAAGGCCCCGCGCCACCGCCTCGGGACGCACGCCGATCGCAAGCGACGCAGCGGCGGCCGCGGCCGCATCGTGCAGTGCATGGCGACCAGCAAGCTTCAAGACGGAAGTCATCCGCGCCGAATCGCCCGCGCCCTCCCCGCCTTCCGCAGTCTGCGGCGCCTCGTCAAGCGCAAGGCCGCGGCGCTCGATCACGATCGCCTCGTCGCCCGCCGTGCCCGAAGAAGAGACGGTGATGTCGGCCTCGATGGCCGTTGACTCGTCGGCTTCGGTTCCCGCCTCGCCGCGGGCATAGGTGAGAAGCCTGCAGCCGCGGGCGCGCACGAGGTCGCCCCACAAGGGCAGACACTTGTCCTTTGCGGGCAGCACGGCCGTGCCTTTGGCGGAGAGCGCGACGATCGCGAGGCCGTTTTCCCGGGCGCTAGCCTCGACGCCGTCGAGAAACTCCTGATGCTCGCGCTGGGCGTTCGTGATGACGACCACCGTGGGGCGAATCCAGCTCACAAGCCGCGCCATCTCGCCCGGGTGGTTCATGCCGGCCTCGATCACGGCCGCCTTGGTGCCTGCGTTGAGCTCAAGGAGCATCTGCGGCACGCCGATGTGGTTGTTGAAGTTGCCGCGGGTGGCGACGATCGCCTCCTTGCCGCAGGCCGTGCGCAGAATCGAGGCGATCATCTGCGTCGTGGTTGTCTTGCCGTTGCTGCCCACCACGCAGATCAAGGGAATGGCAAACTGCGCGCGCCAGACGGCCGCAAGCCGCCCGTAGGCCTCGAGCGTATCGCGCACGAGCACCTGCGTGCAGCCCGTGTCCTGCCAGCGCTCGACGATCACGACGCCGGCACCGGCCTGTGCGGCCTGCACGACGAAGTCGTGTCCGTCAAAGCGCTCGCCCTTGATGGCGATGAAGACGCAGTCCTTGGTGATGCGCCTGCTGTCGGTGGTGATCTCGCCGAAGACGATGCCCGAGTTGCCGCGCACCTCGATCACCTCGTCGCCGAGGGCATGGATAAGCGTTCGGATGTTCCAGCCGGTGACTTCAGACATGATTTCCTGCTTTTTTCTCTTCTTCTCGCGGCGCTGTCGCGATTCACTCTTTTTCGCTTTTTGCGCTTATTTGCGCTTTCCCGCGCGCCGCGGCGTCTTGTTCGTTTAATGGGGTCGTGTATTTTTCAGAAGCGTCCTTTGAGACGCTCGGGTTTTGGCATCTGCCTCTAGCCGAGACCTTCGGCCTCCTTTTGCCGGAGGATGCGGGCGTGGCGCTCCAGGAGCGCCTCGCGGGCGACCTGCACGTCGCTAAAGTGCGAGCGCACGCCGTTGACCTCCTGATAGGTTTCGTGCCCCTTGCCGGCGATGAGAACGATGTCGTTGGCGCCGGCCGCGCAGACGGCCTCGATGATCGCGCGCCGACGATCGAGCTCGACCGTCATCTTTGCGCGGTCTGCTTCGGCCACGCCCGCGGCCACCGCCTCGGCAATCGCCTGCGGGTCTTCGCTTCGGGGATTGTCGCTTGTGATCACGATGCGCCCCGAGAGGCTTCCGGCCGCCGCGCCCATCAACGGGCGCTTGCCGTGGTCGCGGTCGCCCCCGGCGCCAAAGACGGTCGAAAGCACCCCGCCCGGACGCGAAGCGAGCACTTCGTTTAAAGCCGTCATGACCTTGATGAGGGCGTCCGGCGTATGTGCGTAATCAACGATGACAAGGGGATCAGCAAAGGGACCGGAGGCAAAGGCGCTCTCGCTCGACGATCCCGAGCGCACCACCTCAAGGCGCCCGGCCGGAGCCGTGAGGCGCTCAAGCTGCGCAAAAACGGCCGGCGCATCAATGCCGAAGGTAAGCAGAATGCCAGCCGTTGCAAGGAGGTTCGAGACGTTGAAGCGCCCGATCACCGACGCGCGCACCGGATAATCAGCACCATGCCAGTGCACGGTAAAGCCGATGCCGTGGGGGAGGTTTTCGATGGCCTCTGCGTTGATGGCCTCGCCGCCCGCCAGGGTCTTTCCTTCGAGCGAATACGTGATGAGCCGCACGCCGTGATCAAGCGCGATGTGCGCAAGCCGCACGCCCGCCGGATCATCGATGTTGACGACGGCGTTTCTCAATCCCGGCCAGGTAAAGAGAATCGCCTTGGCGCGCTCGTAGGCTTCAAGCGTCTTGTGATAGTCGAGATGGTCGCGCGTGAGGTTCGTGAAGGCCGCGGTCTCCAGCTGAGTGCCCTTCAGGCGTCCCTGCTCAAGGCCGATGGAACTTGCCTCAAGCGCAAAAGCCTGCGCCCCGAGCGAATAGGCCGAGGCAAGAATCTCCTGCATGCTTGCCGCGTCGGGAGTCGTGAGCGACGGAGCGGGCAGCTCGCGGCCGTTTAAGAACGCGCCGATCGTGCCGATCACCGCACAGGGGTGATGCAGGCGCGTCAACGCCGCGCCAACCCAGTGGCTGATGCTCGTCTTGCCGTTGGTGCCTGTGACGGCCGCGCCGCGCATGTGCGCCGAGGGGCGACCGTAAAAGCGCGAGGCGACTTCGCCCAAGAGCGTCTTCAAGCCCGGCACGACGTGCATCGGAAGGCCTGCGTTCTTGCCCAGCAAATCCTCGCGATCCTCAACGAGCATGGCCGAGGCGTGGCGCGAGGCCGCAACCGGCGCATAGGAGAGCCCGTCGACGGCGCCCCCGCGGATCGCCGCAAAGACGTCACCCTGCTCGACGCGGCGCGAGTCGATCTGAATGCGGGCGCAGGCAGGCGCCACCTTGGCGAGCCACGCTTCACACGCCTCGAGGATCTCTTCCTGTTGCTCAGGCACCTTTACATTCTTAGCCTGCGCATCGGCGCAAGTCTTCTTAATCATTTCTCAAGCCTTTCACCAAAATGCCAGGGGCCGCTCCGAAGTTGAGGGCATCGGGGTGCACGCCGATCAACTGCAGGGCGCTGGCGGTCACTTCGTTGAAGACGGGCGCGGCCACGGTGCCGCCGTAGTGACTGCCGGCCGTAGGCTCGTCGACCATGACGGCGACGATGATGCGCGGCTGTCCGGCGGGCGCCATGCCCACGAAGCTTGCCACGTACTTGTCGACGTATTCGCCGTTTTCAATCTTGTTGGCCGTGCCGGTCTTGCCCGCGATCGTATAGCCCTCGACCGAGACGCGCCGCGCGGTTCCCCCGGCCTGCACGGTCTGGGTCATCATCGAGCGCATCTGTCGGGCCACTTCGGGGCGAAAGATCTGCGTGCCCTGCGCGGGCGCCGCACTGCGCTTGAAGGTGAGGTTGATCACGTCGCCGTTGCGCGCGAGCGCCGTATAGGCGCGCACGAGCTGCAGCAGCGACACCGAAATGCCGTGCCCGTAGGAAATCGTCGCCTGCTCGATCGGGCGCCAGGACTTCGCAGGACGCAGGCGGCCGCTTGCGGCGCCCGGAAGCTCCACCTCGGGCGCACGCCCGAAGCCTAAGGCCGAATACATGTCCCAGAGCGTCTTGGGATCCATTTCAAGCGCAATCTTGCTCGTGCCGATGTTGGAGGACTTGGCGACCACCTGACTTACCGTGATCATGCCGTAGTCGTGCGTATCACCAATCGTCCGATCGCCGATCGTGAGCTTGCCGGGCGCGGTCTGCACGAGCGTATCCGGACGCACGATGCCCAGATCGAGCGCCTTGGCGATCGCAAAGGGCTTCATCGTCGAGCCGGGCTCGAAGGTGTCGGTGATCACGCGGTTGCGGATGTTTTCAAAATTCACCACGCGGCGCGAATTGGGGTCGTAGGTGGGAAAACTGCTCAACGCCAGCACTTCGCCCGTGCGGACGTCGACCACCACGACGGCCCCGCCCTTGGCCTTGTGGCGCTCAATCGTCGCCTCAAGCGCCTTGAAGGCGATGAACTGCAGGCGCGAATCGATCGAGAGCACCACGTCGTGGCCGACGGCGCCCTCCTTCACCCAGATGTCTTCGACGATGCGCCCGAGCCGGTCGCGGATTACGCGCCGCGAGCCCTGCTTGCCGGAAAGCGCCTCGTTGTCGGTAAGCTCAATGCCTTCACGGCCAGTGT
>USAL01000029.1 GCA_900552545.1 uncultured Sutterella sp. | reverse complement strand
CACCGTCACGCGCGAGGGAGAAAAGAGGGAGGTGGCGCTGTCGCGGCGCGAGTACGACCTTCTTGAAGCGCTTTTGACGCGCCCCGGGGCGATTCTTTCGCGCTCGGCGCTTGAAGAGCGCGTCTACACCGACGGGGAACTTCCTGAGAGCAACGCCATTGAATTCATCATCCACGGGCTGCGCCGCAAGCTTGGCGCCTCGGCCATCGGCAACGTCCGGGGCCTGGGCTGGATGGTGCAGCGCCCGCGCTCGTAAGGGGGCTTGAGACTCTCAAGTCTTAAGCGAAAGACGCTCCGGCAAACCACGAAGACGATTGTCGCCATGCTGAAATTTTTTGCCGCCAATTCTCTCAAACGCCTCGTCGACACGGACGCCAAGGGCTCGATCATCCGCCGCGCCGTCATCGGCTGCACGGCGACGCTTGCCGTTTTTCTCATCATCACGGCCTTGGCGAGCTTTGCCGCGGGCTACGACGCGGCCAAAACCCGGCAGGACCGGGTGCTCAAGGAAGTCGTCGGCATGCTCTCGCGCGACATCGTGCATCAGCACTACCGCGACAAGATCGTCGAATTGACCCGCGGCGGCTTCTACGGGCCCGGGTCGTCGCTGGGCGAAAGCGTGGAGGCCTCCAACGCCGAAGTGCTCACGATGGACGACTCGATGTTTGAGGACAGCTTTGAGCTTGACGACGACAACCCGGGCGCCGTGGTCGAGGCGGGAGAAACCGTGCTCGTGCGCATGCTGCACAAGCGCGGCCGCGCCATTTCGGTTGCCTTCGACAAGCCCTACTGGGATGGGGCGCATACGGTGGAGATCTTTGGCGAGCCTTACCGCATCTTCCTGCGCACGCTCTCTGACGGCACGCACGTGGCGGCGGGGCAGCTTCTGACTGAGCGCAACCGCGCCATTCTCTTTTCGGCGCTCACGTCGGCTGCTCCCATTCTCGTTCTCGCGCCCGTGATGCTCCTTGTGCTTCTCATCGTGCTCTGGAAGGCCTTGAAGCCCTTGAAGAACCTTGCTGACGAACTCGCAAGCCGTCGTGCCGAGGATCTCAAACCCATCGACAGCCGCGGCGCCCCGCTCGAAGTCCGAAACCTTGTCGAAGCCACCAACGGCCTTCTAGAGCGCGTGGGCGAACTGCGCCGGCGCGAGGCGCGCTTTGTGGCCGACGCCGCGCATGAACTGCGAAGCCCCATGACCGCCTTAAGCCTTCAGGTCGATCGGCTCTCGCAGATGCCTTTGTCAGACGACCTGCACCGTCGCGTCGAGGACATCAAGGAGGCGATTGCGCGCACGACCAATCTGGTGACGCAGCTTCTGGCCTTAACGCGCGCCCCGGCCCAGAGCGAGTCGGGCGCATCCTCTGAGCCCGCCTCGGCCGGGTGCCTCAAGGTGGGGAGCTCGATTTTGGCCGACCTCTACTGGGCGGCCGATGCAAAGAAAATCACGCTTGACGTCGAGGGGCTCGACGGCCCGCAGGCCGAGATTCTGGCGGTCGCAATGAACGAAAACGACTTCGGCGCCCTGGTGCGCAACCTCGTGCAGAACGCGATCAACTACACGCCCGAAGAAGGGGCCGTCGCCGTGCGCGTCGAGCCCGAGGCCGACGGCAGCCACGTCGTGATCAAGGTCGTCGACAACGGTCCCGGCATTGCGCCCGCCGAGCGTCAACGCGTCTTTGATCCCTTCTACCGGATTCTGGGCAACAAGGCGCAGGGTACGGGCCTGGGGCTTGCGATCTGCAAGACCGTGGTCGAGCGCGCGGGAGGCGTCATCACGCTTGACTGGGCCGATGCCGCCAATGAAAAGGGGCTGCTTGTCACCGTGCGGTTGCCGCGGGCCGCGGATCTGCGATAGACGGAAAGTTCGGCAGGATCCTCAAAAATCCGACACAAAGAAAACGGCGCGAAGAGGAATTCTTTCTTCGCGCCGTTTGCCGTCCGTGAACGACGGCTCGTTCTCAATTGATTCCCGATTAGATGAGGGGCTTGCCGCTCGTCTCGCGCTCGTCCATCTCCTTGATGAGTACGCGGGCGCGGTGCTCGGCAAAGACCATGTCGGGCACCATGTTCTTGCCCAGAGCAGCCGCAATGCCGGTGCGCTCGAGCTGGCGCAGGGGGTGCCCCGCGGCGCCCGCGATGATGAGTTCGTGGTTGCGGCGGTGCAGGGCGCGGATGAAGCCCGCGAGGATATCCATGGCCGAGTTGTCGATGTTGAGCAGGTCGGCGAAGTTGAGGATCACCACCTTGGAGGCGTCGCGGGCGGTGATGCGCTTGGGGTCGGTCACCGACTCAAGCTTGCTCACGGAGCCGAAAAAGAGCGCGCCGGTGAGCTTCCAGCACTCCACGCCTTCGGGCATGTTGAAGGGAAGGGTCTGGGGCTCGACGCGCGTGAGCGTATTCATGCGGTAAATGAAGAAGACGCTCGAGACGATGAGTCCCACTTCGACGGCCACCGTGAGGTCAAACACCACGGTGAGCACGAATGTGCACACGAGCGTCACCTTGTAGCTCATCGTCATCTTGCGCAGCCGCAGGAATTCCTTCCAGTTGCCCATGTTCCAGGCAACGAACATGAGAATGGCCGCAAGCGCCGCAAGCGGAATGTCGGAGGCAAGCGGCGCGGCCGCAAGAATCACCACCAAAAGCGTGAGTGCGTGCACGACGCCAGCCACGGGCGAGGCGGCACCGCTCTTGATGTTCGTGACGGTACGCGCGATCGTGCCGGTCGCAGGAATGCCGCCAAAGAAGGGCACCACGAAGTTGGCGATGCCCTGACCCATCAGCTCCTGATTGGGATCGTGGCGGTCGTCGGTCATGGCGTCGGCCACGCGTGCGCACAGGAGACTTTCGATGGCGCCCAGAAGCGCAATGGTGATCATCGGGCCCACGAGGTTCTTCAATTCGCCCCAGGAGAAGTCGGGGATTGTGAACTCGGGAAGCTTTTGCGGGATGCCGCCGAATTTGCTTCCGATCGTCTCAACCGGGAGGTTGAAGACCGACACGGCGATGGTCGAGCCCGCGAGCACGACGACGGTGCCGGGCAGGTGCGCGATCCAGCGCTTCCAGGGAGCGCCGCGCATGGCGTAGCCCTTGGGCCAGAACTTCACGATGAGAAAGCTTACGAACGCCACGCCGAAGGCCCACGGATTGAAGGTGTCGATGTTTTCAACGAGCGCGTCGATCTGATGAAAGAAGTCCGCGGGCATCTTGGCGATCGTGAGGCCCAGGAACTCCTTGATCTGGCTTAAGCCGATCAACACCGCAATGCCGTTCGTGAAGCCGATTACGATCGAGACCGGGATGAAGCGGATGAAGCTGCCGAGCTTTAAAAGCCCCATCAGAAAGAGGATCACGCCCGAGCCGATCGTGGCCACGAGAAGGCTTCCCAGACCGTAGTTGGCGATGATGCCGTAGATGATGACGATGAAGGCGCCCGCGGGGCCGCCGATCTGCACGCGGCAGCCGCCTAAAAGCGAAATCAGAAAGCCCGCGATGATCGCCGTGTAGATGCCCGCCTCGGGCGGCACGCCGCTTGCGATGCCGAAGGCCATGGCAAGCGGCAGGGCCACCATGCCGACGGTAAGGCCTGCGCTGATGTCGCGCGCGAGGTAGCGCGTGTTGTAGTTTTTCAGAGCGTCGACGGTGACGGGGTGAAACTTCTGCAGCGGAATGTTCTTGAGCGCTGACTTAAGTGATGCTAATGAAGGCATGACGGGGCTTGGTGGGCCGTAGCTTCAGACGTGTCGGGCGCGGGTTGTGCGGAGGGCGCGCGTGAAGATGCGGGAAAAATAAATATGTGCCAATAGTGCACGGACGCGGCGCATGGGTTCTGCGATCAAGCGCTCCGGCGATAGGTCGAAATCGTTAAAAGTAAAACGTCCGGGGAGAGCTCTTTTCCTCGTGCCAGGCTGCCGCGGGCACGCGGGAAAAACGTCTGTGATTGAAGCTCCTCTTCCCGGAAGGGAAAAGAATGTGCTGAAAAAGCGCGAATGCGTCGAGAAAACGCGACCTCAAATTGTAACGGCCGCGGCTTCAAAGAGAAAGAGACGAGCCCGCTTCGGGTGAGGCCGACAGCGGGCAAAACGACGCTCTTTATTTGAAAGCAAAGCCGCGAAATCGAAACGAATAACGGCAAGCAGCAATCAGCAAACGGCAAACGACAAAGCCCGCGCGAGCGGAGCATTGAGGAATGCGGCGTGCGCGGGCTTGCGGCTAAAAGCCGATAACCGCGAGCGATCAGTGCGGGTAGAGCGCACCGAGAATGCGCGAGCCGGTGGCGTTCGTCACCTCGGGCAGGTTGCCCGGGATGCGGTTGAGGAACGCCCAGGCAAGCCACGCAAAGGCCATCGCCTCGACGTGCATGGGATCAACGCCTAAGACCGACGTCGAGCGCACGTACATCTCGTCGCCCGCCTCCTGGCGGATCATCTGCGCGAGCGCGCCGTTCAGAGCGCCGCCGCCGCAGAGATAGATTTCCTGCGTGTGGTGCGCAAAGCGCTTGATGGCATCGGTGATCGTGCGCGCGGTGAGCATCATGAGCGTGGCCTGCACGTCCACGGGCTCCTCGCCCTGGAGCTTTTCCTCGAGCCACTGCATGTTGAAGTGCTCGCGGCCAGTGCTCTTCGGGGGTTCGCGGTCGAAGTACGCGTCCGAGAGCAGACGCTCCAAAAGCTCGGGCTGCACGTGACCCGTGGCGCCCCAGGCGCCGTTGGCGTCGAAGTCGCGCTGCAGGTGGCGGCGGCACCAGGCGTCGAGCAGGATGTTGCCCGGACCGCAGTCAAAGCCGATGACCTTGCCGTAGCTCTTGCGCGCGGGCAGGAACGTGATGTTGGCGATGCCGCCGATGTTGCCGACGCTGCGGGCCACTTCGCCCATGAAGACCTGACGGTGGAAGGCGGGCACGAGCGGAGCGCCTTCGCCGCCAGCGGCGAGATCGCGCGCGCGGAAGTCGCTGATCACGTCAAGGCCCGAGAGCTCGGCCACGAGCGCCGGGTTGTTGAGCTGCAGCGTCCAGCCCTCTTCGGGACGATGGCGGATCGTCTGGCCGTGAATGCCTACGGCGGCGACGTCCTTGCGGGCGATGTCGGCGAAGTCGAGAAGCTCGTCGATCGCCTTGACGTAGAAACGGCCGAGCGCGACCGACGTGCGGCCCATCTCGTCGATTTCATTGTTTCCGGGCTGGCACAGCGTAAAGAGCTGGTGCTTCAGTTCGGCCGGAAAAGCCGTGTGGTGATGGCCGACGAGGCGAGGCGAGCTGCCCGAAAAGTCCACGGCGACCGAATCGACGCCGTCAAGACTCGTGCCCGACATCAGACCGAGCGTGATGGTTTTCTGCATTTTCTGAACTCTCCGCTAGGGATCCTTTGGTTTTTCAAAAATTCTTTTCCTGCGCCCGACCTTGGCGCTTTACTTTTCGCGCGGACGCTTTCGGCTGTCCCCGACAACGATGATGGGACGCACATTTTTTTCGCGCCTCGACAATCCTCAGCGATTCTTCAACCCCTTATAGATAGCGCCAAATGAGCGCGTCGGCATGAGAAATTCTTCTCAAGCCGATCAATGGACGCCTAATGCGCGGCGCTTTTCTTGGCGCCTGCCGCAGCAGGGGCGGCCGCGGGAGCCGCGTCTTCAAGCTGCGCGAGCGCTGCGGTCTGAACCTTCTTGAGAATGGCCATGCGGGCGCGCAGCGGCGCAATGAGCACCTCCATCTGCGCATAGCGATAGGGCGAAAGCGTCTTTTCGTCGGGCAGGCGCACGGTCATCGGGTTGATCTGCACGCCGTCCATCTTGAGCTCGTAGTGAAGGTGCGGACCCGTGGCGAGACCCGTCTGGCCCACGCGGCCGATGATCTGTCCGTGTTTGACGACGGCGCCCTTCACCACGCTCTTGTCGATGGAGGAAAGGTGCGCGTAGAGCGTCTGGATGTCCGGGCCGTGATTGATGCGGATGTAGTTGCCGTAGCCCGTGCCGACGCCTGCGAAGGTGACGACGCCGTCGGCTGCGGCGCGCACGATCGCGCCCCACGGGGCGCGGAAGTCCGTGCCCCAGTGCGGGCGCACGACGCCCGTGATCGGGTGCTTTCTAAGGGGTGAAAATTCCGAGCTCACGCTTTTGACGTCAAGCGGTACGCGCATGAAGATGCGCTTGGCGATGTTGCCTGCGGCGTCGTAGTAGTTGCCGCCGATGCCGTCGCCCCCGAACCAGTAGAGCTCGGTGGTCTTGCCCTGATGGTCGAGCTGCAGCGCAAGAAGCCGGCCGTAGCGCACGAAGTTGCCCTCGGCAAACTTCGTCTCATAGATGAGGCGGTAGGCGTCGCCCTTGGTGAGTTCGCTCACGACGTCAAGGTCGTAGTCAAAGGCCGAGTGCATCTGGCGCACGATGGGCTGCGGGACGCCGCGCGCCATGAGGCTGTCGGCGACGCTGCCTTCAACAAAGCCGTTGACCATCGTGAGCTCGACGTCGTACTCGTAGGGCGACACGGAGAGCGTGAGTTGATCCTTGTCGTCGCGCGAGACGTGAACGACCCGGCCTTCGCCCGTGACGTCGCTGTCAAGATATAGCTTCAAATCCCCGAGCTTTCCGTCCTCACGCGCCACGGCCGAGACGAACTGTCCGGCGTGCGGGTAGGTGAGCGCCCCCGCCTCGGGGTGCTGGGTGATGAAGGCCGCTGCCTGCGGATCGCGAATCGAAAGGCGCGCGAGAAGCGACGTGAGAGTCTCGGCAGGCCGCACGAAGATGTCGTGCGAGATGGGCTCGGCCACCGATTCGATTGCCGCCATCTGGCTTCTCAGGTCGGGCAGACGCACCACTTCGGTTTTGAGCACCTGGTTGGGTGCGGCCGAAAGCGTCTCGTCGGGGATCGAAAGGTAGAGCGCGGCGGTGGCCGCCACGGGCAGCGCGCAGAAGATGCCGAGCGCCACGAGCGAGGAGCGGGTGAAGCCGCCCGCGCCGACGCTCGAGAGGTGCCGCGAGCGCACGAGATCAAGCACGGCGCGTCCGATGCGGCACAGTTCCTTTCCGACGAGATGCTGTGAGGACATGAAGTAGAGTAGAAAATCAACAGTTGAAAAACGCGAAAAACGCCTCCCCTACACGGGTCCCGGAGCACATCGCGGCTCCCCCGAGGGCAGACGGTTTTTTGTGTTTTCAATCAACACCCCGGTATTTTAATCGGCCGGGGACATCCCCGTCCTTAACCTCGAGCGCGGAACGCCCGATCTTGTGCGCGACATGCGCGGCGTCCTGCGCGCCCGGCTTTCGGGGGAGGCTTTTTCAGCTTGCTACAATACGCATTCCGCCCGAAGGCTCCCTTCGCGGCGTTTTGTCTTTGATTGAAAAAAGAATTTTTTCGGACGCACACACCGATGCCGGAAGCAACGATCGAACAGCAGGAAAAGAAATACGAAGTCACGCCGGATATCGTCGAGGCGATGAACACCATTCGCCGCGGCGTGGACACGCTTCTCATTGAAAGCGAACTTGAGCAGAAGCTCGCGCGCGCCAAGGCCGAAGGCGGCCAATTGCGCTGCAAGCTCGGCCTTGATCCCACGGCGCCCGACATTCACATCGGTCACACGGTGGTGCTCAACAAGCTGCGCCAGCTGCAGGATCTCGGCCACAAGGTGATCTTCCTGATCGGCGACTTCACGGCCGCAATCGGCGACCCCTCGGGCCGCAACGTCACCCGTCCGCCGCTTTCAAACGAACAGATCCGCGTCAACGCCGAGACCTATCTTGCGCAGGCGGGCCTCGTGCTTGATCTTGAGAAGACCGAGGTGCGCTACAACTCCGAGTGGTGCAACCAGCTGGGCGCCGAAGGCCTCATCAAGCTCGCGAGCCGATACACGCTTGCGCGCCTTCTTGAGCGCGACGACTTTGCCAAGCGCTACGCCGAACAGGCTCCGATCGCGATGCACGAGTTGATCTACCCCCTGATGCAGGGCTACGACTCGGTGGCGCTCAGGGCCGATCTGGAGTTGGGCGGGTCGGACCAGCGCTTCAACCTTCTTGTGGGCCGCGAATTGCAGCGCCAGTACGGCCAGGAAGCGCAGTGCATCCTCACGATGCCGCTTCTGGTGGGTCTCGACGGCGTCAACAAGATGAGCAAGTCGAAGAAGAACTACATCGGCATCACCGATACGGCCGACGAGATGTTCGGCAAGGTGATGAGCATCTCCGACGATCTGATGTGGAACTGGTACGACCTTTTGAGCCTCAAGAGCAACGAGACGATCGAGCAGCTCAAGAAGGAGTGCTCCGAAGGACGCAATCCGCGCGACGCGAAGGTGCTTCTTGCCAAGGAAATCATCACGCGCTTTCACGACGCGGCCCAGGCCGATGCGGCCGAGGCCGAGTTCAACGCACGCTTCCGCGGCGGTGCGGCGCCCTCTGATATCGCGAGCGTCACGGTGCAGGCGGGCGAGGACGGCGCCATTGGCGTGGCGCGCATGATCAAGGAAGCGGGCCTTGCGCCGAGCATGAGCGAAGCCAACCGCAACATCGCTCAGGGCGGCGTTCGCATCAACGGCGAGCGCGTCACCGACAAGGGGCTCAAGATCGCCCGAGGCGACGTCGTCACGGTTCAGGTGGGCAAACGCCGCTGGGCCAAGGTGACGGTGGCCTAAGGGCCTGCCGCAGTTGGAGAAAGACACATGATCGCGTTGCTGCAGCGCGTGCAAAGCGCAGGCGTTTCGGTTGACGGCGTCGACGTGGGCACGATCGGCGCGGGGCTTCTCATCTTGGTATGTGCGGTGAAGGGCGACACCGAGCAGAAGGCCCGCGAGCTTGCCGCCCGCGTGCTTCGCTACCGCATCTTTGAAGACGAAGCCGGCAAGATGAACAAGTCGGTTACGGACGTCGCAGGCGACATCCTCGTCGTCTCGCAGTTCACGCTTGCGGCCGACACCCACAGCGGCAACCGCCCGAGCTTTTCGCCGGCGGCCGATCCCGAAACCGGGCGCAGGCTCTACGAGCTCTTTGCGAAGGAATGCGCCGCAGGGGGCCTCAAGGCTGCCACCGGGCGCGTTGGTGCGCACATGGCCGTGCGCCTTGTCAACGACGGGCCGGTGACGATCTGGCTTGAAAACTAGCCTTTCGGCGTCTTTACGCGCACAAAAAAACTGCCGACGGGGTTGCCCGCGGCAGTTTTTTGTGCGCACCTTTTGCGCATTGAAGGCGTTTTGACGACTTTGTGGGAAGCCCTGCGCGCAGGACTTCCCTTAAGCCCTTTACTCGCCTTAGTCTTCCTCGGCCTTGCGGCTGAACTTGCTTGCGAGCTCGGCCTGCTTCTGAGCGGGCACGGGCTGGTAGCCGGCAAGATCCATCGTGAAGGCGCCCGACCCCTGCGTGATGGCGTGCAGGCGCGTGGCGTAGCCGTCAAGCTCGGAGAGCGGCACCGAGGCGCGGATTTCCATCAGGCTGCCCGGCAGGTTGTCGGTACCGACGCTCTGCCCGCGACGGCTTGCCAGAGCGCCCGTGATGTCGCCCATGAACGCATCGGGTGCCGTCACAGTCACTTCGACGATGGGCTCAAGCACCTGGGGCGCGGCCTTGGCGAGGGCATCGAGCATCGCCTTGCGGCCTGCTGCGACGAAGGCCACTTCCTTGGAGTCGACCGGGTGCGACTTGCCGTCGTAGCCCACCACGCGGATGTCTTCGATCGGGTAGCCCGCGACATAGCCCTGGGTGAGCACGTCGCGCACGCCCTTTTCAACGGCCGGAATCAGGTTGTAGGGAATGACGCCGCCCTTGACCTGATCGACGAATTCAAAGCCCGTGCCGCGCGGCAGCGGTTCGACGCGCAGGTACACCTCGCCGAACTGACCGGCGCCGCCCGTCTGCTTCTTGTGGCGCGCGTGGCCTTCGGCCGGGGCGCTGATCGTCTCGCGGTAGGGCACCGACGGGGTGCGCGTGACGACTTCAAGCTTGAACTGATCCTTCATGCGCTCGCGCACCGTGCGCACGTGCATCTCGGTGAGGCCGCGCAGGAAGGTTTCGTAGAGAACCACGTCGTGGTCGACGGCGAGCGTCGGATCTTCCGAGAGCATCTTGTTGAGTACTTCGCCCATGCGGCCTTCGTCGCCGCGGCGTGCGGGCGCAATCGCCAGACCGAACATCGGCTTGGGGAAGGGCAGGGGCCGCATGTGGATGTCGTCGTCGGCCGGGTCCGAATGGAGCACGCAGCCGTACGAGAGCTCGTCGATCTTGTTCAGTGCGCCGATGTCGCCCGGGTGCAGTTCGTCGGTTTCCGACGTGTTCTTGCCCTGCAGCAGCAGCGGGCGCGTGACCTTGATGGGCTTCTTGTTGTCGTCGACGTAAAGGACGCTTCCCGCGGTGATGCGGCCCTGGTGCACGCGGAAGACGCCGATCTTGCCCACGAACGGGTCGCTCATGACCTTGAAGACGTGGGCGACGACGGGCTTGGCGGCATCGGGGGTGGTGACCACCGGGTCGCCCGCCTTGTTGAAGAAGAGCGCGTCGTTGGCTTCGGCGGGCGACGGCAGATGGCGGATGATCACCTTCATGAAGTCGCGGATGCCGATGAGCTTCTTGGCGCTCGTAAAGCACACGGGAATGATGTGGCCCTCGCGCAGCGCCTTGGTAATCGGAGCGTGGAGCGTGGCCGGATCGGCGTCGCCCTCTTCGAGGTAGCGCTCCATCGTCTCGTCGTCGACTTCGACCACGCGCTCGATGAAGGCGCGGTGCACGTCGTGCACGCTCATGATGTCGGCGTCGCCGTGGTCGCGGTCAAAGCAGTCGATCACGCGCGTGGCGCCCTTGGTGGGAAGGTTGATGGGAAGCACGGCGCTGCCGAAGGTCTCCTGCAGCTCCTTGAGGATGCCTGCGAGGTCGACGTCCGGGGCGTCGATCTTGTTGATGACGATGATGCGGCACAGACCGCGCTCTTCGGCCCACTTCATCATGCGCCGCGTCATGAGCTCGATTCCCTTGGTGGCGTCGACGACGACGGCCACCGACTTGACGGCGTCAAGTGCGGACAACGACTGTCCGACGTAGTCCGGATACCCCGGGGTGTCGAGGACGTGAATGCGTACGGGGGTGAGGTCGGGCATGGCGGTTTCGACGTGCACGACGGCCATGCGCAGCGAGTGTCCGACCGCCTTTTCCTGTGGGTCGTTGTCGCAGACCGTGGTGCCGCGTTCGATGCTGCCGGGCTCGGCGATCGCGCCGGTGCGTGCCAGCATGGCCTCGATGAGGCTCGTCTTGCCGCTGGCGCCGTGCCCGACCAACGCTATGGTACGAAGGTTTTCAGTGGGAAAGTTCGACATACAAATCCTCCGGTGCGTTCAATGTGTAGTGAGTCCATTCTGCACCCAAGCAGTAGGGAAAGACAATCGGCTTAGGGGTTGCCGCGTATGTTCTTCGGGCAACTTGCAAAATGACGCATGCGGGAGACGATCTTCACACTGCCTTTTTGTGGCTTTTCAGCAAAGTGCGGCGCTTTGCAGGGAAAAGTTTTTCCTGGCGAGGTAGGTGAAGCATTTTAGGCAATTGCCCTTTGAGGGGTAGTACTTCCTGGAATCCGGCTGCGGCGCAAAGCCCGATAACATCAAAAACGTCCGTAGAGCAGCACAGGACGATGAACCATCAAGGCGGCTGCGCCCTGCCGCACATGCAGGTACGAGCGCGCCGCAGCGTCACCATCGGCTGGCGCAGCATCGCGAGCGCCGGCCTCATGTCGGAGGACAACAACATGAACAAGCTTCTCAAGGCGGCCGTTCTTGCCGCCGCCGCGGCTTCTTTCGTCAGCACGGCGTTTGCCGAGGAGGGCGCCAAGCGCCCGCGTGAGTACGGTATCGAGATCGGCGTTCTACAGCCCGGCGCCAACAATGCCATCACCGACGTCAAGGGCGTGCTCGTCGGACAGGTGAACGTGCACGACGACGCCAAGGGGGCGCACACGGGCGTCACGGCCGTGCTGCCGCATGAGGGCAACATCTACAAGAACAAGGTGCCCGCCGGCATCTTCCTTGGAAACGCCTTCGGCAAGCTTGCAGGCTATCCGCAGGTGCAGGAGCTCGGCAACATCGAAACGCCGATCGTGCTCACCAATACGCTCAACATCGCCGCTGGCCTTGACGGCATCATCGACTACACCTTTTCCTTCCCCGAGAACAAGGACGTGCGCAGCGTCAACGGCATCGTGGGCGAGACCAATGACGGAGGCGTCAATGACATCCGCTCGCGATTTGTGACGAGTAAGGATGTTCTCAAGGCGATCCAGACGGCCAAGTCCGGTCCCGTCGAGGAAGGCTCGGTCGGCGCAGGCTCGGGCACCAAGGCGTTCGGCTTCAAGGGCGGCATCGGCACGGCCTCGCGCGTGCTGCCCAAGTCGATGGGCGGCTACACCGTGGGCGTGCTCGTGCAGACCAACTTTGGTGGCCTGCTCACGATTGACGGCGTCGAGGTCGGCAAGGCTCTGGGCGGCTACCCGTATCAAAAGGAAATTGAAAGCGCCGATGGTTCGATCATGATGATCGTTGCCACCGATGCTCCGCTTGAGGCACGCAATCTTGAGCGCGTCGCCAAGCGCGCGTTCCTCGGCATGGCCAAGACGGGCGGCGTTGCCTCCAACGGTTCGGGCGACTTCGTGATCGCCTTCTCGACGGCAGAAGACATGCGCATGCCGCACGAGGCGCCGGCGCTTACCAAGGTGAAGATGGATGTCGTGCAAAACGACGACATGACGCCGATCTTCATGGCAACGATCGAGGCAACAGAAGAGGCGATCATCAACTCGCTTTTTGCCGCGACCGACGTCAAGGGATTTGACGGCAAGGTTGCCAAGGCGCTTCCCATCAAGACGGTGCTTGAGATGATGAAAAAGGAAGGAAAGCTCAAGACTCCGGCGGCCAAGTAAATAAAAAAAAGCGGGCCCGACGCAAAGACTGGGCTCGCTCTCAGAAAAAAAAGACCCCGCACCGGGGCCCGTGCGCGAAGGCGCGGACTCGATGCGGGGACGGGGAAACTTTGTCAGTTTTCCTTGGTCTGATTGGGCTTAGATCTTGCCCACGAGGTCGTTCGACGGGGTGAGCGTCTTTTCACCCGGGCGCCAGCGGGCCGGGCACACCTCGGAGGGATTCGCGGCGACGTACTGGGCGGCCTGCACCTTGCGCAGCAGCTCGCGCGCGTCGCGGCCGATGTTGCCGTTGTGCAGCTCAACCACCACGACCTGGCCCTCGGGATTGACGACGAAGGTGCCGCGCTCAGCCAGACCGTCTTCCTCAATCATCACGCCGAAGTTGCGGCTGATCGTACCGGTCGGGTCGCCCACCATCGGGAAACGGACCTTGCCCACGGCCGGGCTCGAAGCGTGCCAGGCCATGTGGGTGAAGTGCGTGTCGGTCGACACGGCGTAGATCTCGACGCCGAGGGCGCGGAACTCTTCGTAGACATCGGCGAGATCCTCAAGTTCGGTCGGGCACACGAAGGTGAAGTCGGCCGGGTAGAAGAACACCACGGACCACTTGCCGTGCAGATCGGCTTCGGTGACGTCAATGAAGTCGCCGTCCTTGAAGGCCTTTGCTTTGAAGGGGAGCACTTCGGTGCGAAGAATCGACATGGTTCAATCTCCAAAAAAGCTTTCAAATTCGATGACAGGTTGCTGTGATCTCGTGACTGAGAATGAGTCCTGATTGCATCCTGTCGTTTGGTGCAGGCACTCTAACATGCGCAATCCCCAGTGAGGAACTAGACAAATGCAACAAATTGCGAAAAGCTTTTTGCGCGGGCGCCGCGACTTTCCTTCAAGGATTCTAATACATTGAAAACAAAGGGAAATTTCTTTCTTCTTGCCGCGATTTTCGAGCGTTGCCGGCCCGCGTTTTCTATGGAGAACATAGGGAGAATCTATGGGAAATTTAAGGGGTGGGGAAGGATATGGACGGCTAGGGGAGGGATTGCAGTCTTTACTATTTCACTGTTGGGTCTGTCGAAAGAGGTTCGGTTTCAGGCAGAGCGGCCGGCGCGCGGCGTAAGATGAGCCTTCAGGCGCCGCGGGCAGACTAGCCGCGGACTTGAACATCAAGGCACAACAACAAGCAAAGAGGCAGCAGGCCGTGACGACATACCAGAAGCTCACGCAGAGAGCGACCGACGAGGAGAAGGCGCTCTTTATTCCCTTTTTAAATGAACTGATCGACGCAGCCTTCGGCGTGATCGGCGAAAAGTTCCTCACCGGCATTCACGTCGACGACAAGGTCAACGGCACGCCCGTGACCGAAGCCGACAAGGGTGCCGAGCGCGTGATGCGCGCCATGATCGAGGAGCGCTTCCCCGAGCACGGAATCTTCGGCGAGGAGTACGGCATCAAGGAGGCGGCTCCTGCCGCCGCGGGCGGCGTGCGCTACCGCTGGATTCTCGATCCGGTCGACGGAACGCGAAGCTTCATCACGAATTCCTTTCTCTTCGGCACGCTCATTGCGCTTGAGCGCGACACGGGCGAGGGCTTCAAGCCCCTCATCTCCTCGGTGTCGCATGCCGCCGCGGGCGTGCGCACCATCGGTACGCGCGAGCGCACGATGATGCGCGTCAAGACTGCCTCGCGCGAATTCGAGCGCGAGCTGCACGTGCGCCCCTGCGGGGATCTTTCTGAAGCCACGCTTCTGACGACGAGCCACTGGACGACGCCCGAGCAAAAGGGCGACGCGCGCATGCAGAAGGTGATCGACGCCGTCAAGCTCTACCGCACGATGGGCGACTGCTTCGGGTACTTTGCCGTCGCAAGCGGCGGCGCCGACATCATGATCGACCCGGATCTGTGCTACTGGGACGTTGCGGCGCTTCTGCCCGTCGTCGAGGGCGCCGGAGGCGTCATCACGTCGGTCACGGGCGGCAACCCCCTGGTTGAGCTTTCGGCCGTCTGCACGGCGGGCGGCGCCGTGCACGAGAAGGTGCTCGAGCTTCTGAAGTAAAAAGTTAGGCAAAAGAAAGGCGCGGACTTGAGGAGATCATTTCCCTCAAGTTTTCCACGCCTTCTTTTCTCTATTTTCTGTTACTGGGCTGCCGCAGGCTTTTGCGCCGTCGGCAGATCGATCGTCATCACGAGGCCCCCTTCGGGGCGGTTTGCTGCCGAGAGCGTCCCGCCGTGGCGCTCGACCGCGCGTTTGGCAATTGCAAGCCCGAGACCGAAGCCGTTGCCGGTTGCCTGGTTCTTGCCGCGCACGAAGGGATCGAACATGCGCTCGATCTCGTCGGGCGGCATGCCCGGACCGTGGTCGGAGACGGTGATGAGCGTGCGCTCTCCCTCCGTTCTCATGGCGACTTCGACGGTGCTCTTTTCGGGCGAATAGCGAAGCGCATTGCGCACCAGATTTTCAACGGCACGCATGAGCGTGTCGACGTGCGAGTTGATGTAGACCTCCTCGGGCGCATCAAGCCCAACCGTCACGCCCTTGGCGCCGCCTTCGAAATTGGCGTCGTCGACCACGGTTTCCACCAGCGGCACGATGTCGAGCACTTCAAAGGTCATCGGTGCGTTGTCGTCAAGCCTTGCGTAGGTCAAAAGCTCGTCGACCAAGGCATCAAGCGACTGCACGTCGTGCTCGATCCGGGTGAGAAGCTCGGCCGACTTCTGGGGATTTTTCTGCGCAAGTGCAATGGCGATGCTGATGCGCGCCAAGGGGCTTCTCAATTCGTGGCTTACGTCATGGAAAAGGCGCTTTTGCCGGTTGATGAGTCCCGTGATGCGCTCGGCCATTTCGTCGAACTGTCGGGCGAGCGCCCCGATTTCATCGCGCCTGTTGCCAAGTTCGCCTGCAATGCGCACATCCAGGTCGCCTTCGGCTGCGCGCTGCATGGCCCAGTGCAGACGCCGGATGGGACGCGCCTGACTCCAGGCAAGGCCGCCTGCGACCAGCGTCGTGATGATGCCAAGAAGCACCACCCACACCCACCAGGGCGTGTGCCAGAGCGTCTTGAGGCCGGGATTGGGCGGCGGCGGATCGGTGCGTACGGTAAAGAATGTGCATTCGCCAAAGCCCCCGACGTTGGCAACGACGACGCCCACGCGGCCGCAGCCGCGGTGCGCATGGCCGTGGCCGCGCATGCCGCGGATGAACGTTGCGGGATCAAGCGTGCGCAGTTCGTCAAGGGCCATTTCGGGGACGCGGCGGCCGCTGATTTCGCGACCCTTGGCGTCGATGACGAAGACTTCGGGCTTGGTGTTGGAGGTGCTGTCGCGCAGCCAGTTGAGCATGGCCTGCGTGCCGCCCCAGCGCTGCATGCCCTGCGCGACGTCGATGGCGCGGCACACGCCGGGGCCGCGTTCAATCGAGCCGTAGTTCTGCGGCGCATCCTGCCGGGCGGCGCTCAGCGTCCAGGCAAAGCCCGCCACGATCAGGATGGTGATCCAGAACCCGATGAAGAACTTGAGAAAAAGGCCGCTGACGCCGTAGAACTTGGTCTTCATAAGCTGCTGTCCGCAAGGTGAATTCAAGGAAGGCGGGGAAAACTGCAGCGCCCGCCTTCCTTAAAAAACGGGGTCGGCCGAAGCCGCTTTGGTGTTCTTGAAAGGGCTTTTGCGTGCGCTCTGCGTCAAAGCCCCTTCCTATGCACCATCGTTAATGCGCGGCGCCGCGCGCGACAAGCTGGTAGCCCACGCCGCGCACGCTCTCGATCAGGATGTCGTCGTGCGCAAATTCCGCGAGCTTGTGTCGGATCGAGGAGATGTGCACGTCGATGGCGCGGTCGTAGCGCCCGAGCGGGCGGCCGAGAATGCGCGGGTAGATGTCGGCCTTGGCGACGGGTTCCCCCGCGTGGCGCGCGAGCATTTCGATCAAGGCAAGCTCCGTTCCCGTAAAGGCGATCGGCTGACCGTCGTAGGTGACGCGCCGCTGCGAGAGGTCAATCGAGAGCTTGCCCACCTGCACCGGGCCGCTTGAGTTGTCGTTGGCGGATGTCCGGCGTAGGATCGCGCGCATGCGCGCGACCAACTCGCGCGGCGTGCAGGGCTTCGGGACGTAGTCGTCGGCGCCGAGCTCCAGACCGTCCAC
>USAL01000028.1 GCA_900552545.1 uncultured Sutterella sp. | reverse complement strand
GCATCGAATGGTTGAGCGTGGCGAGCACGACGTTGTGGCCGATTAACACGCCGTTGCCGATTGTGATGCCGCCCTGATCCTGGAACTTGCAGCCGGCGTTGAAGAAGACGTTCCTGCCGATCGTGATGTTCTTGCCGCAGTCGGTGTAAAAGGGCGGAAAGCACGAGAAGGTTTCATCGACGGGCTTGCCGAAGAGCTCGGAAAAAAGCGCGCGCAGCTCGGCAGGCTCGTGATAGCTTGAATTGATGCGCGTGGTGATTTTGAGCGCCTCCTGGCTTAAGGCGATCATGCAAAGATGCGCTTCGGAGCCGGCGACGACTTCGGCGCCGCTGTTCATGAGCTCAAGAAATTTCTGAAGTTCCATGGTCAAAAAGGGAGGGTAGTAAAAGGACTCAAGGAACTATTTTCGCTTGTTTTGCGCGCGCTGAGTTTTTTCAGGGCGCGCAGCAGAGGAAAAACGTCAGCCGAAGATCGCGCGGGCGTTGGTAAAGGCCGCCTCGGCCGTCGTTTCGGGATGTTCGCCGCGAATGCGTGCGGCCGCCTCAAGGATTCTCGCAATCTCAATGGGTTCGGTGCGGGCATCGGGATCGTTTTTCCGGTCAAAGGGCACCATGAAGGGCGCGTCCGTCTCAAGCACGAAGTCGGTCGGCGCGAGCTCTGAGAAGACTCTCGCAATGCGCCGTGCGCCGGGGTTTAAAAGTACGCTTCCAAAGCCGAGCTTGAAGCCCAACTTCAAAAAGACGCTTGCCTCTTCGGCCGACCCGTTGAAGGCGTGGATGACGCCGCGAAGCGCCGAGTTGCAGCGCTTTTTCAGAACGCCTGCGACCAACGCAAGCGCTCCTCGCGCATGAATGGAAAGGGGGAGGTTGTAGGTAAGGGCAAGCCCTGCGGCGGCATCAAGCACAAAGAGCGACTCCTTTTCCCGCCCGGCCTCGATGTGGTTTCGGTCGACGCCGACTTCGCCCACGGCCGCGGGAGCAAAGCCTTCTGCACCATCTTTCGCCGACTCTTCAAGCGCCCGGGCGAGTATCTCGACTCCCGCCTCAGGCTCACGTGTGAAGTCCGCGGCAAGATCAAAAAGGCCGAGCGCGTATTTGAAGCGCTGCGTGCGGGCCAGCGTCTTCGCTTTTTCATAGTCGGATGCCTGCGTCGTACAGATGAGCGCGTCGGTTAGGCCCGCGGCGCGGGCGCGGTCCAAGAGGACCTCGCGATCGGCGTCAAAGCGTGCGTCGGCGTAGTGGCAGTGCGTATCAAAAAAGCGCATGGATGTTGTCACTCCGGAAGGCCCCTGCGGCCATCAGGTGTCGTCACTCGGTCGCTTCAGTCGCAATGCGCCCTTCGGCAAGCCGCAGAATGCGGTCGCACCGGGCGGCAAGCGCCGCATCATGGGTGACGATGAGGACCGCGCAGCCGCGGCTGCGGGCGCTCTCGACAAACGCTTCGAACACGTCCAAGGCCGTTTCATGATCGAGGTTTCCCGTCGGCTCATCGGCAAGAATGCAGGCGGGGTTGGTGACCATGGCGCGGGCAATGGCCGTGCGCTGCCGTTCGCCGCCCGAAAGCTGGCTCGGAAGGTGCGTCAAGCGATGCCCGAGACCCAGGGCCTCAAGCGCCGCGCGCGCCCGTTCGTGCGCTTCTTTTTCCGGAATGCGCGCAATCACAAGCGGCATCGCGACGTTTTCAAGCGCCGTGAATTCAGGCAGCAGATGATGAAACTGATAGACGAACCCGAGCTTCTCATTTCTGAGAGTGCAGATCTCGCGCTCGGAGAGCGTTTGAAGATTCTGCCCGTCAATCGAGACCGAGCCGCCGTCGCAGGCGTCAAGGCCGCCCAAAATCTGCAAAAGGGTGGATTTACCTGACCCGGAACTTCCGACCACGGCCACGATCTCGCCTCGGGTGATGTCAAAGCTCACGCCGTTTAGAACCGGCACGGGGCTGCCCGCGCCGTCGGTAAAGCTGCGCACGAGGTCGCGGGCGGCAAGCACCGTCTGCGTGGTTGCGGGGGTGACGTTATTCATAGCGCAGGGCCTCCGCAGGATGGATGCGCGCCGCGCGCCACGAGGGATAGATCGTGGCCGCAAGGCTCATCAAAAAGCTCAAAAGCGCGATCGGAACAATGTCCGAGGCTCTCGGGTCCGAGGGCATCGAGCTGATGAAGTAGATTTCCTTGGGCAGGAACTGAACGCCTAGGGCCGATTCGATCGCGGGCACGATCACGTCGAGATTCATCGCGATCGCAAGCCCTAAGCCGACGCCGCAGGCTACGCCCACAAACCCCACGACCGCGCCCTGGATCATGAAGATGAGCTGAATCGAGCGCGCTGAGGCGCCGAGCGTGCGCAGGATGGCGATGTCGGACTGCTTTTCCGTGACGGTCATCACGAGTGTCGAGATAAGCCCGAAGGCGCCCACGAGCACGATCAGAAAGAGAATGATCGCCATCATGCGCTTTTCAACCTGCACGGCTGCAAACCAGGTGCGGTTTTGCATCGTCCAGTCGCTTGCGTACCAACCGGCGGGCAGCGCCGAGCCGATTCTCGAGGCAACCTTGGGCGCCTCGTAGAGGTCGGCGATCTTAAGCCTGATGCCCGTGGGTCCGCCCGTGCGGTAGAGCACCGCCGCATCATCGACGTGCATGAGCGCAAGCGTGCTGTCGAATTCATAGTGTCCGGACTGCACCACCGCCGCAACCGTCATCTGCTTCATGCGCGGCACGAACCCTGCGGGCGTCATGTTGCCCTTGGGCACGATGAGCGTGACCTTGTCGCCCGGCATGGCGCCAAGCGCCCGGGCAAGGTCCTGTCCGAGAATGATCTGAAACTTGCCGGGCTTGAGATCCGTGATGCGTCCAAGCCGCACGGCCTGCGCGAGGTCGCTCACCTCGGGCTCGGCCGCGGGATCAATGCCGCGCACCATGGCCCCGCGCACGGTGCTCCCCGTTGAAAGCAGCGCCTGTCCCGACACGAACGGGGCGCCCGCGATCACCTCCGGGGAGCGCTTTTCAATCTCGGCCGTGCGCTCGGCCCAGTGATCGACGGGGCCTGCGAGGTTGACGATCTCGATGTGCGAGAGCACCGAGAGCATGCGGTCGCGCACCTCCTTTTGAAAGCCGTTCATCACCGAGAGCACGATGATGAGCGCCATGACGCCCAGGGCGATCGAGGCGACCGACATGCCCGAAATAAAACTCATGAAGCCATCCTTGCGGCGGCCCCGGCGGCCGGCGCGCGTATAGCGCAGCGCCACCAGCAGTTCAAAGGGAAGACTCACGTTGGGTAAAGGAGAAAAGGGTAAGGGGAAAGGTCAAAACGACAGGACAATGATACGGGAAGCCTTCCCGCCCGACGGGCGAAAAGGCTGCGGCCCCGATCATGAGAAGGCGACGGACGCCCCGAGGGGAGGCGCCTGTAGAAGCGATGCGTGCGGTCAGATAGCCACGTCGACGGGCGTCGCGCCGAGAACGTCCGCGAGCACGCTGCCCGCAATTTCCACGAGAAACCCGCGGCGTCCGCCGTTGATGTAGATGCGGGGCATCTCGAGGATCTCGCGCTCGACGTACACCGGCATCTTCTTTCGGGTGCCGAAGGGGCTCGTGCCGCCCACCATGTAGCCCGAGTTGCGCTGGGCCTGTTCGGGTTTGCAGGGTGCAATCGACTTGCGGCCCGTCTGACGGGCAAGGTTTTTGGTGGAGACCTCGCGGTCGCCGCACATGAGGATCACGAGCGGCTTGGCGTTCTCATCTTCCATGATGAGGGTCTTGACGACGTTGTGATGGTCGACGCCGAGCTCGGCGCTTGCGCGCGCCGTCCCGCCGTGCTCGACGTACTCGTAGGAGTGTTCGACGAAGCTGACGTTGTGCGCCTTGAGCCAGTCGGTGGCGGGCGTGGCGCTTTCGTGTTTGGGTTTCTTCATGATGACTGCCGCCGCCTTGTCGGGCGGCGTCTGGATGTTCCTGTCACAGAGGGGCTTGAAGAGCCAAGCCCAAATCGACGTGTGGACGCAATAGTAGCCCGAGAGCACGTTGGGAGCCTGAAGCGGCAAAAAACTTTTTCCTTTGCCGTGCCGGCTTTCCGAAAGCCGGACGCAAAAAAGCCCGCGCGCAGGGACTGCGCCGGGCTTTGAGCTGCCTGCCGGATGCTGTCGGTAGACAAACAAAAACTGGTGAAGTCCTTTGGGACGACACCAGCTTCTGCAGATTGGGTTGGCGCGCTTCGCTTTAAGGAAACGTCGCCGACTCTCAATTCAAGGCGTTGAGCGCGCGAATTAGCGCAGCTTCACTTCCTTGAAAAGGACATGCTTGCGGGCAACCGGATCAAACATGTTGCGCTCAAGCTTGCCAGTGGAGTTCTTCTTGTTCTTCGTGGTGGTCACGAAGTAGCCCGTACCGGCGGAAGACTCCATCTTGATGATTTCGCGTGCACCCTTTGCCATGGTTCAATCTCCTAATTAGATTTCGCCGCGGGCGCGGAGATCCGCGAGAACCGCATCGATACCAACCTTGTCGACAGTACGCAGACCAGCCGTCGTCAAACGCAGGCGGACCCAACGATTTTCACTTTCGACCCAGAAACGACGATACTGCAGGTTCGGCATGAAACGACGCTTGGTCTTGTTGTTCGCGTGCGAGACTTGATGGCCGACCATCGGCGCCTTGCCGGTGACTTGACACACTCGTGCCATCGCTTACTCCCGTAAATAAAAAATATGTTGATGACGCTTCACGCTTCGGCTTCTGTTAGGGGAGCGTGAGCGCGAAAATCCGAAAGACTAAAATTATACGACAAAAACCACCCCCCTTGCCAAGATTTCTCCCGGCAAAAGCGGTCGACCGATGGAAGCTGTCGCGTGCGTGCATCTCGCACGGCTTTGTGTCGCAGGGCGCGTATTGTACTGATTTTTTTGGAAAAAAACTAGAACGCGCTTTGAGCGTGCTGCGGCAGGCCTCCCGCTTGGGTCCATCCGGTGCTCCCTCTTATATGAAAGAGACTGGTTGAGGCTCGCTCGGGCTCTCCCGCTCTCTTCGTTGGTCAAGCGCGCCTGCGGCGGCTCGGCTAAGATTTTCGTCTGTGCGCCGTAAGGGGTCATCAAGCCCACATCCTTGCGCGCAGCCATTGACTTACTCCTCATAGGACACAACCCAAGCATGCAGGTTCTTCTTGCCCGTCCCCGCGGATTCTGTGCGGGCGTGACCCGCGCCATCGCCATCGTCGAGCGCGCCATTGAAGTGTTCGGCGCTCCCATCTACGTGCGCCATGAGATCGTGCACAACCGCACCGTGGTCGACAAGCTGCGCGAGCGCGGCGCCGTTTTCGTCGACGACGTGAGCGAAGTGCCCGACGGCGCCACGCTCATCTTCTCGGCGCACGGCGTCTCGCGCGCAGTCGAGCAGCAGGCCCGCAATCGGCCGCTGCGTATTTTCGATGCGACCTGCCCGCTGGTGACGAAGGTTCACCGCGAGGTCGTGCGCATGCGCGAGCGCGGCAAGACCATCATCATGATCGGCCACGCAGGCCACCCCGAGGTCGAGGGCACGATGGGACAGGTTCCCGACAACATGGTGTTGGTCGATTCGGCCGCAGCCGTCGAGAACCTTCCCGAGACGCTCAATCAAAAGGAGCTCTTTTACGTCTCCCAGACAACGCTTTCGGTTGACGACGCCCGCGGCATCATCGATGCGTTGAAAAAGCGCTTCCCGGCAATCGAAGAGCCCAAAAAGAGCGACGTCTGCTACGCCACGCAAAACCGCCAGGATGCGGTCAAAAAGCTTGCCGGGGCCGTCGACATCATTCTCGTGATCGGCTCGGTTACAAGCTCCAACTCCAACCGCCTGCGCGAAGTCGGCAGCCGCGAGGGCGCCCGCGCCTACCTCATCGACAGCGCCGAGCACATCGATCCGGCCTGGTTTGACGGCGTCTCAAGCGTGGGCATCACGGCAGGCGCCTCGGCGCCGGAATTCCTCGTGCAGGGCGTCCTGACGTATCTGCGCGAGCGTTTCAAGGACGTCGAGGTGCGCGAGCTTGACGGCGCCGATGAGTCGGTGGCCTTCCCGATGCCCAAGGGCCTCTGGGAAAGCGACCTTGAAGCCGTGCGCCAGAAGGCTCCCTAAAAACCTTCAGGAAAAAAGCGTCAGGAAAAGGAAGAACGACGATGCAGACGACGCGAAGCGATGCGATGCGAAGCTACCGGCAGCCTGCCCCCTGGGGCGCCGTGCGCTTTGATGAAGAAGACGGGCTTCTCTACGCGGTGGTCCCTGAGCTCGAGCCCGTCGCGGTCCCGGAGGCTGCGCCCGAGGCGATTGCGCATTGGATGGCCGAGGTCGATGCGATGATCGAGCACCCGCATGCACTCTCAGGAAGCGATCGCGCCGCGCTTTTCTGCCTGCCGCACATGCGCTCGCTCTCGCCCTTTGCGCGCAGCGTCCTTTCGTGCGCTGCCGACATCCCCGTGGGCGAGATGCTCTCCTACGCGGAAATCGCCCGCCGCATCGGTGAGCCCCATGCGGCCCGGGCGGTGGGAAGGGCGCTCGCGCTCAATCCCTTTCCTATTCTGATAGCCTGCCATCGGGTCGCGAGCGCCCAGGCGCTTGCCTCAATGGATATTCTCAAGCCCGAGACGCTCATGCCCGAGGCCTACATGGGGCAGCAGGCGATGAAGGGCGTGGGCGCCTGGCTGCGGTTTCACGATCTCGCAGCAGCGCCTTAGTCCGCAGAAGGCCGCAAAAAAATGAAGGTATAAAAAAGAGGGAATGGCGCGATCTGCGTCTCCCTCTTTTTTCGTTCAGAGTTCGTGTTGTTTACGGCATCTGAATCTTGCCGCCCGCCGTGGGCGGAACGCCGAAGCCCGGAGAATCCGGGGTCACAATCTTGCTTGCGGCTTCGCGGCGCATTTCCTGCAGACGTTCAATGGTCTTCTTGACGCCGGCCTTGGCGGATTCGCCGTACTTGGCAACCGCTTCAGCAACCGTCTCGGCCTCGATTTCAAAGGAAATCGGCAGACCGCCCATCTGGGTCATGATCTGCACTTCGCCGGTGAAGATCGACTTTCTTTCCGGATCGCGCGAGCCATCGGCCTTGATCGGCGTGAGCACATGGATGGTGCCGACCTTGCGGTCGGTCACGATCTCTTCGGAGTAGAGATTGTTAGCGTCCATCTGGACGTTCATATCGTCGAGTTCGGGCATTTCAGTCCTGTCTAAATCGAAAAATCAATCAAAAAGCACAAGGCTTGTATCCCCGTAGATGAGGGCGGCGGCGCCGTTTTTCAAGTCCCTTGCGAAAAAAGTCGCAAAAACAATTCTGCCCCGGGGGCGATGCGCGTCCGAGGGGCAGATGAATGTGTTGGTCGGGGTTTTACCCAACAGGGCTTTTTAGCGGTAGACCATCACGGGAATCTTCGAGTGCGTGAGCACCTTCTGGGTTTCGCTGCCGAGCAGCACGGCGGCAATGCCCTTGCGGCCGTGGCTAGCCATGAAGACACAGTCGCAGTCGTACTGCGTGCTCGCCTCCATGATGGCTTCAGCCGGCGAGAAGGACTTCACCGCTACCGTCTGCACCGGCACCTGCGCTTCATCAAAGATGGTGCGGGCTTCGGAGAGTCGTTCTTCGGCGATGCCGCGCATTCTCTCGTCATAGTCGTCGATCGACGCAGGACGGTATTCCGAGAGCGAGGTGTAGCTGTAGGGCTCGATCACCGTGATGAGCACCACTGATGCGTTCAGCGGCTTGGCAAAGCGAGCAGCACCCTTGACGGCGGCAATGGAGAGTTCGGAACCGTCCGTGGGCACCAGAATGCGTTTGTACATGACTAAGAAATCTCCAGAAAAATTGAATAAGTGCACAGATTGTAACCATAAAGGTCAAATGCAGTCTGCGGCACTGTGTTAAAGGTGCCCGCCTTCATTGATGCCGGATGCGTGCGCATCAATTTTTGGATACGGGCCCGGGGTGTGGCGCATGGGACAGGGTGTCACGGTGGTCAATGGTTGAAGCCTTCCTCCCTGAGAGCCGCCAGTCCAATGAGTGCGGAGGAGGCTTCCTTCGGCGAGGGGAGCTTTGTGTGATTCCTGTAGAAGGCATCTGCTTTTTTGATGGCAGCTTCCTGCGAGGGAGAGAGTACCTTGAACTTTCGGTCGTATTGCAGTGCGTCGGCCCAGAAAGCGTACTGGATGACTTCCGTAAGTGCGTCAATGCTCTGGTCCATGCGCGCTTGTTCCTTGGCTTCGTGCCTGGCCTGCTTGCGGGCCTCGCGGCTGACGACAAGTATCTCCATTTTCTCGGGAAGTTTGTAGAACTTCTCGGAACTGAAGACACTCTTCATGTTCTTCCAGCATTCTTCCTTTTTCGCCCATTCCGTAACGTTCCCAATAAGGCGGTTGGGGGCGGTGAGCGTTGCAAGTACTTTCTTGGCGATTTCAATCAAAGCGTCTGACAGAAAGTCCGGAACAGCCTGATGATCCCAGATTTCCACAAACTTGAAGCTGTCCTTCCCATAATGCTCTTGAAAAAGCATGGAGAAGACGGCGATTGAGTAGGCGACCACGCATGCTCGATAGCCGCTTTGGTACCAGGCTTGTTTGCGAACGTCCTTTTCCAACCGCTTGGTCATGATGATGAGCGCAATGCAGTTGCGGAAGTATTGGTCGGAATAAGCGCCGGCGTCACGCTTGTCATCCCAGGTGCTGACGACTTCCTGAGTGAACAGGGCCGTCATGCGGACGCCGCCTCGCCCCGTGATGTAAGGGCGCTGCCCCCAGTTGAAGTAGGCTTTTGCGACATCCTCCTTCGTGAAGCGCTGCTCCTTTGGATGCTGGCTTTCAAACTGCCTTAGCTTTGCGGAGCTGAGCATGCTTTTGGTCTGCTCGTATTTGCCGCGGTTTCTTTCATAGAACCAGAACGTCTGGTACTGGCGACCGCCAACGGCAGGAGCCATGATCCGCTGTGAGAGTTTTTCCAAGTTGATGTGGAATTTCTTGTTTGAAGTTAGATCGGACTTCGATACGGCGTTCTGACTGTTCGACGAACAGGAGATCTCTGCCACAAGTTCCTCGGCATCCTGCTGAGAAAGCGTGTCGCCGATTTCCGTGACCTTCATGGCGACACTGATTCTTGAAAGCGTTTCCTCAGGGTTGTCAACGGCCTTGTCATGCTTGAGAACGCGGGCCAGAGAGGCCGTGGTCTGTCCTCCGTTGATGATTTGAAAGTCCGTGGCTTCAATGAGTTCGCCGGATTTGTTGAACTTGAGATTCCGGGCCGTGACGGCAATGCCGTTGTTGTAGATGAAGAAGCGGTCGGGGGTGTTGATGATGGAGTTTCGGATCTGTGAGTTGACCTTTGTCTTCACGGTCAGAAAGGAGCGAACGTTTCCTTCGAGGAGTCTTCCGCCGTGCTGGTTGTACAGGCCGGCGAGCGTGAGGGCGGGAATGACGCCAAGGTAGGATTTGAATCCCGGACCTTCGGCGGCCGGAGTCAGCGGAATGGGCCTTGACGAAAAATCAAAGACGAGAGGCTCGCTTCCCTTTCCCAGAAGATCGTATTCGTAGAGTCGCTCGAGCGTCCAGACCTGCGCGTCGCAACTAACGTTCTGCAGATCGGGAATGGTGATTTCCTTCAGCCTTTCCGACAGTCGACTGTCACTGAAGATGATGAAGTGGACTCGTTCGATGTTTGTTTCATTGATGAGACAAGCCAGGTCGTATTCCGGGGTGGTTGGTTCGATCAGGTCTTCGCTTTGGTTTAACAGCAGGCCGTTTCTGGAAAATTCGTAAAAGTTCCTCAGAATGCCGACCATGCGCTCGGCAATCGTTTTGGTGAGCGTTTTTTCCGATGCGTAGCCATTCCAGTCGGCGATGATCAGATACAAGGTTTCGTCGAAGTCGGTGTAGAGATAGCCGTCGACGGCTATGGGGCGTCCGCGGAGACGAGTCTCGGGCAGATAGACCGTCTGGATTTCTTCTTCGACCTCAGCCATCATCGGCGAATGTCTCCAGCATGTCTGGACAAAACTCATTCTCAGCCCTTCGCCGCTGTCTTCGCGCAGCTGGTAGGTGTCAGACTTGAATTGGGAGAGAAATTCTTCGAAAGTGCACTCGGACATCAGGATTCTCTCCACGGATCAAGGCTGGGGATAACCAAGCTGTAGCGAACCTTGGCCACGGCTTGCGGAATTAGGTCTCGTTTCAGCCGGGGAAAGTCATCGGCCGAAGCCAGATACGATGTCATGGAGCACATTTGCATAACGAGGGATCTCTCAAAATTTCCCAGCAACAGGTTCGCCCCTGACTGATCGAAGGTGTTCAAAAAGGTCAGAAGCGCATTCGGATTGCCTGAAAGCTTGGCACGGATGCGCTCGTGGAGCTTCACGAGCGTGAATGTTTGATCTCCCGAAGGGTCGTCATGAAGTCTGATCACGACCAGATGGCCGGGAACGGCACCGCCGGATATGTCGAGGCCGGGATTGTCCAGCTGTTCAATTGAGGAGATCTCAACCTGAAGAGCGGCCTGCCTGACGGTTTTCACTTCGGTCCAGAAGTTGGCAAAGACGAAGTCCTGATCCTTCGCAAGCACGCCGTGCCAGGCGGCGCAGACGTCTTCGGGGGGCATTCCTGTATTCAGACAGTGTTCAAAATACAGAAGCTCCCCCGCCAGTCCTCTGACCTTTTCTTCGTTCAGCCCGCTGTTTCCTGAACGCCAGAATTTTTTCCAGTGACTGTAACGGGCAAGAACATGAGAAAGCCCTTGTGATGCATCCTGACACCCCACGGCGACGCCGACCAAATCGGCGCAAAGAGACGCAAACAAGTCCCTGCTGCCGGCATCTTTCTCGATGAAGGCAAGATACCCATCGTCGCCGTCGTTGGGAATGAAACTCACATCCACAGCAGAAGAGGAATCGGGAAGGCGTGAGGGAATCTTGCAACGGCACAGAAGCGCCGGCCGTCCCTGGATGAGCCCCGACCAGAACGACATTGGTGGCTTAAAAAAGGGCATAGCGCGGAATAAACCGGGATCCGTGCCTCTGATGGTTTGCTCTTCAAAGCGCTGGAGGAAGAATTCTGCCGTAGGCATTTAATGTCACTCCGGGAAATTGGCCTTTTCGCAGAAATTAAGAATGTTAGCCATGTATTCGGTATCCTCGAACGTCATGTAGACCTTTGAGGTTTTGAAGTCACTTTCTGACGGCAGTCCGAATACAAGAGCAAAAATAGGAGTCGGTCTTGTCCAGCCCTCCTTGGCCTTGCTGTCTTTTACAGCAAGCACCGGGTAGATCAGAAGCGTCGGTTTCGCTCCGGGGAGACCGAGCATGACGGCTGGTAGCTACGGTTCCTTGCCTGTTTCATCTATCTGTGTTTGGAGAATATCGTCCAATTTGTTTTTCATATCCGGGGACAGCCCTCGGACAAAATGGTTCTTGGACAAAATGGCCTTGCTTCTGGGCTGTATCCATACGTCCCTTCCTCGTTCCACTTTGCTGAATGAGCGTACAGAGCAATTGATCATGCGGCCGGTGCCGAACAAGTCCCGGCTGCGAATGCCCTCGAAGCCGTCATTGTCTCTGACAGAGAGGACGCGGACGTTCCAGTCGTCGTAATTTTCGCGGAGCTTGTTGGCCATGTCGGCAATCAGAATGTTGTTCGACCATGCAACCGCCTTGAAATGTTCGAGCAGGGAGGCGACGGCCTTTCCGCTGACTCCGGTCCAGGCCATATCGTCTGTTCCGTCGTCGATTGTTTTTCCCAGACTGAAAACGAAATCCCGGATGGTTTTTTCATTGGCCAGCAAGGATTCCTCGTCGCAAGGCAGCGCGCCTGATTGGAAAACTCGGCCGGCAACATCCACGCACAGGCGAATTTTCTTTGCCGCGCGGGATTTGTTGCTCGCCGTAATGAGCCTGACTTGGGAATTCTTTGGTGCCAGTTTGATCTTGAGCCCGAAATTGGAGGGGTCGCGTCCCTGCAGCCTCATGGCGTTCAAAAGCTGTTTGAATTCTTCAAGCGCTTCCGCAATGTAACGGAAGGACAAGACGAGACCTTTGGAAATCCAGATCCGCATGTATTTAGCCTGGGTGTTGCGGTATCCGAACCAGCGTCCCATCTGCAGAAGCGTGTCGTAGGCTGTTGCCGACCTTTCAAAATAACTGACGCAAAGCCCCTCAAGGGTCAAGCCTCGGGAGAGAGCATCGCCTCCGACGGCGATGATCTTCGCTTGGTGCGTTTCATAATAGGCCGAGAGATCACGGTCGTCGGACTGTGAGTTGATGGCAAGAACGCGAATGGTTTTCACTACATTTCCGAATCGTTTCTTCCAGACCTGCTCCCAAGAATACTTGGAGAGTTCGGCAAAGGACGGCGGCTTGCTTCCGTGAGTTGGATCGGTGTACCAGAGTTCGTCACCCGTCCCTTCATTCCAGATGGTGCAGAGCTCTTTGTAGAGGGGATTGCTCGTTATTGAAGCCTCGGTTCTGCCGGCGTTGACATCGGCGAAGTTCTTGACTGCCTCGATCAGTTCATTGATCTTTTCGAGCAGTTGTTCCTGAAAGTTGACGAAGCGGGCGATATGAACCAGCATGCTCGTATTGTGCATGCGGGCGCTGAAGTCCTCATACGTACACGCACAGGCAAAATAGAGAACAGCTTTTCGGAGTTCTTTCGGTAGCGCAACGATCACATTGTCCTTTTTGATTTTTTCGCGTGACGGCAGCTCGATTACGCAACGGTATTTGAAGGACTCGCCATTTGCTTCGGCTGTTTGACCGAACAGACGCTCAACTCCCAAGTATGCCTTGGGAGGCGGAAGACAGAGGATGTAGTCGCGGGGAAAGAGATCGGGAAGACTGTCTTCCTTCTCCTCTCCTGTTTTGGGGTCTATCTGAGGATCGATGAAGACGTTGGCAAACGGCGTGGCCGTGACCGCGAGAAAGGAGACCTGATGAAAGATTTTGAGCAGATCGCGGATCTGCCCATTGATTGTGGCGGTGTCGTTTTCCTTGGTATTGATCGAGGCGTTGTCGGCTTCATCGTCTATGACAAGACAGGGAATGTTGCCCACCCGCACATCCGCGATCGTGTCTGTGAACCATTCCAGTAGATTGGCCAGTATTCGTGCGTTCTTCTTGATAACCAGAATCGAGACCTGTGAGCTGTCCTCAGGAGCAATCGAGGCGTCGATCTTGTTGGTGTTGAAGTCATTTTGCGGGGTGGTTAAAGGGTTGGGAGTCCAGTTTCTGTGGCGGATTATCTCATCGACAGTTTTCTGGCGTCCGCTGCTGTCGATGTCACGACCGATGAGGTCACGGTTCAGCCTCTGCTGGGTCTGAGCTCGAAGCGATTCGATCATCCCGGTCATCACGATGATGATCCGATAGCCGGCGTCAATCGCCTTGTGGCAGATCGCCGTGTACGTTGCGGTTTTTCCTGACTGAACATCTCCCATAAGAAGCCCTTGGGAACGAAAGGCACAGGGGTTCTTGGGGTCTCCCATCCGGTTGAGAACGTCGTTCGTGATGTCGTCAAGTGCTTCGATGCTTTCTTTTGAAAAGGAATAACGCGACATGAGATAGGCGCTGTAATTCGTCCAGCTGTTCCATTTGAGAGTGCCAGCACTCAGCCTCTCGTTTACCCAAGGCTGGATGTCCTTTTTGGACAGAAGATTCCCACGCAGGAGATGAATGCCGAAACTGTTCGCATACTCTTCGCAAAAAGCATCGACAAATTCCTTGAAGCAGGCGTCGTCGTCAAGCAGCTCACGGGGAAGGAGGTTGCTTGTAATAAATGGCGGGAAAAATGCGCGGCAGGTTTCGGCGACATCGGAGGCAAGCGTGTCTGTCGTCGGATTTCGGTTTTTGACGCCTTCCCAGATAATATTCCGCACATTTATAAGCGATTTGCTTTCAAAATCGAATTTCATGAACATGCCTTCTTGATTTGCAAAATAAGATCTTCGTCGACGACTAGCCCGGCCTGTCTGAGCTGTTCGGCGATAGCGTCGATATTCTCGGTGTCGCCATGAATTTCACTGTCGCGGTGGATGTCGGCGAACATCTGGTCAACCGGTAAGGCTGCTGCGACAAGTCTCAGAACGGGACGGATTTCCGGGTGCTGAGTGATGTAGTTGTTGATGGCCGGGTGGTTCTCGTTGATGAGATATCGAAAGCCCCCGTCGGGGAGCAGGCGTCTTGTCCAGATGCCAATTTTTGTCGTCTGTTCCCGTCCTCGACGGATTCTCCTGTCGGCGCTGAATCCCTGAATCTTCTCAACTGCATTTTTCAGAGATTCCCTGAGGCATTCCGGGATACTGGCATTTGATTTCTTGACGTCGAGATCCCATAGTCGGTCAATTTCCGGCGAGGAGGGTATGTCCACCTGGACGCGGGCAAGCTGGGAGAGTCTTGTCTTCTTCTTCAGGTGGAACCATGTTCCCCAGATGATCAGCCGCCGGTTGCGGTAGATGTAGAAGCCTTGATTACGATCGAGGTCGCCGACCAAGGCTCTCTCGGACTGCGTTATGTGGCCAGGATGGGGGAGAATGTAAGGCTGGACGTAGATCCGCTGGCCATTGATTTCATACACGTCCCTGTCATAGGGGCGGGAGGATCTTTCCTTCAGAAACGGATCCCTTGCTTCAATATCGGAGTTGTTGAAGACAATTCGCACGGCCGGATGCTTGTGGTCGCCCTCGATGAATCGATGGAAAACGAGTCCGAGGTGCTTTTTCAGCTTCGCCAGCAGCTCATCAAGTCTAGAGCCGAGATCTTTTCCGCCCCTTAGGCTGCCGAGGAGCACATCAAGATTCTCCCAGAGAACGAGAGTTCCATGCGGACGGTTGCGAAGAGAGTCGATCAGAGGAACGGAAGAAAAGTCATCCTCGTCAAGTATGCCGAGCGGCCAGGGAACATCGGTCTCAAGGCGGTCAAGATCCCAGAAGGCTCCGCACAAGGTACCGCCGGCTTTTTTGGAAATGACGACAAGGCGCCGGCATTGACTTAATGAAGCTGTCTTCAGCCCCAGACCGAAACGACCGAGGTCGGAGGCACTGCGAGGGGCGGTGATCGGACAGCTGCCGTAGCGCATGGCGGATTCGAGTTCTGAGGCATCCATGCCGTAGCCGTCGTCAAGAATCGCAAGGCAGGGCCGTTCCTCGGTCGGTGTGGTGATGTTTATGATCGTTGCGCCGGCCGCAAGACTGTTGTCGATGATGTCTGCAACGGCAGATTTGAGGGAGTACCCTATGGAACGGTTCGAATTCATCAGGTTCGAAGCGCTCGGAAGATGTTCCTTGAAGTGCATAGAGGTGAAGTTTGACAAAATGCATTTTCAAGGATTCTGTCACAAATTTTCAGCAGACAGAGAGGGCTGGATGTTGCTCAGGTGCAACGGGTGCAAACTTGTTGCCGGAGATTGAAACAATGGACGTCTTCACGCCGGACAAACGCTCCGAGGTCATGTCGCACATCAGAAGCGGCGACACGAAGCCCGAGCTCTTCGTACGCAGACTGCTTTTTGCCGCAGGCTTCCGTTACCGTCTTCATGCCGGCAAACTGCCAGGCAGGCCGGACGTCGTGCTGCCGAAGTACCGCACCGTCATCTTCGTCAACGGCTGTTTCTGGCACAGTCATGAAGGCTGCAGCAAGGCGGCGAAGCCTGGAACAAGACCGGGATTCTGGGCACGGAAACTTGCCCGCAACAAGGCAAGGGACGAGGAGAACAAAAAGGCGCTGCTTGAGGCGGGGTGGCGGGTGCTTGTCGTCTGGGAATGCGCCTGCCTCAAGCGTTTCTCCGACGGACTTTCGGAGAAGATGCGCCGTTTTCTCAGGGAGGATGATCGCCCTTGGGCCGAGATCGGGCGATCGGATCTTGAGCACCCGGACGATGTTCAGGCCAGATAGTGCATTGATTGAACGAAGCTGATGAACCGCTTCACGGTCCAGATGCCGGATCTGAATTCCGGTGGGTACTCCTTGATGTAGCGCTCCGGGAAGACACGAACGACGCCCTCGCTCTTCATCTCGGCAAGCTGCTGCGGGGAGATGCCTCGCTGCAGCGTGCAGAGGTACTTGCTGCCGTTGCGCAGCCGGTCGGCTTCGTTGAGAATCTGGCGCCACCTGTCCTTGCAGGTCGTCTTGGCCGCCAGCGTCACGAGTCTGGCTGAGTCGAAGTCGAAGTCATGGTAGGCGTTGGAGGAGGGGAAGAGGAAGTCGACGGTCTTGTTGCCCTCCGTCTTCACCTGTTCTTCAAATGTGAGGTTATTGCCGAGGAAGATGGCGCTCAGGTGGCGCTCGAGACTCTTGCCCGCACGGCTCTTGCGGCTGTTCAGAACCTTGAGTGCGGCAGTCACGAAGTCGTCGATGTCCTTGAAGCCTTTTTGAACCTGCGGCAGATAGCGGGCGCGCTCCAGCGTTCTGAAAAGATCGTATTCGATGCGGATCCACTCAAGAAGCTTTTCATCGGGGCGGGCGATGATGTTTTCGGAATGGTCGTGGATCCTTTCCTCGATCTCGCGGGCGGCCGCCGACATGGTGCGCGAGTCCGGAAATTCCGTCTGGAGCGATGCGATGAACTCTTGAAACGCCTCGTTTTCAAGAAAGTCGTCGGTCGGCTTCGTGCTGATGAGCGTGTTGGTGTCGGCGGGACTCAGACAGAAATTGTCGAGGAAACGGTTGATCTGATCATCCGTATTGAGAACGAATGCTTCATATTCGCCCTTGTCCCTGCGCGTGATCACGAAGAGGGCGCCGGTGTACTTGTGCTGCAGGTATTCGAATCCCCTGCCAAAGCGCGTGATGCGGTATTCATCGCGCGTGCCCGTTCCGTAGTAGGTGAACGAGGACTCGGTGTCGGAGCCGTCCTGCCAGCGGATTCTTGCGGTCTCCTTCCTGTTGCTTCCCTTGCACCCGGGCGTGTCGAACAGAAGCGAGTACGAGTTCTTCGGAATGTAGATTCCCGACTGATGGGCTCCCGTGAGGCCCGTGTCGTTGGCCGAGAGGAACTTGCAGAACGACGTCGTCCCGGCGAGGACTGAACGGGCGGCGGCGTCGGCCAGAAGAACGTCCTCGTTCGAGGATGGAGACTCC
>USAL01000027.1 GCA_900552545.1 uncultured Sutterella sp. | reverse complement strand
GGCGGCGTGCACGGCATGGTTCGCCTCGGCACGGTTGCCGTGGCCGACTGCATCATCTTCGGTCGTACGGCTGCCCGCACTGCTGCTGGCAAGTAATCGACCGCAGTCCCCGGGGAGATTGTTCGTTCGCTCAATCTCCCCCAACACCCACAACCAAGTCCGCCGCGGCAACACGGCGGACTTGGTTGGCGTTTTAACTATTCCCCCAAAAACCCGGAGCTTTCCATGTCGCTTTCCAAGAAACTTCTGATTTCGCTCGGTCTGGCCTCGCTGCTCGCCATCGGCACGGCCAGCGCGGCGGAAAAATTCGGCGCGGATCGTCACGTCGCCCGCGGCATCGCCTGCGAGATGTGCCACGGCCCCGACAAGGCCAATCCCCAGTACCCCGACGAGAACACCTGCATGAAGTGCCATCCGAAGGATGCTGTCGCCAAGAAGACGGAAAAACTCAATCCCAACCCGCATGCGGCCCCGCACAACGGCGACTGCACGCTGTGCCACATGCAGCACGAGCCCGCGGTCAACTACTGCGCTCAGTGCCACAAGTTCGAATTCCCGAAGGTTCCCTAATTTCGCAGGAATTGGTCTCTTTCTCTCTCTTCCCGATCCCTGCTCTTTAAGAGCAACTGCGGTATTCGTCAGACAGTCCGGCCTTGCTTCACTGCAAAGTCGGACTGTTTTTTTGCCTTCGGCCGGCCTCTGACGGGCGAAAAAAAGCGGCAGAAAAAGGCGTCAAAAAAACCACCGAAGCCGGACGCCGGGTCCTCTTTCGGTGGTTGTCGTAATGCTCTTTGAAGCTGCCTCGCCTGCAGACGCAGCAGCCTTGCGGATGCATTAGAAGTTGTGCACGATGCCCAGACTTGCGGCAATGCAGCTCGCGACGTCGTACTGGGCGTAATCCTTGCCGCCGAGCGAGTCCTGCAGATAGCTCACGCCCGTGTAGAGCGTCGTGTGCTTGCTGAAGTCGTACCAGTAGCCGGCCGACACGAACCAGCGCTTGAGTTCCATCGAGCTGTCGTCGGACTTCTCAGCCTTCATGTAGCCCATCTGGCCCTTGATCGTGCCGCCCAGAGCAAAGTAGTCGATGCCGAGGTTGATGCCGAATTCGTCATTGGTGAGGAAGAGCATCGACTTAGCAACGTCGGAGCGGCCGTAGAACTGATTGGCTTCCTGAAGGAAGTGGCGGGCTTCCTTGAAGTACTGGGCGCCGGCATAGAGATTGCCGAAGCTCACGCCGTGGCGCACGCCGAAGGCTGCGCGCACGCCCTCATCGGGATCGTCCTCGTAGGCATTCGCACCGGCCGAGCGGTAGTTGCTCCAGTCGACGACAAAGTTGAATTCCGTCGTCTTGTTGTCAAAGTGAAGGCCTGCGGCCGCATAACGGTCAACGCTCGACTCGAAGTCCTGTCCGCCGTACCTCACGGTATTCATGCCGGCCGAGTACTGCAGCATCACCTGCCAGCCACTGAACTTGGGCGTAGTGTACGTGAAGCTGTTGTCCAGCGGAAGCGCATCTTCAGTGCTGTAGATGAAGCGGTGGCCTGCGACTTCGCCCAGACCAACGGCAAAGGGCGACATGTTGCCGCCAAAGAGGCCGCTGTCAGGAAAGCCCGACATCAGGGAGCCCTGCTGGCCCATCTTGAAGTTGCCGTAGGGGCCGTCGACATAGAGAACAGCCTGACGGCCGAAGAGGCGGCCTTCCTGACCGAGAGCGCCGGTATCCATGTTCATGCCGGTCTCAAGAATGAAGCCCACTTTGTTGCCGTCGCCCAGCTCTTCATAGCCGCGCATACCGACGCGGCTGCCAGCGGTCTGGCCGCTCATCATCTGCAGCTTGTTGGTGGTGTCGACGCCGTCGAGGCCGTGATCAACGCTCGTGTACGCAAGGCCCACGTCGATCTTGCCGTAGATGGTGATTTCGGAACTTTTTGTAAGCATCGGCAGCGATGCGAGAACACTCAAGGCAACCAGTGTCTTCTTCATTTCCTTGGTTTGCTGAGGAATCTGGAGCAAATAGCGGTCGTCCGATCGTCAGGCAGTCCGAACCGTGAGCTCTCACAAACCCTGCCAGGAGAGTGCGCTCAAGCTTCGTTTTGGGCGTTGCAGCAGGCCGCGGCTGCCTGTTTGCTCTTTCGGCACTCTACGAGCAAAACAGTTCCGGATGGTAAACAGTTGCCATTAAGTCGACACAGGGTTTCTACCCATGGTCAATGCTGACCATACGATAAAATCCCGTAGAAACAAAGAGAAACCCGATTTGCGGAGAAGTTCGAATGAGAGCCCCATCAGAGAATTGGTTCAAGGAAATCGTGCAGTCCCGTGACAGCGTCTTCAACGAGGAAAACAACGGAACCTTCCCGATTTATCCCTGGCTTGCGCCGGCGTTGCACCCGAAGCTGCGCTCGTTGATCGACCGCTGGGGCGTCGGCAGGGAACTCAACGCCCGTGAACCGGTGCTGGGCGAAATTACCGACAAGGTCGATCAGCTCGTGCTCGTGCGCTCAGGGATCACGGCGCGCATCTTTGGCTCCCTCTACCATCAGTCGAGCCCAGCCATGGCCTTTTCCGTTCCCGGACGTCTTGCCTGCGGCAATCTCAACTTCTTCAGCCACCGCCCCTGCATCGGGAGCTACGTTGCGGTCGTCCCGAGCGTCGTCGTCACCGTCCCGCAGTCGCTCGTGATGAGCATGTGCCGCTCCGACGCCGACTTTGCGCTTCTCGTGGCTAGCGAATTCGAAAAGATCTCGCTTTCGGACCGTCTGGGTTTCGGGCTTCTCGCGCAGCTTGACAACGAGAGCCGGTTTCTCGCGTTCCTTCTTTCCTGGGCCGTGACCTTCGGTCACGTTGAGATGGTCGACGATGAAGACTGGGTGCGCATGCCGCTGCCGCTTCGAGGCGACGCCCTGCGGGCCGTGCTCAACTGCTCGAGCGCGACGTTGGACCGGTGCCTGGCAGCGCTCAAGCAAAAGGGCGACTACGTAGTCGAGGGCGACGTCGCCCGCGTACGTCTTGCACGCTTGAAGCCCATCAACCGGCTCATTCGCAACTTCGAAGAGAAGACGAACGAGCCGCCGCGCATTCCGCTCATGAACCTCTTTGATTGCATCTTTTGAGAACGCTCGACGTTCGTTTAAGAAAATCCCGACAGAACGCCGAAAACGCACTGCCGGGATTTTTTCGTGAAGGATTTTCGCTGACGTCTATTCCTGCGCCAGCACGCAAAGGCCCGTGAGCGCCCGCAGGATGCTCTGCTCGCGCACGCTCCGGCGGTCGCCCGCAAAGTGCTCGGTGACGCTTTCGACTTCAATCGAGCCGTCCTCGGCGCGCCGCGCAAAGCCAAAGCAGACCGTTCCCACGGGCTTGCCGGGAACGGCGCCGCCCGGGCCCGCAATGCCCGTAATCGAGGCCGAAATCCAGGCCTTCTGCGCGTGGCGCAAGGCACCCTCGGCCATCTCGCGGGCCGTCTCTTCGCTCACTGCGCCGTGCGCGGCAAGCGTCGCGTGCGAGACGCCCACGAGCTCCTCCTTGGCCTCATTGGTATAGGTCACAAACCCCCGGTCAAACCAACTGCTTGAGCCCGCGACCGCCGTGATGGCGTACGAAAGCCCTCCTGCGGTACAGCTTTCAACGGTCGTGCAGACAACGCCGCGATTCTCGCTCAGACGTCCAAGCTCGACGGCCTTTTCTTCAATCTGCCCGCGCAGGGCATTGTTATCAACTTGCATCAGAACACCCCTAGGAAAAGCGAATGCTGCGGCCAGAGACGGGCGATCGCCATGTCGGCCACGATCACGACGGCAATGGCCCAGATCGCGGCAAACAAGTCGTCCAACATCACGCCCCAGCCCGACTTCATCTTCGCATCGATCAGGCTTGCCGGCGGCAGCTTCACGATGTCGAAGACGCGAAACGAAATGAAGGCCGCAAGCCACCCTGCGGCGTTCTGCGGCAGCATCAGGCACACGAGCCAGACCGCGGCCACCTCGTCGATCACGATGCAGCCCGCATCCTCAACGCCCAGGTCGTCGCCCGTCTTCTGCGCGGCCCAGGCGCCGAGCACGAAGGCAACGATGATCAAGGCCCCGAGCACCTGCCAGGAGCAAAAGTGCTGCAGCACGATCCAGACGAGGACGCCGGCGGCCGTGCCCCACGTGCCGGGAGCCGGGCGCAAGACGCCTGCGCCGAAAAAAAGCGCCAGCGCATGCGCCGGATGCGAATAAACAAATTTCAGGTTCGGCCGCGCGCGGTTGGCCGGATTGTCGCTGCCGTACTTCTCACGCAGTCCCATGGCTCAAGAAAGACGAAAATCAAAAGACAAATTGCGCGCCCGCAGACCGTCTTCTGTGCAAAGGCAAGTCCTGGGCGCGCGCCCTCCAACCTGACGGCCTTACCGCCTTCAGGCGAAGTGATCAAAGCCCGTGGAAGGCAGAAGCAATACGTCGCCCTGCTCGTCGATCAGCCGAAGCTGCGCCGCATCGGGCTCGGGCTTCTTCTCGACGATGCGCCCGATGCGGGTCACGGGCGTCAGAGCCGAGATCGAGGCCTGCTCGATCAGGCCTCGAGCCTCAGCCGGAGCCGTAAAGACGAGCTCATAGTCGTCGCCCCCGCTCATGGCCGCTTCAAGCTGCTGCGCACGCGTGAGGCACTTCAGCCCTGGATGAATCGGCACGCACTCCCAAAGCACATCGGCCGCAACGCCGCTGCGCTCAAGAATGTGCCCCAGATCCTGCGCAAGGCCGTCGGAGATGTCCGCGCAGGCCGAGGCCGCAGACAAAAGCGCCGTTCCGAGCGCGTTTCTTGCCTCGGGCCGGTCCATGCGCTCTGCCACGGCCGGAAAGACGTTGATCGGAAGCGTCCACTTGCCCCAGCGGTGCATGAGTGCGGCATAAGCGCCGCCCACGGCCCCCGACACCCAGATGTCGTCGCCGGGCCGGGCGCCAGCGCGCGTCAAGCCCATGTGCTCGGGCAGATCGCCCATGGCGGTAATCGAAATCGTCACGGGCGCATGCGCCTCGCCCACGGTGGCCGTGCGCGTGGTGTCTCCGCCCAGAAGGGGACACCCCGCGGCCGTCGAGAGTTCCATCAGGCCCTTGGTAAAGCCGCTTAACCAGGCGTCGTCGCGGTTGGGAAGCGCGATCGACAGAAAGAATGCGCGCGGCGTGGCGCCCGCAGCGGCCAGATCCGAGAGATTGACCGCGAGCGCCTTGTAACCGATGTCCTCGGGCCGGGCCGAGGGCAGAAAGTGCGTGCCCACGGCCATCATGTCGGTCGTCACCGCAATGCGCCCGGCGGGCATGTCGATGATGGCGCAGTCGTCTCCCACGCCCTTGCTGTGCCAGACGCCGAAGGAGGCATGCGTGAAATACCGCTCGATGATGGAAAATTCACCGTTTTGAACCATTTCGTCCTCTTGCGTTCAACAATGTGTTCAAATGATAGGGTCCGCGGCACCGTCCAGGCGGCACCGCGAACCGGCAGATTTCAAAAATAGCCGGCCTCAAAGGAAAAAGGGCGCGGGCGGCCAAAATCACACAACGTGCTTTGGCAGCGCCGCACCCTCTCTGTGGGCGGACAGCCCCGCCGGCATAAAGCGCGTCGGCGCTTCTACGCGGGCAGGTCGATTGCGCGAGCGATTACTTCTTGCTCTGGACCTCGGCCGGACGCACCTCGGCGGCAATTTTGTCGAGAACGCCGTTGACGAGCTTGTAGCCGCGATCGGCGCCGAAGTGCTTCGAGAGCTCGACGGCCTCGTTGATCACGACGCGATAGGGATTCTCAGGACGGTGGATGAGCTCCCAGGTGCCGATCATGAGGCAGGCGTGCTCGACCACGGAAAGCCGCGAGGGCTCGCGGGCGAGGTGACGCGCGATGCGCTCTTCGATCGAGCCACGCTCGCCCAGAACACCGTCGAGAATCTCGCGGTAGAACGCCTTGTCGCACTCCTCGAAATCCTCGGCCGCCAGATCACAGCCGGCCACAGGCTTGCCGTCGTCGGTGATCACCGACACGAGATTTGCGTCGATTGCCGCAAAGTCCGCCGTCGGGTTGATGAGCGCTTCGTAGACGCCGAGCAACGCAAACTCACGCGCCTTGCGGCGCTTCCCTGCGATCGTAGGAATACGAGCCGACTCACTCATTGTCGTCATCCGCCTCGTCTTCTTCGTAATAGCCGGGCAGCTCGTTGGCGAGATTGGCCATCTCGACGGCGCAGCGGGCGCAGTCGACACCCTTCATGTGCGTACGAGCCTTGCACTGCTCATCGTTTTCAGTCGTGAGCACGCCGTTGGCGATCGGAATGCCGAACTCGCTTGAGACGCGGGCGATGCCGGCCGAGGACGTGTTGGAAACGATTTCGAAGTGATAGGTCTCACCGCGGATCACGGCGCCCAGTGCAATGAGGGCATCGTAGCCTTCGCTGTCGGCAAGCCGTTCAAGCGCGTACGGGATCTCGAGAGCCCCGGGAACGGACACGTGCGTGATGTCCTCTTCGGCCACGCCAAGCTTGAGGAGCTCCTGCAGGCACGCCTCGAACTCTTCCTTGCCAGCATATTCGTTGAAGCGGGAACCGACAACGCCGCTACGCAGGCCGTTGCCGTCCAGGCTTCCTGCGATCTTCTCAACAGCCATGGGTAATTACTCCTATGTATTTTTGTCAGAGGGCATTCTTCAAGCCCTCGTCTATGTTTCTCAGTGCCCGTATTTTAGCGGGCGCACGGACAAAAAGCCGCCTGTGAGAACGCCGCCGGTTGCCGCGCATCGTTCCCGATGAAAAAATTTCTTGAAAATCTGCAGAAACTACTGCACGTCCGCGTTACGGAACGTTGAAGTTGTAGTAATGGCAGTTGCCGCAGTAGTTCTCACCCTTCTTGTGCCCCTTGTGACAGGTCGAACAGGGAAGGTTTCCGTCGTGCTGGCTGTGCGGATTCATCTCCTCGGGATCCTTCGGAGCCGTCTTTTCGGCAACAGCGTCGTACCAACCGTGACACTGCACGCAGGCTTCATGGCGATCCTTGTCGATCTTGAGCGTGCCCTTGGCGGCATCGGTATGGCAGCTCTCGCAATTGAGGCCGCGCTCGACGTGGCGGTCGGCGAGGAACTTGGTCTGTGCCTGCACCGAGCAGACACCAAAGGCGAGCAGTACTCCGAACGTGCAGGCCAGTAGTTTTTTCGGGGTCATTTTCTTTCGTCTGGCAAAGCGTAAAGACCGGCAGCCGCAGAAGCCCGCGGCTGCCTTCAATGGATGCGAAGGCATGCTGCCTTCGCACCCTCCACCTGTGGCAGGTTACGCCCGGTTGGGCAACTTGGCGACGATCTTGCCGCAGACCTGACCGAACACGAGGCATTCCGTCAGGTTGCCGCCGCCCTGATAGACGAACTTCAGCGCGGAAGCGATTTCACCCACGGCATAGAGCCCCTTGATGGGCTTGAGATTCCAGTCGAGAACCTCGCGCTTGGCGTTGCAGGCGAGACCGCCCTTGGTGTTCGGGCCGCCGGCCACGAGGGGTGCCGCGTAGAAGGGGCCTTCGGACACGGGCTGCAGCGTGGACTTCAGACGACCGAACTCCTCGTCCTTGCCCTTGGCGCAGGACTCGTTGTACTTCTTCACCGTTTCGGCGAGAACCTTCGGATCCATCTTGCCGGAGTTGTCCTTGGTGGCGGCGATCTTCTTGCCGAGCTCTTCAATCGTGTCGGCCTTGAGGATCCAGCCCTTGCGGATGGCGTCGCTGTTGTCAGCCTTGCCGTAGTCGACGAAGCCGTAGCCCGGCGTGGAAATGCCCAGACCGACCAGGGGCTTGGTCGTGCGCAGCTTCTCGTCGAAAATGAACCAGCTCGGCGAGTTCGGATAATCAAGCGTGTCGATGTTGAAGCGCACCGCTTCCTTGTAGAAGAAGTAGCGGCTCGGATCCTTCGTCACCTTGTGCTCGGCCGCATAGCGCTTGCCGTAGTTGTTGACGACGATGGCGTGTCCGGAACCCACGGCGGGGGTGATCATGCCAAGGCGCATGCCGTTGTGGCGGATCGGAGACGGCATGATGATGCGCGAAGCGGCCTTGCCGGCCTTCATGATGCCTGCGCCGACCTTCTGGCCCATGACGATGCCGTCGCCTTCGTTGTAGATCGTGCCGTAGAAGGCCCAGCCTTCCACGCCCGGACCTTCAAGGAAGGCCTGGCGCATCGGCTTGTGATATTCATAACCGCCCGAGCAAAGCACCACGGCCTTGCGGGCCTTGAAGGCCACCTTCTTGCCCTTCTGGTCGGCAATGACGCCGATCACTTCACCGGCATCGTTGGTGACGAGGTCCAGACCGCGGGTCTCGTAGATCACCTTGATCTTGTTGGCGCGGGTCTTGACGCCGTTGGCAAGGCACTGCCAGAAGGCCTCGCCCGAAATCGCCTGTTCCTTGGGCTTGCCGTAGCAGGGTTCATTGAATCCCGGCGGAATGCGGTCAGGATAAGACGAACGGTAGACCTGATAGCCGCACTTCTTGGCGCCCGGGAAGCTCGGGAACGCAGCGCCCTTGAAGCCCGGCGTTGCAAACGCCTGAAACTTCGGGTCAAGGCTCTTCATCCAGTCAAGCAGACCAGGCGTGTAGTCCGCCCAGGCCTGTGCCAGACCGTCGGAAACTTCCGGCTGCTCGCCTTCGAGCTTGCCGGGGATGTTCTCGCCCGAGAACATGGCCTTTGCGTATTCCTTCAAGGCCTGCTTGTCGCCGTTCTTGTCAGGGCAGTGGAAGATGCCGCCCGACATGCGGGTGTTCGAACGCAGCGTCGCTTCAGGCTGACGTTCAAGAACAATGACGCTCGCGCCATTGTCGGCAGCGGTAATGGCCGTTGCGGCGCCGGCGCCGCCAAAGCCCACGATCACGACATCGGCAGTCTGATCAAACTTCTGCTTGGAAGCAGCGCTGGCCAGGGGCGATGCGGCAGCAATCACTCCGCCAACTGCGGCAGTCTTCAGTAGGCTGCGACGGGAAAGTTCGGTCATGTTAGTCCTCTCCTCTCTTTGGTTAATCTCTCTTAAGACAGGCTTAAATCACCGTCTGATGATGATTGTAGACACAGAGTAAACCCTTAGAAGACTCTATTCGTTGAGAATAAGCCGCCCGTCAAATCCCTCTAAAGTAGTAGCTTAAGTTGATTAGTTTGTTCACCCTATTTGTCGTGTTCGGACTAAACTAGATAGTCTTTTTCCTCACGTCGAAGTCCCGCAGTCTTCCTCAGGTCTTCTCCCCTCAGAACCTCATCAGAGAGCCTTCCGCTCTTTGTGCACCACCCCGCGCAAACACCATGAGCCCTGAAACCGGCATGCTCGCCGCCGTCGTCTGCTTTCTTCTGTCCGTCCTGTACACCGCGTTTCAACTTGCGCGCCTCATTTTTCCCGTCTGGGGCTGGCGCTGGGAGAAAAACGCCGTGGAATCGGCCGATCTCTTGGAGCGCGCCGCGCCCTACGCCACGAGAAAGCAGATCGCCGACAGCGCCCCGGCGCCCTCGTGCTTCAACCGCCTCATGAAGGAAAAGGAAATCGACGCCATCGAGCGCCCCTTCCAGATCCGGTTTCGGCGCCGCATTCTCATCGTCGTCATCTGCGCCGGGCTTCTGGCCTACGTGCGCTTTACGGGAAAGTTTCCGATCGAGGCGCCGCTGCTTGCGGCCGACGCGGTCTTCGTGGCGATCGGCATGATGTTCGGCGAACTCGCTCGCTACCGCATCTGGCGCACGCAGCTGCATACGGCGCAGATGCTCTCGGCCATTGAAGTCGAGCAGGAACGCGAGGAAAAGCGCCGGGCTGAAGACAGCAAAGGCGGCAAAAAGAAAAAGTAGGCTCCGGAGAGCGCCGCTCGAGCGCAGCTAGAAAAACGCCGGAACGTAGGGCGCGGGCACCTGCACCACCGCGTGCAGCTCCTGCGCCGCCCGCCAGCCCCAGTTGGGGTTGCGGATCATCTCGCGGCCGATGCACACGCCGTCGGCGTCACCTGCGGCAAGAACCGCCTCGGCCTGCAGCGGCGCGGTGATGTGGCCTGCGGCATAGGTGATGATGCCGGTCGCCTCGCGGATCGTGCGCGAATATTTCTGCACCATCACCTGACCCGCGGGAAGCGTCTGCGCGGGATCGATCCCGCCGCCCACGGAAACGTCGACGGCCGCAACGCCCAGATCCTTTACCTTCTCGACGAAGGCCACCGTATCTTCAATCTGCCAGCCGCCTTCAATCCAGTCGCTTGCGGGCACGCGCAGCGCGAGCGGCACGCCCTCCGCGGCCTTCTTGACGGCTTCAATCACGGCAAGCGCAAAGCGCATGCGGTTTTCGCGGCTGCCGCCCCAACGGTCGGTGCGCTTGTTGGTCACGGGCGAGAGGAACTGATGCAGCAGATAGCCGTGCGCGGCATGAAGCTGAATGCCGTCAAAGCCTGCGGCTGCCGCACGCGCTGCAGCCGCGGCGAAATCGGCAATGACGCGGATGATGTCCTCTTCGGTCATCATCCGCGCCGCGGGCGTGCCGGCAAAGTAGGAGCCCGCGGTGGGAGCAATGAGTTCAAACCCGCCTTCTTCGGGCGAGAGCACGCGCTTTCCGCGCGCAGGATCGTCGCGACTGCCCTTGCGGCCGGCGTGCGAGAGCTGAATAAAGAGCTTCGGACGCGCGGCCACCGCACGGCAGTCGTGCACGAGCTTTGCGAGCGCCTGCTGCTGGGCGTCGTCGTAGAGCCCGAGGCACCGCGTGGTGATGCGCCCTTCGGGGGAGACGGCCGTTGCCTCCACCACGACGAGCCCTGCACCCGAATTCATCAGCCGCCCGTAGTGCATCGTGTGCCAGGGGCGCGCAAGACCGTTGTCGGCGCGACACTGGCACATCGGAGGCACGCAGATGCGGTTTTCGACGGTCGTGTTCTCAATCGTGATCGGGGAGAACAAAAGCGCACTCATGGTTCGGGCTCCGTGCGAGGCGGCTGATGAAGGAGGATTGGGACGCTTCTCTTAGAAGAGATCGTCGCCTTCCTTTTCCTTGAGCGAGACCATGCGCTCGACGTAGCGCGCGATCGTGTCGATCTCAAGGTTGACGTAGTCCTGGGGCTTGAGGCGCTTCAAGGTCGTCACCTCGATCGTGTGCGGAATGAGGTTGATGCTGATGAGCGCGCCCATGGCGGTGTCTTCAACCGAGTTGATGGTAAGCGAGACGCCGTTCACCGCCACCGATCCCTTGTAGGCAAGGTAGGGCGAGAGCTTGAGCGGCGCGCGGATCACGAGCCGGTAGCTTTCGGCGATCTTCTCGAAGCTGTCGACCTGGCCCACGCCGTCGACGTGGCCGCTCACGAGGTGGCCGTCGACCCGATCGCCCAAGCGCATCGCCTTTTCCAGATTCACTTCACCGAAGGTGTCAAGCCCCGTCGTCTTCGAGAGGCTCTCGGCGCTAACATCGATCGAGAAGGCGTTGCCCTCGATCTTGGTGACCGTCATGCAGGCGCCGTTGACGGCAATCGAGTCGCCCACATGGACTTCGTCGAGGTGAAACTCAGCCGGGGTGACGATCGTCAGACGCACGCCGTTGCCGAGCTTTTCAGGCTCGCGAACCTTGCCGATGGCTTGAATGATTCCGGTAAACATCTTGAATGTGCTTCCTTTTTTGGTGTGTAACGAATAAGAAAATGGTCTCGTTGGAAAAGGGACCGTCCCTCCGGCCCCTTTCCAGGAAAATTTATTTTTGCGTCCAGGGCCGCAGCACGAGCTCGAGGTCTTCGCCCATGCGCTCGACGCTTTCAAAGCGCCAGCGGCTCACCTCGTCCATGCTGGTAAAGACGGGAAGCCTTGCGGCCGGCATCCCCTCGCCCATGAAGGCCGGGGCGACGAAGGCAACGATCTCGTCGACGAGCCCAGCGGAAATGAGCGCACCGTTTACCGCCGCGCCCGCTTCGACATGAAGCTCGTTGATCTCATCGGTCCCGATGGAGCGCAGGACTTCCCCAAGGTCAAGCACCTCGCGGATGCTCCCGTCGGGGGCGGTCGTCTGCGTCGCAGCCACGGGCCGCACGACGGCGCCTGCGGCTTCAAGCGCGGCAACGCGCGCGGAGTCGGCCCCCGCCTTCACGAACACGACGCAGCGCTTTCCTTGAAGGATCTTCGCGGTGACGGGCGTTCGCGCCTCGGTGTCGAGCACGTACTTCACCGGGCTCGGATAGTCTCCTTCAAGGCGTACGTTCATCTGCGGGTCGTCGGCCAAAACCGTGCCCACGCCCGTCAAAAGCCCCTGAGCTCGCGCGCGCAGGAGGTGCCCTGCGCGGCGCGCTTCGGGACCCGTAATCCATTGGCTCTGGCCGTTTGCAAGCGCCGTGCGGCCGTCAAGGCTCGCGGCGACCTTCATGCGCACCCAGGGCGTGCCGCGCTCCATGCGCGTGAGAAATCCAATATTGGCTTCGCGCGCCTCGTCGGCGCACACGCCGCTTTCGACCTCGATCCCCGCATCCTTGAGCATGCGCAGGCCGCGGCCGGCAACGGCCGGGTTGGGATCGGTGATGGCGGCAACGACGCGTCCCACCTTTTCCTTGATGAGGCGCAGCGCGCAGGGCGGCGTTCTGCCGTAGTGCGAGCAGGGCTCTAGCGAGACGTAGACCGTGGCGCCCTCGACGCTTGCGCCATTTTTGGCCGCATTGTTGATCGCGTCGATCTCGGCGTGGGCGCTTCCGGGCGCATGGGTGTAGCCGCGCGCGATCTCGCAACCGTCGCGCACGATCACGCAGCCCACGGCCGGATTCGGGGGCGCAATGAAGATGCCCTTGCGGCTTTCGGCAATCGCCTGCCGCATCCAGTAGATGTCCTTTTCGCTCACGCGGTTTTCGTTGCAGTGTTCAGCACTCGTCATGATCTGAAGAGTCACAGCCGTCAGGGGCCTCACCCAACGGAAGGGCTAAAGGCCCGAGGCTTTGCGCATGCATTCGTTTTTTGAAAAAGAGTTTGAGGGGCAGCGGCGTCAGTGCTTGTCGCCCTCGCCCTCAACGTCGTCAAGATCGGCCATGAGCCGGTGGAACCCCTCGGGGTTGTCGACGTTGTAGTAGACGCTCGCAAAGCGCACGTAGGCGACGGCGTCGAGCTTTTTCAATTCCTGCAGCACCAGCTCGCCCACCTTCGAGGAGGGAACCTCGCGCTCGCCCAGGCTCTTGAGCTGCTGCTCGATGCTCGTGATCACCTCTTCGATCTTTTCGCTCGTCACGGGGCGCTTTCTGAGCGCAAGCCGCATCGAGGCGCGGATCTTCTCGCGGTCGTACTCGCGCCGATCGCCCGTGCGCTTGACGATCATGGGCATGTTGAGCTCGGCGCGCTCAAAGGTTGTAAAGCGCTTGCCGCAGACCGAGCAGACGCGGCGCCGACGGATCGAGAAGCCGTCCTCGCTCGAACGAGAGTCGATGACGGCCGAGTCCTTGGCCTTGCAAAACGGACAACGCATGTAAGTCCCCTTCCCGAAGAGGGCGGCCGAATGAAGATCACGCCGCCCCTGACCTGCGGGTGGATGTCGATGGTGTGAGGGCAGTCGCGCTTCATCGGGCGCGGGGCTTGAGCCGATCCCGGCGCGTGGCTGCTCTTTTCAAATGAACATTTTACGGCCTCGGGGGCCTGCGGCCCCCGAGAAGTCCGTCGATTACCCGATTACCGTTTTTTACGGTCGGCTTAGACGCGGTAGACCGGGAAAAGCGCCGTGAGCTGATCGACCTCCTGACGCACGCGCTCAAGAACCGCGGCGTTCTCAGGGGCATCGAGCAGATCGGCGATGAGGTTGGCGGTCTTGCGCATTTCCGCTTCCTTGAAGCCGCGCGTGGTCATCGCAGGCGTTCCGAGACGGATGCCCGAGGTGACGAACGGCTTTTCGGGATCGTTGTGAATGGCGTTCTTGTTGACCGTGATGTGCGCGGCGCCCAAAACGGCCTCGGCCGCCTTGCCCGTGATGTGCTTCGGGCGCAGGTCGACCAACATCACGTGGCTTTCCGTGCCGCCCGAGACGATGCGCAGACCCCGCTTTTCAAGCTCTTCAGCGAGAACTGCAGCGTTTTTCATCACCTGACGGCCGTATTCCTTGAATTCGGGCTTGAGCGCTTCGCCTAAAGCCACGGCCTTGGCGGCGATGACGTGCATCAGGGGGCCGCCCTGCATGCCGGGGAAGACGGCCGAATTGATAGCCTTTTCGAGATCCGGGCGGCAGAAGATGATGCCGCCGCGCGGGCCGCGCAGGCTCTTGTGGGTCGTCGTGGTGACGATGTCGGCGTAGCCGAAGGGCGAGGGATAGACGCCCGCGGCGATCAAGCCCGCATAGTGGGCCATGTCGACCATAAGGAGCGCCCCCACGCTGTGGGCGATCTCGGCAAAGCGCTTGAAGTCGATGCGAAGCGAATAGGCCGAGGCGCCGGCGATGATGAGCTTGGGCTTGCTTTCCTTGGCAAGGCGCTCGACCTCGTCATAGTCGATCGCCTCGTCGCTGTCGCGCACGCCGTAGCTCACGATATTGAAGTACTTGCCCGAGAAGTTGATCTTCATGCCGTGGGTGAGATGCCCGCCGTCGGCAAGGCTCATGCCCATCACCGTGTCGCCGGGGTTGGCCACGGCCATGAGCACCGCTTCGTTGGCCTGTGCGCCCGAGTGCGGCTGCACGTTAACGGCCATTTCAACGCCTGCGGGCTCGCAGAAGAGCTTCTTGGCGCGCTCGATCGCAAGGCGCTCGACCTCGTCGACGTACTGGCAGCCGCCGTAGTAGCGCTTTCCGGGATAGCCCTCGGCGTACTTGTTGGTGAGCTGGCTCCCCTGAGCCTGCATCACGGCGGGCGATGCGTAGTTTTCGCTCGCGATGAGCTCAATGTGCTGCTCCTGACGCTGCATCTCTGCCGCAATGAACTTCCAGACCTCCGGATCGCAGGCGGCAACGGTGTTCGAGTAGTGGTACATGCCTCGGTTCCTCTTTGAAGCATGGCGCCCGTAAAGCGCGCGCAGAGCCCCCTTCCCGACCGCGCGAAACGCTTCGGGACAACGGGCGCCGCCCGCCGCGGGCGCCGGTTAAAGACAAATCACGAAAAAAACTTTGACGGACACGAAAAAGGAGCCCCGCCCGCTGATGCCGGGAGGGCACCCCGTAGGAAGGCATTATCGCATTGTGCGGGCGCAAAAACCGCCCCGCGGCGTTCTCCCCTGCCGCGGGCGGTACGACGAACCTCCGCCCCTCGTCGGTCGGCGTTCATTTTCATCCGTTGCGCCATTGCGTCGCCGGCCGTGGCTGCGGTTGTCATCGTTGTGTCATCAAATTCACGCAGAACCGTCATTCTCGCCGGGCACACTTGCGGCCATTGCAACAACTGACCCGCCCTTTTTCGGGCGCAAACGCTTTCACCATGGAGTCCTACTACATCGCGCTGCTCGTCTTTCTGGGACTACTGGCAGCATTCGACCTCTTTGTGGGCGTCAGCAACGACGCCGTCAATTTTCTCAATTCGGCCTTGGGCTGCCGCATCGCCTCCTTCAAGATGACGATGCTCGTCGCCTCCGCAGGCGTCATCCTCGGGGCCACGTTCTCTTCGGGCATGATGGAAATCGCCCGCTCGGGCGTCTTCAATCCGCAGATGTTCACCTTCTCGGAGATCATGATCATCTTCTTTGCGGTCATGGTCACCGACATCATTCTGCTTGATGCGTTCAATTCGCTGGGGCTTCCGACCTCGACCACGGTCTCGATCGTGTTTGAGCTTTTGGGCAGCGCTCTTGCAGCTGCCGCCTATACGCTCATCGCCGACGGGCATTCGCTCACCGAAGTCTTTGCCTACATCAACAGCTCGAAGTCGCTCACCATCATCTCGGGCATTCTCGTCTCGGTCGTGGTGGCCTTCATCTCGGGCGCCGTCGTGCAGTGGATCGCGCGCCTTATTTTTTCGTTTAACTTCGCAAGCGTCTACCGCTACGTGGGCGGCCTCTACGCGGGCGGGTCGATCACCGCCATCGTCTACTTTCTGGTGATGAAGGGGGCCAAGGGCGCAAGCTTCATGCGGCCCGAGTGGCTTGATTTCATGAACGCGCACACGTGGACGATCGTACTCACCCTCTTTGCGGTGCTTTCGATCGTCTTTGAGCTTCTCATCCTCTTTACCCGCATCAATGTCTTCAAGATCATCATCCTTGCGGGCACCTTCGCGCTTGCCTTCTCCTTTGCCGGCAACGACCTTGTGAACTTCGTGGGCGTACCGCTTGCGGCGCTCGACTCCTACAGACAATGGACGGCCTCGGGCGCTGCGGCCGACGCCTTTACCATGGAGGGGCTCCTAAAGCCCACGGTGGCCAACACGTATCTGTTGCTTCTCGCCGGCCTCATCATGGTGCTCACGCTGTGGTTTTCCAAAAAGGCTCAGATCGTCATCCGCACATCGATCAACTTGTCCTCAAGCAACTCGGGCGACCAGGAGCAGTTCGGCAGCTCCCTGCCCGGCCGCATGATCGTGCGAGCCTCAATGGGATTGGGAAACATCATTCACCAGATCATCCCCTGCGGGATTCAGCGGGCGATCAACAGCCGCTTTGAACCCAAGCGACTTGAGCGCGGCGAGACGCCGCTGCCCTTTGACTACGTACGCGCCTCGATCAACCTGGTCTTGAGCGCCGTGCTGATTGCCTCGGCCACGAGCCTCAAGCTGCCGCTGTCGACCACCTACGTCACCTTCATGGTCGCCATGGGCTCGCGCTTTGCCGACGGCGCGTGGGACCGCGAGACCGCCGTCTACCGCGTCTCGGGCGGTCTCACCGTCATCAGCGGCTGGTTCATCTCGGCTCTGTGCGCCTCGTCGATGGCGGGCGTCGTCTGCTGGCTTACGCTCTGGGGCGGCGGCGTCGCCGCGCTCATCCTTGCCGTGGGGTCGGTTTTCCTTCTCGTGCGCTCGAACCTTCGCGCAAAATTAAAGACCGCCGACATGAGGGCCGAGCTCGACACGCGCTACGACGCCGCCCGCGTCAAGGCGCTTGCCGAGGAAAAGACCGAAGAGAACTTCCGGCAGACCCTTGAGGTCTTCTCGGCACTCGTGACGAACTTTCTTGCCGACAGCGAGCGCGCCCTGCGGCAGACGAAGACCGAGAGCTCGGCACTCTTTGACAAGATGA
>USAL01000026.1 GCA_900552545.1 uncultured Sutterella sp. | reverse complement strand
TTAAGCACCGGGTTGCGCCGGACGCCTTGACGCCGTCGCGCTTTGACGGCTAACGGCGCAGGCCCGGTCCCTTTGCCCCTTTTTCACTCATGAACTCCTCGCTAGCCGAGCTTTTTATCGATTCGTTCTGGCAGATCCTGCTGCCGGGGCTCACGGCGACGATTCCGCTCACGGCGATCGCCTTTTCGCTCGCGCTCGTCATCGCCGTGATCGTGGCGCTCATCCAGTACGCCAAGGTGCCGGTTTTAAAGGACCTTGCCCGGTTCTACATCTGGGTCACGCGCGGCACGCCGCTTCTCGTGCAGCTCTTCATCGTCTTCTACGGTCTGCCGCACGCGGGCGTGCTCATTCATCCCTTTACGGCGGCCGTGATCGTCTTTTCCATCAACGAGGGGGCCTACTGCGCCGAAACGATGCGCGCGGCGCTTGAGTCGGTTCCAGCCGGACAGCTTGAAGCGGGCCTCACGAGCGGCATGACGTACCTGCAGACGATCCGGCGCATCGTGCTGCCGCAGGCCTTCCGGGTCGCCTTCCCGACGCTTGGAAATTCGCTCATCGCAATGGTGAAGGACACGTCGCTTGCGGCCAACATCACCGTCACCGAAATGTTCATGACGACGCAGCGCATCGTGGCGCGCACCTATGAGCCATTGCTTTTGTACGTCGAGGTGGGTCTCATCTACCTCATCTTCTGCACCGTGCTCACGCGGCTTCAGAGCTGGGGCGAAGCGAGGCTTCGCACTTATGTTCGCCGCTAAGGTGCGTCGCTAAGGTACGTTGATAGAAAAGGAATCGCGACATGCTTTTGGAAGTCACGGGCCTCAAGGCCTCCTACGCCCGCCGCGAAGTGCTCCACGGCATTGATCTTGCCGTGGACAAGGGCGACGTCGTGGCCGTCATCGGTCCCAGCGGCTGGGGGAAAACGACGATTCTGCGCACGCTCAACTTTCTTGAGCCCGCCGACGCGGGAAGCCTCTTCTTTGCCGGTGAAAGCCATGACATGGCGCACATGAAGCGCGCCGACATTCTTGCCATCCGCCGGCGGACGGCCTTCGTCTTTCAGAACTACAACCTTTTTCTCAACAAGACGGCGCTGGAAAACCTCACCGAAGGGCTCGTCGTCGGCCGCGGGATGAATAAGGACCAGGCGCGCGAGCGCGCCTTGGTGCTTTTGTCGCGCTTTGGGCTCTCGGGGCGCGAAGACGCCTACCCGAGCGAGCTCTCGGGCGGCCAGCAGCAGCGCGTGGCGATTGCCCGGGCGCTTGCCCCCGAGCCCGACATCGTCTATTTTGACGAACCGACTTCGGCCCTTGACCCCGAGCTCACGCACGAGGTGCTTGAAATTCTGCGCACGCTCGCGCACGAGGGCCTCACGATGATCGTCGTCACCCATGAGCTTGCCTTTGCGCGCGGCATCGCAAGCCGCGTGCTCTTCATGGAAGAGGGCACGGTCATCGAGCAGGGTGCGGCCGACGACCTCTTCAGCCACCCCGCGCAGCCTCGCACGGTCCAGTTTTTAAAGACGCTTTCCTAACGCTTTTCATCCTTTCCGCGCCCGGCACAGCGCCGGCGCAGAAATTTTTAAGGACATCTCGCACATGCTCACGACCAAGCGACTCTTTTTGAAACGCACGCTTTTTGCGGCTCTTGCCTGCACGGCCGCGACTGGCCTTCTTTCGGGCTGCTCAAAGGACGAGGGCGCCTCGGGTGCGGCCTCCTCCGAGGCCGCCGCAAGCGCGCAGATCGCCTCGGGTGATCTTCTCTCCCGCATCAAGGCGCGCGGCGTCGTCACGATCGCCATGGAAGGCACCTGGTCGCCGTGGACCTTTCATGATGCCAAGGGCGAGCTCACGGGCTTTGACGTCGCCGTCGGAAAAAACCTCGCCCAGGCAATCGGCGTCAAGGCCGAGTTCATCGAAGGCAAGTGGGACGGGCTTCTCGCGGGGCTTGACGCCGGCCGGTACGATCTCATGATCAACGGCGTCGGCATCACGCCCGAGCGCCAGCGCGCCTACGACTTCTCCACGCCCTACGCCTTTGACCGCGTGGCCGTGATCGTCAACAACGATCGCAGCGACATGAAGACGATGGCAGACCTCAAGGGCAAGCACACCGCCAACACGATCTCAAGCACCTATGCCGAGACGGCCGAAAAGGCGGGCGCCAAGGTGACCGGGGTCGACGACCTCAACCAGACCTTTGAGCTGCTGCGGGCGCGGCGCATCGACGCCACGCTCAATTCCGAAGTGACCTACGCCGACTACATGCGCGCGCATCCGGATGCGGGCATCAAGATCGCCTTCTTCGTGCCCGAGGCGGGCGAAATCGGCATCCCGCTCAAGAAGGGCGCGGATACGGCAAGCCTGCGCAAGGTGGTCGACGACACGATCAAGGCGATGCGCGACTCGGGCGAACTCTCTTGCCTCTCGAAAGAGTTCTTCGGCATCGACATCACGACCAAAAAATAAGCCGCTTCCCCTTTGCTTGGAAGAAGCGGTGCATCGGACAATGGGCGCCTCACGGCAGACGCCCATTGACGTCCATTTCCCTTGATCTCAAACCGTCAGAAGCCTTCAGAGCCCATCAGGCCCAATCAGGGCCTGATGGTCGTCAGGGACTTCGGACCTTCCGGTCTATTTATTGATTTTCTTGAGCCACGCCTTCACGTCATCGGCCGCGCCGCTCGCCTGCGAGCCCGGCACGTAGAAGTACTCGCCCACCTCGGCCTGCGGGCAGAGCTCGCGGATGCGCGAGAGCGCCCCTGCGGGCGACGAGCTTCCCGACGTGATGAAGGGATAGACGCACTTTCCAGCCAGGTTGTGGTCCATCAGGAAAGTGGCCATCGGCACCGAGAGGCTTCCCCACCAGTAGGGGCTTCCCAGAAAGACCACGTCAAAGCCCGACAGATCGGGAATCGTCGTGCTGAGCTCGCGGCGGACCTTGCGGCGCACTTCGCTGCGGGCGATGTCGGTCATGTCGCCGTAGGAGGCGGCGTAGGGGTCCTTGACGTCAATGCGAAGAACCCGTGCGCCCGTTTCCTTGGCAATCACCTCGGCAATCGCCTCGGTGCTTCCCGTGCGCGAGTAGTAGATGATGATCGCCTTTGCGGGGTCAATGGCGGCCGCTGCAGCAGGCGCGGCGGCGCTCAAGCCAAAGGCTGCTGCGGCGCCGCCCGCGGCAGCGCCCTTTAAGAAAATGCGTCGAGAGATCGTCATGATGTCCAAAGCCTCTCTTGTGAAAATGTGACCAACGAAGGAAATCGGAAAAACCTGGGAAAAAGCGGGAACGCGTAGAAAGGACGCGCACCTGCTGCGCCGTTTTGCCACCCGGCCCGAAACCGATCGTCGCAAAACATTGCCTCGTCGTTGAAAACGACGGCAATTACCTGCCTTCAGCGCGGCGGAATTCCACCGGCTCGCCGCCGCTGGCGGCAAGCGCCCGGCAGCCTTCCTCACTTAGGCGCCCGAGCGGCACCAGACTTTCGGAAAAGCGAAAGTCGCGCACGAATACCGCCAAATTTCCCCAGGGAATGTAGTAGGTGAGGTCGCACGTCTTCGGCGTCGTGTGCGTGGGGGCTCCGCCCACCTTGAGCTTGGGATTGAGATAGGCAATGCGCTCGGTGCCCGCATAGTCGTCAAATTGAAGAGTCAATGGCAGCCGAGCCGCAAAGCTGCGCGCGGCGTCGTTATCGTTGAGCGTAACCTGATGCACGGCGTTGCCGATGCGCATTTCAACCGTCTGCGCCATCACTTGGCCTCCAAAGAAAAGTGTCAGAAAAACTGCTGCAAGGCCTGCGCCCGCAGAACGAATCAAAAAACGTTGTCGACTCATCGAGAAAAACCATCGAAAAACCATCGAAAACCACGCTCCGGCCCCGCCTGCAGCAGGCTTTGCGCTGCAGGCAGGGCACCCTGAAAGGTCATCGGCGGCTAGCTGTGGTCGATCTGGCTTTCGGTGTGCGGATCGGCGCGATGTCCCATGAGGTCGATCGCCAGAAACGCCTCATCAAATCGCTTCCAGGCCTCGGCCGAGAGGTTCACGTCGACTGCGCCCAAAAAGTCGTCGAGATGCGCCGGATTGGTCGTGCCGGGAATGGGTGCAATCGTCTCGCCTCGGCTCAGAATCCAGGCAAGGACAAACTGCGCGGGCGTGCAGCCCGAGTCCTTGGACCACTTCGCCACCAGCTCCACGAAGGGATAGTTGTGGCGCATCGCCTCGGGCGTGAACTGCGGCAGCGTCGAGCGCCGGTCCCGCGAGCTGAACGTCGTCTCGGGCGTGATGTTTCCGAGCGGGAAAGCGCGGCACAAGGGACAGTAGGGCACAAAGCCGATTCCGAGCTCCTTGAGCGTGGCAAAGGTCTTCGTCTCGGGCTCGCGCCACCAGACGCCGTACTCGGACTGCAGCGCCGTAAGCGGCGTGACGGCATGCGCGCGGCGGATGCTGCGGCTGCTAGCTTCCGACATGCCCCAGTGAAGCACCTTGCCCTCGCGCATCAGATCGCCCACGACGCCTGCGACCTCCTCGACGGGCACCTGCGGGTCGACGCGGTGCTGATAGAGCAGATCGATGTGGTCGGTCTTCAAGCGCTTCAGCGACCCCTCGACCGCGCGGCGGATATGCTCCGGCCGGCTGTTGAGCTCCGTGGGACGCCCTTCTTCGACGTCGAAGCCGAACTTCGTGGCGATCACGACCTTGTCGCGCACCGGGGCAAGCGCTTCGCCCACCCACTCTTCGCTCGTGTGCGGCCCGTAGACCTCGGCCGTATCGAAAAACGTCACGCCCGAGTCGTAGGCCCGGCGGATGAGGTCGATCATGTCGGCCTTTTCATAGTGTCCGCCGTAGTAGCCCACCATCGGCAGACACCCGAGGCCGATCACCGACACCTCAAGCTTTTCCAGGTAGCGGCGCGCCGCAAGGTGCCGCACGGGTGCATGCCGGCTGAGGCGGCGGGAAGCGGAGGCGGCGGAGTCCGCAGCGGTCGTGGCGCGCCCGATGCTCGCGACCGAGGCAACCGCTGCGGCGCCCGCAAACGTCAGAAAGCGGCGGCGGTTCAGTTCCATCATTCCCAGGCTGGCAGCCGAAGGTGCATTGTCGTTTCGCATGTCAAATCTCCCAACGTCTTTGAAGTCTTCGCGATGTGCTTTGTTTCTCTTTGTCGGGATTTCTTGGCCAAGGAAAGTCCGGGAGGAAGAAGTTCTCGGTTGCGCCTCAACCGTACTCCGGCGGCGGTGCCGATGGCTTCCTGCTCTTGGTGAGCATGGTAAGAGCGCACCTTTAATAATTCAAATATCAAATACTCATATTGATTTATAATTTTTTCATATAAGAAAACCTCAAGGCCCGTACCCGGCTTGCGCAGGTCTGTTCAGACGCTGCTCAGACTCTTTTGCAGCGCAACCCTGCAGGATCAGGCAAGCATTTGCCGCAACCCGAGCAAAGGGGCCGGGGCGGGCATTTGTACAATCACGACAACGGCAACGGAGAGCGGCAACGAAAAACAGCTGGAGGCGGCCTCATGCCGGGGGCTGCCGCTTTGCCGGTTCTCAGACAGCGGGAGAAACGTCCTCATGGATCTCAAGAGCCTTCGCTATTTCGTCGAAATCGCACGGCAAAAGAGCTTTACGGCCGCAGCCGAAAAGCTTTTCGTGACGCAGCCCACGTTGAGCCGCCAGATCGCCGACCTTGAAGACGAGCTCGGACACAAGCTCTTTGACCGCTCCACGCGCCGCATCGAGCTCACCGAAAAGGGCATCTACCTCTTTCGGCAGGCGCAGGCGATTTTGTCTCTCGTTGAAAAAACAAAGCTTGAGGCGATGTCCTCGCAGGATCTTGCGGGCGACCTGACGATCTCGGCGGGAGAGACGCCCGCCATGGAGATCGTGGCGCAGGCAACGGAGCGCTTTCGCGCCTCGCACCCGCTCGTGCGCTTTCATCTTCTGAGCTCCAACGCCCAGACCACGGCCGAGTCGCTTCGCATGGGCATTGCCAACTTCGGCGTCTTCAATCAGCCCGCCGACCTTGAGGGGTTCGAGTACGTCACGCTGCCGCAGCAAAACCGCTGGGGCGTGCTCACGCGCCGCGACGGGCCTCTGGCGGGCCGCACCTCGGTCTCGCCCAAGGATCTTGAGAACCTCCCCCTTTACTTTTCCAAGCAGCAGCTCATCCGCAGCCGCATGGCAGGCTGGCTCAACTATCCCTTCGAGCGCCTCAACATCGTGGGGAGCTACAACCTCCTCTACAACGCCTCGCTCATCGTGCGCGCAGGCGGCAACGCCATCTGCATCGACGGCATCACGCGCCCCGACGACGAGATCGCGTTTCTGCCCTTTGCGCCCGCCTTCAAGACCGACGTGGTCTTCGCGTGGCCTGCCGCCGCGCCCAAGCGCATTCTCACAGAGGAGTTCCTGAAGACCCTGCGCACGCTCATCAGCGACGAGCGCCGCACGAGCGGGGCAGGCGAATAGGCCGATGCGGTCGATGCGGCAGATAGGGCAACCGGGGTATTGGTGAAAAGGCGACGCCTGCGGCGGACGCACCCTTCTTGATGCGCCCTCTCAGACGCCCGATTTAAGCACTTTCTCCCAGTACTTATGTACGAGCTCAAAGGTTGTGCACGAAAAGCTTGTCGCCTTCCTTCGGGCGATGCGCCATCTGTTTTCCTATTGGCACAATGAATGCCTAAGCCCGCGGTCCCGGCAGCGCCGTCTGCGGGCCTCGCCCGGGCGGGTTCGCCGCCCGCGGACGAGGATCAAGGAAAAGAGAGAGATTCAGAATTTTTTCGGGAGAAAACAACACCATGCCGATCAATCGTCGCGATTTGTTTCGTGCCGCCGGCGCCAGCGCCGGTGCGATGTTTCTTGCGGGCTGCGCGGCCAAGGCGCCTGCAGCCGCAGCCGAGTCCGAAGCCTTCGTCGTGCCGCCCTTCGTGGCGCCCACGGCCGACAAGCCTCTGCATCTGAGCTTTAACGAAAACCTGCTCGGCATGAGCCCCAAGGCAAAGAAGGCCGCCATGCAGGCTCTCTCCGAGGCCTCCTACTATCCCTTCGTCGCCTGTGAGCAGATGCGCAAGGCCTGCGCCGCCTTCATGGGCGGCAAGCCCGAGAACATCATGCTCTCGCACGGCTCGGCCGAGTCGATTCGCGCGAGCATCGAGTCGCACATCACGCCCGATACGGTGCTCTTCGTGCCGGCGCTCACCTACAGCGACGGTGAGGACACGGCCGTCAAGAACGGCGTCAAGGTCGTCAAGCTGCCGATGGGGCCGAAGTGGTCGATCGACATCGACGCCATGCGCAAGGCCGTCGCCGCCCACAAGGGCCACTCGATCGTGTACTTCGTCAACCCGAACAACCCCACCTCGACGATCGCCGACTGCGCCAAGCTCGTGGCCTGGATCCGCAGCCGTCCGCGCAACACGTTCTTCGTGATCGACGAAGCCTATGCCGAGTACGTGACCGATCCGTCCTTCATTTCCTGCAAGACGCTCGTTGACGAAGGCCTTGACAACGTCTGCGTGCTGAAGACTTTCTCGAAGATCTTTGCCATGGCGGGTCTCCGTCTGGGCTTTGCCTACGCCGCCCCCGAAGTGATCAAGACAATCCGCAAGCAGGTGGCCTACGACGTGATGATCAACATCGTCGCCATCCGCGCGGCGCTTGCCGAAATCGACGACAAGGTCTTCATTGAGACGAGCCGCAACGAAAACACCAAGGCCCGCGGCATTCTCTTTGCCACGCTCGACGAACTCGGCATCGAGTATCTCCCGAGCCAGACGAACTTCGCCTTCATGAACCTCAAGGCGCCGCTCAAGCCCTTTGCCGACCGCATGTTGAAGGAGCGCCACATCCTCGTGGGCCGTCCCTTCCCGCCCGCCCTCGAGTGGTGCCGCATTTCGCTCGGCACGGCCGACGACATGAAGTTCTTCTGCGAAGCGCTGCGCGACTTCAGAAAGAACGGCTGGGTCTAATCTCCCGGCTCCGGCGCCCGCTTCAAAGAAGCCGCGCGCCGGGTCGGTTGAATGTTGAAAAAACGGCGTCCTTTGCCTTGCGTGCAGAGCCATGTGCACAAGGCAAAGGGCGCCGTCTTGTTGTGGGTTCCGGTTGTGGGTTCGTGCGCTTGCGCAGAGCTTTCCCGAAGCCCGGAAGTCCCTAGCCGCGCTCGTCGCTGGCAGGCACCGGCTCCGCAAAGAGGTCTCGCATGGGGCCCGCCGCCGCGCTGGTCTCGATCAGTCCGAAGTGGCGGTAGGCCGCAGGCGTCGCCACGCGGCCGCGTGGCGTTCGTTGCACCAGTCCCTGCTGGATGAGATAGGGCTCGACCACGTCTTCCAACGTATCGCGGTCTTCGCCCAAGGCGCTTGCGAGATTGTCGATGCCCACGGGGCCGCCCGCGAACTTTTCCATGATCGTCAGAAGAAACTTCTGGTCGACCGCATCAAGTCCCATGCCGTCGACGGCGAGCATCCGCAAGGCCGCATCGGCGATTTCGGCGGTGATGAGCCCGTCGTGGCGCACCTGCGCGTAGTCGCGCACGCGCCGCAAAAGACGATTGGCGATTCGCGGCGTTCCGCGCGAGCGGCGCGCAATCTCAAGGGCGCCCGCGTCTTCGATCGCAACCTTCAGAAGGCCGGCCGAGCGGCGCACGATGTGCGCGAGATCCTCGGTGCTGTAGAACTGCAGCTGGCTGATGATGCCGAAACGCGCGCGCAGGGGGTTGGTGAGCGACCCCGCGCGGGTCGTGGCGCCGATGAGCGTAAAGGGCGGCAGATCGAGCTTGATCGAGCGCGCAGCCGGCCCCTCGCCAATCATGATGTCGATCTGATAGTCCTCAAGCGCCGGATAGAGAATTTCCTCGACCACCGGGCTCAGACGATGGATTTCGTCGATAAAGAGCACGTCGTTGCGCTCGAGGTTTGTGAGAAGCGCCGCCAGATCGCCCGGACGCTCGAGCACCGGGCCCGAGGTCTGCCGCAGGTTGACGCCCATCTCGCGGGCCACGATGTGCGCAAGCGTCGTCTTGCCCAGGCCCGGCGGTCCGAAGAGCAGCAGGTGGTCCAGAGGCTCGCCTCGCTGGCGGGCCGCCGTAATGAAGACCTCAAGCTGCTCGCACACCGCGGGCTGGCCCACGTAGTCGGCCAGACGCTCCGGGCGCAGAGCGCGGTCCACATTGTCTTCATTGGGGCTGTTGCTCGTGGCGGCAACGACGCGTTCGACGGATTGCATGAATAAAGCGGTTCAAAAGAAGCGAAAAAGACTTCATCAAAACATGGGCGGCACAGGCATCAGGCGGCCGCGGCCGCCCGCTTTTCGTGCGCTACTTGCTCATCGATTTTAAGGCCTCGCGGATGCCGTCACTCACCGAAATATCCTCGGGCAGGCGCTTGGCGGCGGCAAGCGCCTCGCGCTCGGAGTAGCCCAGCGCAATGAGGGCGCTTACGACATCGGTGCGCGCGTCGTTTGCGGTGGCACCCAACGTCACACCCGTGAGGTCGGCGCCGATCTTGCCCTTGAGCTCAAGCACGAGCCGCTCGGCCGTCTTCTTGCCGATGCCAGGCACGCGGGTGAGCATGGCCGTATCCTGCATACTGATCGCCTGCGCGAGCATCTCCACGCTCATGCCCGAGAGAATCGAGAGCGCCGTGCGCGCGCCGATGCCCGAAATACGGATCAAGAGCCGAAAGGCCTCGCGCTCGGCTGCGGTAAGAAAACCGTAGAGAAGCTGCGCATCCTCGCGCACCACAAAGTGGGTGAGAAGCGTTACCTCCCCGCCCACGTCGGGCAGGTTGTAAAAGCTTGACATCGGCACGTCGATTTCGTACCCGACGCCGTGCACGTCGACAAGAATCTGCGGAGGGTTCTTTTCAAGAAGCCTGCCTTGAATGCGGCCGATCATGATTGTGCTGTTCCTTTTTGTGCTGTTCCTTTTGTCGTGATTGAATCCGAATGCACCTCAAGGCGCGCAGGCGCCCCGGCCGCATCCGGTGCGGTGTGTTCGTCGGTTAGCCGGACTGGGCAAGCGCTCCGCGTCCTGCGGCAAGCTGCTCCCAGGCGTTGCGGCCCGTGCGGCGCCGTGCGGGCTTCAAGCGCTGCAGCGCCGCCGCGGCGGACTCGCCCGTCATCTGCGAGAGGTGCACGGCGTGCGCACAGGTGACGGCGCACGCCAGCGCATCTGCCGCGTCGGCCTGCAGGTCGCCGCGAATTCCCAGAAGCTTCTGCACCATCATCTGCACCTGCTCCTTCGTCGCCCGACCCGTGCCTACAACTGCGTTCTTGATTTCGCTCGGGGTGTACTCGGCCACCTCCAGTCCACAAACGGCCGCGCAGGCAAGCGCCGCGCCGCGCGCCTGCCCCAAAAGCAATGTCGAGCGCGGGTTGACGTTGACAAAGACGATTTCCGCGGAGGCCATTGTGGGCTTGGTCTCCTCAATGCTCCTCGCAAGCTCCCGGTGGATGATGCCGAGCCGCTTGCTGAGCATCCCCTTTTCGACGTGAATGCAGCCGGCCGTCACAAGCGTGAGCTTGTCGCCTGCGGCATCGATAACGCCGAAGCCCGTATGGTTCAGGCCCGGGTCGATGCCGAGAATGCGGGTAAAGGAGCTCATGTCGCAGGCAATGGGAAAGTGAAACGAGCTGCGCCGCAGGCGCAGGGCAATGAATTGATGATCGCGATTGTAGCCAAGGGCGTCCTGCACCATGAGCCCCGGACAGCCCCTGATGACGGCCGCCGATGCCGCCTCTAACGCCGTTGGCGGCGTTTTGTCGTGTCCAAACGGCTGGCAGTCAGTCCACGAAACCTGATGAGAGTCTGTTTTGCCACACGTCCGGTCCCCGTTCTGGCCCTGTGCGGAGACCGGACACTATGATGGGTCAGAAAAACACGATTCTTCAACTGCAAACGTTCGTTTTTGCAAAGGCTGGATTTCCATGTTCGTCACCATCAAGAACAAGCGCGCCTATCTCTATTCGGACAAAGGAACGCTGCTCAAAAGCCTCGGTGCCTCCAGGGTCGTGAGCGCCGACTGCACGGACGACTACGCGCTGCTTGTCTACGACTCGGGCAAGGCCGCGCTGCGCCGACCGCCCTCGGGCGTCCTGCTGCGCGCACTCATCTCAAAGGATGTCGTCGGCGGCAACATCAACGCCAACGAGATCGCACTGCGGCTCAGCAACGGCAAGACGCGGATTCTGCGGGTGCCGAGCGGCACGCTGATCCGCACGGTTTAGCCTCCGCTGCGTTCGCGGCGTTCGCAGCTTAGCCTCCCTCAGCGCCTTTTGCGCCACAGAGCATGCGCCGGGAGGCTTTCAGCCGGCGCCGGCGGTTGACGGTGAGGCAAATTTGCTTTTTTCAAATGTTTAAGTACAATGTCGATTCTCTCGACAAGAGAAGACAATCTGTATATGATCGCGCGGTTGGCTCAGTGGTAGAGCATCGCCTTCACACGGCGGGGGTCACTGGTTCGAATCCAGTACCGCGCACCACGATCACCGTCAAGGCAGCTTCGAGCTGCTTTTTTGTTGTCTAAAAATTAGCCGCACGGCCCAATCAACGAATCGTGCCGACACTGCCTTGCAGGAAGAGGCCGCCATCGCACACAAACGGCGCGATCCCCTCTAAAATAACGACCAAGCGTACCCCACACAGCTATGGCCTTTCGAGGTTATCTGCAACAGGTGGGGTCTTCTTTTATCCGGCGTCTGAAAATTTCTTTTCTCGCAGCACCCCTCCCTCAATCAAAGCCGCCCCTAATCAGTCCCTGCTGAACCCCCGCACCCCACACCACCTCCTGCGGCTGCCGCGCGTCCATCGTCGCGTTTCATGGTTTCTTGTGTGTCTTGCGTTTCCCGCATTGCTTCTGCGGCCTTTCCCATTTTTGGTTTCTTCTTCAAGACTCGACTGCGTGGCCGGCAAGCAACGGCGCGCACGCCGGGCAGGTGCGCAAGGAAACGACCATTGCCTGCATCTCGCACCCGACGAGCGTTGCCGCGCTCATCCTTGAAGCCGGCCGCAGGCGGAAATCGTCGAAAGACGATGAAGACGTGCCGCGGCGGCTTCTGCCTAATTTTTTCAGACACCGGAGTCAATCAGCGCATAGCTGTGCAACCCGGCAAAGAGCATGTTGACGCCTACGAAGGTAAAGATCACCACGACGAAATTCATGATCGCAAAGATGGACAACTTCTTTGGGGAGAGCCTGTTGTTGCGGTCAAAGTGAATGAGCGCAAGATAGCAGCACCAGGTGACGAAGGCCCAGGTCTCCTTGGGATCCCAGGCCCAGAAGCGTCCCCAGGAGGTCTGCGCCCAGAGAGCGCCAAAGAAAATGCCGCCGATCGTGAAGACAACGATGCCCGCGCGCACAAGCGCGCGGATGCGTGCCATGTTGGCCTCACGGCCGTCGCTGCGGCAAAGCGCCAAAACCGCTAGGATCGCCGCAAGTGCAAACATGCCGTATGCGATGAAGCTCAGAGCGACATGCACAAGAAGCCAGTAGCTTTTCAGAGACGGTAAAAAGAGTACGGGCTCCGAAGAGATGTTTGCCAAACTCAGCCCCAAAATGCCGATTCCGGCAGAGAAGTCGACGGCAAACCAGGTCAGGCCTTCAGTTGTCTGCGAAATCTCCGGACGGGCACAGTCTTTGGCTCCCCCTTCCTTCTTCATCTTCCCTGCCCGAAAACCGAACACCCCGAGAAAGGCAGCAAGAAGCGACATCAGGAAAAACGTTGCCGACTCATAGAAGGTCGAAACCGGAAAGGCAAGCAGCCAGCCCACGTTCATCGTGTCGATGTAGTACTTCCAACGCAGACCGAAACCCGCAGCCATGAAAAGCAGAGCAACCGCGTTGATTGCCAGCACCACGCCCGCGGCGCGGTAGGTTTTGAATACCGCACCGACAAGCGCAATGACACCTGCAAGGATCAGAAGCACCGCCGCGATGTTGAAGAATTCCCCGGTGCTCATGCACGACTCCGACCGAAAACGTAGAAGAAAAGCATGCCGATGCAGGCAAGACTGACGCCCGCAAAAATCAATGGATTAAAGGGCGCGCGCACAACGGAAAGCACCGTGTACTCCACACCCGGAAATGACTGCGGAAGAATTTCCACACTTGCACCTTCACCGTCTGCAGCGGCATCGGAAATGTCGAAGACAGCGGTTTTCGGCTCTTCCGGAAACACCCATTGCACTCGCTTGTCGCCGAAGTCGTTCTCAAGCTCAACGAGAAATGCCGGATTGAGAATCACGTCACGCCCCGTCGTCATGACGACGCTGCCGTCGTGCGTCCCCTTCCCGGCATCGGTTTCCGCCCTTGAAGCCGAGGGCAGAAAGTCGCGCACGACACCCATAAAGCGATTGCCGACCAGGAAACTCTCACCCATGCGCACACGGATGACCTTCGCAATGCCGTCAACCTTAAGCAGCACTGCAAACGGGTGCCCGGCCGCCGCCTCGAACCCGCAGTCGTGCTGGAAAAGCTCAAACCCCGACACCGTCACCGGCGCATTCACGGCGATCGTATAGTCCTTGCCGTCGATTGCCACCTGCGAAACATAGTCGCGCACGCGCATCGTATCGGCATAGGCACGCGCCGAGAAATCCCGTAACGTAATCTCGAAAGGAAGCGGGTAATCCTTTTCGTCGTAACCCACAAAAGAATGCGTCGAGCCTTTTTCCGGCAGAAAGACGAACCCTCGGCTGCCGAAGGTTTCATTGAGCATCAATCCGGAAAACAGCGCCGCAAGCCCCGCGTGCAGCAGCACCAGTCCCCAGTAGCGAACGCTTCCGACCGGATGCCGCAGCAATCCCGCAAGATAAAGCACGAGCGAAACCACGAGCCCCGCACTGGCCACTGCCATGACGGGCCCCTGAGCCAGACGTTCGGCGTTGTTCGCAAAGCTCGCCCACCCCATGATGATGATGAGGACAAGACCGCTTGCGATGCCGATTGCCAGCGGCAGCTTCCGCAAAATCCGTATCAAAGGCATCATGGCAGAAGCGACATCGAAACAAACAGGGACGTCAAGATGGTTCCTCCGGCTTTCAGGGGGACTTGACGGCCGGGCCCGTACCTGAAGCGATCCGCCGCTTCATCCTGGTTGGACCGCAGCCGGCGGCACATGCAGCACAGCCCCTTTCGCCGGACAAGACGGCGCCCCGACAGAGGCGCCATCTCCGCAAAAGAGACTGCACTTGCATCACAGAATGACAAGCGGGCAAAAGACTACTTTTGCGCGACGCTCTTGGCTTCGGCCTTTGAGGATGCCTTCTGCGCCGCATCCGTTGCCGACCGCAGGCGCTTGATCACGATTGAGGAGGTCTTTTCAAACCCGGACGGATCATGCACACCGTTGGAGTAGTCTGAAGAGTACCAACCGCGAACCGTGAGGTACTGACTGAAGGCAATCTTCAGAGCGTCGTACTCGGTTTTCGGGATCTTCACGTCGCCGTTCTTTGCCTTGATGAGAAGATCCCGGGCCTGCTTGCCGTAGCGCTCGAGACGATCCTGATGAATGCGATAGCGCTGCTGGATCACCTGCACCATATAGGCTGCCTGCCCTTCGGACCAGTTGTCTCCCTTCGGATTGCCATGGCATTCGCTGCGGGCGCACGTATTCTTGTACTTCATGCGCGGCAGACTCGGTTGATGTTCAAGCGTTCCGTCCGCCTTCTTGGCAAAGTGGCAGTCAACGCAGCCCACGCCGGCCTGACCGTGCTTGGAACCCGTCAGGGTTTCCATATGATAGTGATCGGTGCCCACAGTCTTCACGCCGGTGGCAGCGTCAATGCCGTTGTGCATGCCCTTCTTGTAGACGATGTTCCACCATTCCAGAGGATTGGAGGCGAAGGTCGTGCCGACCCACCAGCCCTCGCCGTCTCTGATATTGGCCTTGTGCAAAAGCTTGTTCGTCTTGGCATCGTACCAAGAAGAGGAACGGTTGTGCCCCATGTGACACTGACCGCACATGTAGTTCGAGTTGTAGCGCTCAAGGATGGCGATCTTGCGCTCGTATCCGCGCACGCCCATGCTGAGCACTTCAACCTTCGGATAGGCAAGCGATCCCGCATTCTTCTGATAGCGGAAGTCCTTGAAGTCCGGATGCGTCATGGACTCAATCACATGATCGAACGTAATGCGTGGTTCCGCCGAGTGCGGATCATGGCAGGTCACGCAATTGAAACTATTGTTGACCGCCTTGACCACCTTGGCATCGGGATCGTCGAAGACAAGTCCCACGCCCGGCTTGTCCTTGCCGAGATAGGCGTACTCCATCAGGTGATCGACGGTTTTGCACTTCAGACAGTCTGAACGTCCCATGACTTCGCGCCCTTTGTGAGGACGCCAAGTGAGCGACATAACATCGTCCTTAGTGCCGATCCTGTCACCCTCTTCGGGACGCGTATCGACCGTCGCTTCAGTACGCGGACCCACGGGTTTGGAAAGATCCTTGTAGTCCTTGTAGGCAAAGCGGCCGTCGGAGCGGACCGTGATCAGGTCGGTAACGATGTTGGCATGGAACCGCGGCAGACGGTACTGGTTCGAGCGGTACTGGTTGTCGCCGTAGATATCGCGCATGCCGCTGTAGGCGGGCGGCGCATACTTCAAAGCCCACTCGTAGTGGTATTTGGGATCCATCAGATCCTTGGGCTGCGCCGGATGACACTGTCCGCAGGCCGCATACTCGAAGTGCGTAGTCGGACGATTCTTGGCCGAAGGCGCCTTCATGTGTTCGGGCTTGATATCGTGACAGGAAGCGCAGTTGACGTCCTTGTGAGCACCGCGCAGGGTGAGCGTCTTGATCGCCGTGTTGTGGCAAGCAAGGCAAACCTTCGCATCGACGGGGTTCTTGGGCTGAACCACCTTTGTACCTGCAGCCCGGTCGGTGCCAAGGGCGTAGGCATTCATCGTGGCAATGGAGACGATCGTCGCCACTGCCAAAGCCGTTGTTCTCATGACTGTTCTCCTTTCCTGGGATCTAAGCCGCACCAGGGCAAGGCATACCACTTGCGCCTTGCATTTTTTCCTTTCGTTTCGGCCTGAGGGCTGACTAAGGATCGAACCGGAAACAACATCGGCCGTCCCCTCCCAGGCAATCAATCCTGTGTGGGCAAAGCTTTCACCATGCAGTCACCGCTCGGAGAAAACTCCTCCTTCGGGAAAACAATTCACCGTTTCAAAGACACTCCGTGACGGAAGCACTGCGCACCTATTATCACGAAACGTCGACATGCCAAATCAGCAGTCCTGAGAAGCTTTACTTGTCAATTCTGATAAATTATTCTTCAATTTAAGAATATTTTCATCATCAAATACACGTCATGCATCGCATCGACAATGTCACGATCTGGCGAATTCTGGTTGCATTCTCCCGCGAGGGGAGCCTGAAGGAAGCCGCAGCGGCCCTCGGTCTCACCCAGCAGGCGGTCTCGCGACTTGTTGCCGAACTTGAAAAGGAATTGGGAGGTGAGCTCTTCGACCGTACCGTTCGTCCTGCACATCCCACTGAACTTTTTCTTGCGCTGCTCCCGGCAGCTCGCCGCATGGTGGAGGCAGCCGATGAAATCGGCCGCATCGCCGCCTCGTCACTCGACATCAAACGAGTGATCCGCTTGTCCACGCCTGCCAACATGAACGTTCAGTCGATTCTGACCGCGATCGACGAAGTAAAAGGCAAGCATCCCAACCTGCGCGTAGACATCTACGCTGACAGAGGGTTGGACGACCTGACGCGACAGGTCGTGGAGCTGGTCGTGCTTCCCTATAAGCCGGACAACTGGCCGGGAGTACGTGCCGAACCGCTTTACTGCAACGTCACGATGCTGCTTGCCTCGGCACGCTACCTGAAGAAACACCCTGCGCCCCGGGCTCCCGAAGACCTCATGCAACACAAGTTGCTCGTCACGAACCGCAATTGGGCAGGACGTCCCCGCACGGACTACATCTTCAAGGGAAGGAAACGCTACTGCTTTGCCTCCTGCCCCGGACTGCTTCGCGGGACCGGCTCATCCTGTCGGCAAATGCTCATTGAAGGCCAGGGCATTGCGCTCAACATCGACCTGGCACTCGTCTCTCAGGAACTTTCACGAAACGAAATCGTCCCTGTCCTTCCCGGCTGGCACTTTCAGCCTTGGGACAATCAGCTGTGCTGCCGCGAAACTGATGCCGACGATGCAGTGATGAAGTCCCTGATTGAAACCATCCATCGATACTTCTACAGCTCCTTTGTCGATTCCTGGAAATTCTGGTACCGGCACTTTGAAATCCCCTACCCGGACTTGGAGATTGAGCGACCATAGGGGCATGGCAGCCTCCAAACAGATGCCAGTCTCCCCTTTGATGACAGACGACCAAACTGAACGCCCCCCAAGAGTCCTTCAACTCCTCGTCATATGATCTTTCCTTCTTTTGACTGGAAAGATCTCATTGCGTCAAAGTGGAAATTTACGCTTGCGTCTGAGACGGAATTATTCAGCTCACCACCCATAATCTGGGGCGTGGTGCACCTTCTCGTTTCGTTTGTGGTGCACTTGAACTAAGGTCATCGTTGCGGAATTTTGAATCTCAAAACGAATACGGCTATAAGCCATGTATCAAAAGGAGGTTT
>USAL01000025.1 GCA_900552545.1 uncultured Sutterella sp. | reverse complement strand
CAAGGTTGAAAGGTGCTAGAAGTACCAGGCCGCCCGCATCATGCAAGTCGAGATTCACGCAAGCCGCAAGCGCATCGACGATGCCTGCCGGGTGCTGAAGTCGATCCGCGTCAACAACACCGCGCAGAAGTCCTCGCTTCTGCGCTCGTGCGCGGGACTTCTTTTAAACGCCGGCCGCAAGAGCGAGACGATCGACGTTCTCCTTGAGGCGATCAAGGCAACGCCCCGGGACGCCGAGCTCATCTACCACACGGCGATGCCCGCCAACGAGGTTGGGCGCTACGCTGCTGCCGAGGCGCTTCTTTCCTCCTTCATCAAGCTCATGCCGGACAATCCCAACGGCTACAACTCCCTGGGCTACATGTGGCTTGAGCGCGGCGAACGGCTTACGGAAGCCGCGGCGCTCATTGAAAAGGCGATGAGCCTCACGAACGGGCGCGACCCCTACGTCACCGATTCGCTCGGGTGGCTGCGCTTCAAGCAGGGAAAGCTTGCCGAAGCCGAAAAGCTGTTGAAGCAGGCGCGCCTGATTGAGCCGGGCGATCAGGAGATCGGCGTGCATTTGGCCGAGGTTCTGCACGCACAGCAGCGCACGAAGGAAGCCCTCGCGGTTCTCGATGAAGTCCTCAAGGCCGATCCGAAGAACGCCCGGGCCAAAGAGCTCAAGTCGCGGCTTTCCCCGCAGAAGTCGATTCGGTAAGAGCACTTCGTCGGACCTCTCTGAACACCCATCCCCACGATGTCCAAGACTGCCCAGATTTCCCGCGCAGCTGCCGGAACCGCCCCCACGGTCACGACGGTCAGCACCATTGATGCCGTCAACGCCGGCCGCTCCGTGCGCGACGGCGCTCGCCGCACCCGGCACGCCGTCAACCGCCGCAATCTGCTGCGGGCGGCTTCGGCCCTTGCCGGCCACGCCGCGCTCGTTGCCGCGGTTCCTGCACTGTTTCTGACGGGCTGCAGCAGCCTTCCCCCGGCGGGCGAGCGCGTCGCGGCCGGGCGCTTTTCTGGGCGCATCAGCCGCAATGGAAAAACGGAAAGCGCAAGCGGGCGCTACCGCTACACGGAGGCTCCCGGACGCGAGGAGCTCGAGCTTCTCACGCCGCTTTACGGCGTACTCGGGCGCGTGACGGTCACCGCCGCGGGCGCCGTGCTCGAGCAGGGAAACCATCCGACGGTGACGGCGCCCGACGCGCAGACGCTCATGCTTGATGCCTTCGGGTTTTCGCTTCCGATGACGCATCTCAAGAGCTGGCTTGCGGGCAAGCCCGCGCCCGAGACGGCAAGCCGCACGCTCTCGGCCGAGGCCTTCGAGCAGCTTGGCTGGCGCATCGAGATCAGGCGGCGCCTGGCCGACGGGCGGCCTGCCGTGCTCGACCTTGCGGGCAGCGGCGTGACGCTCACGCTTACGGTCGATCACTAGACTTCAAGGCGCCCCGCGCCACAACAGGTCTTTGAAGTCGCCCCGACGGCCTTCCCCGCCGTCCGATTTCTGATTTTCCATTTTCTGCGGGCAGGTCATTCTTCTTTTCTGAAACGCCATGCCGAACATCGTCTCCCGGCTCACCAACCTTCCGGCTCCAGCCAAGCTCAATCTCTTTTTGCACGTCACGGGCCGGCGCGAGGACGGCATGCATCTTCTGGAGAGCGTCTTCATTCTCATCGACCTCGCCGACACGATCGACATTGAGGTTTTGGACGCCGGCCGCATCGAGCGCACGGGCGACGTGATCGGCGATCCCGAGCGCGACCTCTGCGTGCGGGCCGCGCGCCTTCTGCAGCAGGCCTCGGGCACGAGGCCCGGCGCACGCATTCGCGTCACGAAGCGAATTCCCGCAGGCGCCGGCATGGGCGGGGGATCGAGCGACGCGGCAACGACGCTTCTTGCACTCAACCGCCTCTGGGGCATCGAAATGGACGACGATGCGCTCAGGGCGCTTGCCGCGCAGCTTGGCGCCGACGTCCCCTTTTTCATCTTCGGGCGCAACGCCTTTGCCTCGGGCATCGGCGAGCGTCTGATCGAGGTGCCGGTGCCCAATTCCTGCTGGGCGATCGCGATGCCCTCGGAGCCTACGTCGACGGCTGCGGTCTTCACCGATCCCGCCTTGACAAGGGATACGAAATCATTGAAAATAACGGACTTTTCCGATTCCGGTGGTGATTCCGGCAAGGGCCGTGCGCTTGCGCGATCGTTGTTTGCGCAGTGGCCGACGCTTCCCGGTCACAACGACCTTGAAGCCGTCGCGCGCCGCATCAATCCGGGCGTTGAAGAGGCCCTTGAGGCACTCTCCGCCGCGGGCGGCGCAGCCCGCATGACGGGCTCGGGCTCGGCCGTCTTTGCCTGGGCCGCAACGCCCGAGGCCGCCGCAGAGCTTATAAAGAAACTGCCCGAACACACGCAGGGTTATGTGGCAAAAACGCTGCATGCACATCCGCTCAAGGCGATGCTTGAGACGCGCTTTTAAGGCGGATTTCCACGGATCGGATAAAATGGGATGCTTGCACGAGTCACAGGGGTGTCGCCAAGCGGTTAAGGCACCGGATTTTGATTCCGGTATGCGAAGGTTCGAATCCTTCCACCCCTGCCAGTATTGATTAAGCCCAAGGCGAGCCTACCCGGCAAGGGCAGGCCAGTTTTTGCGCTTGTTTTTTTTATTTCGTGTTGGGGCGGCAGAACGCACTCGCGCGGTTCATGGCGGGCTTTCTGCTGCAGGTCATTGACACCGCCGCCAGAGCTTGCAGTCTCGACGGCAAAGCACTTAGAGAACACATCATGGTTTCGGACAGTCTGAAGGTCTTCTCAGGCAACGCCAATCCCAAGCTTGCCCATGCGGTGGCGCAGTATCTCAACATTCCGCTCGGTCGCGCGACGGTCAACCGCTTCTCCGACGGAGAGGTGATGGTTGAAATCAACGAGAACGTCCGAGGCTGCGACGCGTTCGTGCTGCAGAGCACCTGCGCTCCCACGAACGACAATCTGATGGAGCTGATGATCATGACCGATGCGCTGCGCCGCGCTTCCGCGCGCCGCATCACGGCCGTGATGCCCTACTACGGCTACGCCCGTCAGGACCGCCGTCCGCGTTCAGCCCGCGTGGCCATTTCGGCCAAGGTCGTCGCCAACATGCTCCAGAGCGTGGGCATCGACCGCGTGCTGACGATGGATCTGCATGCCGACCAGATCCAGGGCTTCTTCGACGTCCCGGTCGACAACATCTACTCGACCCCGGTGCTGCTCAACGACCTGCTCGCGCACCAGTACCCCGACCTGATGGTGGTCTCCCCCGACGTGGGCGGCGTCGTGCGCGCACGCGCCATGGCCAAGGAGCTCGGCGTTGACCTCGCCATCATCGACAAGCGCCGTCCGCGCGCCAACGTCGCCGAAATCATGAACATCATCGGCGAAGTCCGCGGCCGCACCTGCGTGATCACCGACGACATCGTCGACACGGCCGGGACGCTGTGCAACGCCGCCGGCGCCCTCAAGGAGCGCGGTGCCACCCGCGTGCTCGCCTACGCGGCGCACCCGGTCTTCTCCGGAAACGCCATCGAGCGCATCAAGAATTCCGCTTTGGACGAAGTGGTCGTGACCGACACCATTCCGCTGCGTCCCGAAGCACAGGCCTGCCCGAAGATCCGCCAGCTCAGCTGCGCACCTTTGGTGGGCGAAACGATTTCGCGCATCGCGCGCGAAGATTCGGTGAGCGAGCTCTTCAACGAGTAAACTTGCCGCTTTCATTCACTTTGTGAAACTGCCCGGCGGCTGGTCGCGGCCGCGGGCACTTTTTTGTTTTCATTTTGGAGATTTCACCCATGAAATTCGTCGCCGCTACCCGCAAGACGCAAGGTACGAGTGCGAGCCGCCGCCTGCGCCGTGAGGCCAAGGTTCCCGGCATCGTTTACGGCATGAACGTTGCCGCCACCCCGATTGAGGTTGATCACAACGAGCTTTACTACGATCTGCAGAAGGAAAAGTTCCACTCCTCGATCCTCACCATGGAACTGGACGGCAAGGACGAACTCGTCGTGCTGCGTGCTTTCCAGATGCACCCCTACAAGCCCCAGGTGCTGCACGTCGACTTCCAGCGCATTGACGCCAACGCCAACGTGACGATGCGCGTGCCGCTGCACTTCTTCGGCGACGAAAACAGCCCCGCCGTCAAGATCGACAAGGGCTTCGTGAGCCGTCTGGTCTCCACCATCGAAGTCTCCTGCCTGCCCAAGGATCTGCCCGAGTTCATCGACGTCGATCTCTCCGGCATGACCAGCCAGAGCACGCTGCGCGTTGCCGACCTGAAGCTGCCCGAGAACGTGACCGCCGTTCAGCCCGAAATGACCGTGGCGACGGTGACCACGATTACCGACGACACGGCTGCTCCTGCCGCTGCCGACACCGCGGCTGCTGCGGCTCCCGCCGCCGCCACGCCGGCTGCTTCCGCCTCCTAATCAAGGACGGTTGCACACTCGCATGCGCACAAGACTCTTTGCTCTTGTGCGCACCTGCGGCAAGGCTCGCTTCGGGCGCGGCCGGTTTTCTTGGCTTCAAGAAAACCGTGCGGCACCAGGCGGGCCTTTTCGCATGTTTTGTCCACCCAATTTTTGAGGCTCTCGCGCACACCAAACATCCTGCGCACGCGGCACTCACGCACACATGACCAACGCTTTTGCTGACCTGGGGCTCTCGGCCCCGATTGTTAAGGCTCTTGCCGATCTGGGCTACGAAGAGCCCACCCCGATCCAGAAGGCCGCCATTCCGGTGCTGCTCGCCGGCCGCGACGTTCTCGGACAGGCCGCCACCGGCACGGGCAAGACCGCCGCCTTCGGGCTGCCGCTTGTGGAGCGCTACGTCGCGGGCCACGCCGCGGGCGTTCCCTGCGTACTCGTGCTCACGCCCACGCGCGAGCTGTGCCTGCAGGTCTGCGAAAGTTTTCTCGGCTTTGGCAAGGACGTCGGCATCGAGGTTGCGCCGATTTACGGCGGCCAGGAATACGGCCGCCAGATCCGCCTTTTAAAGCGCGGCGTGCACGTCGTGGTTGCCACGCCCGGCCGCGCCCTTGACCATCTTCGCCGCGACACGCTCAATCTCTCGGGCATCAAGGCGCTCGTGCTCGACGAGGCCGATGAAATGCTCGACATGGGCTTTGCCGACGAGCTTGAGGCGATTCTCGCTGAACTTCCCGAAGAGCATCAGACGGCGCTTTTTTCGGCCACGCTTCCGACGCGCATCCAGAGCATTGCCGAGGCGCACCTGAAGGACCCCGAGCACATCGTGATCGCCCGCAGCGCCACGCAGGGCGAGGCTCCGAGAATTCCGCAGACGGCCTACGTCGTGGGCCGCCCCTATCGGCTCGCGGCCCTGGGCCGCATCCTCGACGTGGAGTCCCCGGAGCTTGCGATCTGTTTTGCCCGCACCCGCATCGAAGTCGACGAGATCACCGAAGCGCTCAGAAGCCGCGGCTTTACGGTGGAGTCGCTCCTTGTCGGCCTTTAGCATGCAAGCCGCGACCGCGTCATGCGCCGCGCCCGCGCCGGGCAGCTTGAGCTCATCGTCGCCACCGACGTCGCCGCCCGCGGCATCGACCTTGAAAACGTCTCGCACGTGATCAACTTCGGTCTTCCCGCCTCGCTTGAAACCTACGTGCACCGCATCGGCCGCACGGGGCGCGCGGGCCGCACCGGCAAGGCCATCACGGTGATGGAGCCGCGCGAGTACGGACGTCTGCGCGCCGTCGAGCGCCTTACCCGCGCCAAGGTTGAAATCAAGAGCGTGCCCTCGATTACCGACGTGCGCGCCAAGCGCCTTGAGCTCACGCGCGCGGCCGTGGCTGAGGAGCTCTCGGGCGAGGACTACGAGCGCTTTCGCGTCGTGGTCGAGCAGCTTTGCGAAGAATTCGATCCCTTTGACGTCGCGGCCGCCGCGATCGCGCTCGTGGACAAGTTCTCGGGCGGCACGGCCGACGAAGATGAAATTCCGCCTGCGACAACGGGCTTTGACCGCCGCCGCGGCGCCTCGCGCGACGAGGCCCGGGGCGACCGTGCCCCGCGCGAAGAGCGCTTTGGCGCGCAGCGCGGCGAGCGCGTGCGCCGTCCGCCCGAGCCCGGCATGACGCGGCTCTTTATCGGCGCCGGCCGCAGCCTCGGCATCCGCCCGGGCGACATCGTGGGCGCCATCGCCAACGAGGCCGACATCCCGGCGCGCCGCATCGGCGCGATCGACATCGCCGAACACTTCACGCTCGTTGAAGTGGCTAGCGACGTCGCCCACGACGTGATCGACGCCCTGCGCGGCACCACGATCAAGGGCCGCTCGGTGAACATACGCTTGGACCGCGAGGCCAACCGCGGTCCGCGCCAGCGCGGCGCGACTGACAACGCCGCTGCCGACAACAACGCCGACGGCGACTCGACGGACGCCTTTGACGACGAGAGCTTTGAAGACGACGATCTGAGCGCGCAGCAGGATCCCGACGCCTGGCGCGAAGCGGACTATCACGACCGCGACAAGCGATCGGGTCGGCGTGGTGAGGGCCGTGAAGGCCGAGGCAATGCCCGCTTTGCCAACCGCCGCGCGCCGCGGCGCTCGCGCTTTGAGGAGCGCTTTGACGCGTTCGACGACAAGGACAGCGATCAGTAATCCCCTTTGACGCAAAAAAGACGCTCCCGGATTGCTCCCTTGATCGGGAGCAATACCAAGAGCAACACAGAAGAAGTACACACCGTCATGGCAAACAACACCGCTCCGATTCTTCTCATCGTGGGGCTCGGCAACCCGGGCGACCAGTACCGCACGACGCGCCACAACATGGGGTTTCAGTACCTTGACCGGGTCGCCGAACAGTACGGCGCACGGTTTCTGCCCGAGGCGAAGTTCTTCGGCGAAACCGCCCGCATCAGCACCAAGGCGGGCGACGTGCGGCTTTTAAAGCCCACCACCTTCATGAACCTCTCGGGCTCGGCCGTTCAGGCCGTCGCGAGCTACTACAAGATCAAGCCCGAGGAAATCCTCGTCGTGCACGATGAGCTGGACCTCCATCCGGGCACGATGCGCTTGAAGCTCGGCGGCGGCAACGCCGGCCACAATGGCCTCAAAGACATTACCGCCAAGCTCTCCACCCCCAACTTCTGGCGCCTTCGCGTGGGCATCGGGCATCCGCGCCAGTACTGCCCGCAGCAGCAGGTCTACGACTGGGTGCTCGGCACCCCAAGCCCCGAGCATCAGGCGGCAATCGACGAATGCCTCACGGCCGCGCTCAAGTGGGTCGAGGGCTTTGCGAGCGGCAACTTCGAGCGCGTGCACCGCGCGATGCTCAAGTTCGCCAACCCCAAGCCTGCAGCAGCGGCCGAGGAAGGTTCCAAGAAAGACTCCAAGGCAGACACACAGACTCAGGCCTGATCCCTTTTCTTTTCCATTGCCCGTCCAAACGACCGGCCCCAAAACAAGCCTTGAAACAGAGGCGGCACGGGACGCTTGCGATGGGACCGTTTCAATTAGGACAACAACCATGGCGATTGAACTTCTCATGAGCTCGTGCCTCATCGGCCAGTGCTGCCGGTGGGATGCGAAAAACGGCCGCAGCGTCGTCACGCCGCGCCTGCACCTCATGCTCAACCACGGCCAGGTGGCCGTGATCTGCCCGGAATGCGCCGGGGGTCTGGACGTGCCGCGTCCTGCCGCCGAAATCGAACCGGGCAAAAACGCAGCCGACGTGCTCTCGGGCAATGCGCGCGTGATCAACACCGAAAAGGCCGACGTCACCGCGCAGTACGTCGCGGGCGCCAAGGCCGCCCTTGCGCTCGTCAAAAAGCACAATATCCGCGTGGCGATTTTGAAAGCCAAGAGCCCCTCGTGCGGCTCGCGCGAAGTCTACGACGGCACCTTCTCGGGCAAGCTCAAGGAAGGCCGCGGCGTCACGGCCGAGCTTCTCGCAAGCCACGGCGTCAAGGTCTTTGACGAGACGCAGATCGACGAGGCGCTCGCGCTCCTTGACGCGATGAAGGCCTCCCAGGGCGAGGCGTAAGGCCCCGACCCAAAACAGGGCGCGATCCTTCCCCCAGCTTTTCGGGGGCGAAGTCGCGCCCGCCCGCCTACAATAGCGGCAAAGATTTTGCATCAGGGCAAAGGAGTCATCGGACGCCTTTTTTCACGTGCCCTGCGGATCAACACGTTAGATTGAGAACAACAGCATGGGATTGAAATGCGGCATCGTCGGCCTGCCCAACGTCGGCAAGTCCACGATTTTTAACGCTCTGACCAAGGCCGGCATCGCAGCCGAAAACTATCCGTTCTGCACGATCGAGCCCAACGTGGGCATCGTCGAAGTGCCCGACCCCCGCCTGCAGAAGCTCGCGGAGATCGTCAACCCGGCGCGCATCGTGCCCGCCACGGTTGAATTCGTCGACATCGCGGGCCTCGTCGCAGGCGCAAGCAAGGGCGAAGGTCTCGGCAACCAGTTTCTTGCCAACATCCGCGAGTGCGACGCCATCGCACACATCGTGCGCTGCTTCAAGGACGACAACGTCGTGCACGTCGCGGGCCACATCGACCCGCTCGAAGACATTGCGGTGATCAACACCGAGCTCGCCTTGGCCGACCTCGCCTCCGTCGAGAAGGCGCTTGCCCGCTACAGCAAGCAGGCGCGCCAGGGCGGCGACAAGGAAGCCCTCAAGCTCGTGCTCGCCCTCGAAAAGATCCAGCCGCTTTTAAACGACGCCAAGCCCGCCCGCGCGGCCAACCTCACCAAGGAAGAGCTCGCGGTGCTGCACCCGTTGTTCCTCCTCACCCTGAAGCCCGTGATGTACGTGGCCAACGTCGACGATCACGGCTTTGAAAACAATCCCCTTCTTGAGGCCGTCAAGAAGTTTGCCGCGGCTGAAAACGCTCCGGTCGTCGCCGTCTGCGCCAAGACCGAGGCCGACATCGCCGACCTTGACGACGAGGACAAGAAGATGTTCCTCGAGGACATGGGCATGACCGAGCCGGGCTTAAACCGCGTGATCCGCGCGGGCTACGACCTCCTGGGGCTGCAGACCTACTTCACCGCCGGTCCCAAGGAAGTGCGCGCCTGGACGATTCACAAGGGCGACACGGCTCCGCAGGCCGCAGGCGTCATTCACTCGGACTTCGAGCGCGGCTTCATCCGCGCGCAGACGATCTCCTACGACGACTACGTCGCCCACAACGGCGAAAAGGGCGCGCAGGAGGCTGGCCGCATGCGCGCTGAAGGCAAGGACTACGTCGTGGCCGACGGCGACGTGATGAACTTCCTCTTCAACGTCTAAAGCCCAAGTCCTCCCTCGCTCGTCAAAGAGCGAGAGAAACAAAGGCCCCGGGAAGAAACCGTTTGTTAAAACGGCGTCTTCCCGGGGCCTTTTTGTCCTTAATTTCGTTCTTCAGTCAGAACGAATTCTGAAATTCACGCAGCTTGCGGGCGTTGCGCTTGGTGGGGCGTCCGTGGGTGATGGTGCTTGCGGGCTCCATCGCCAGGCGCCGGATGGCGGCCGCGCGCTCGCGCAGCACCTGCGACTCGTCGGTCTCGCGATAAAGGCGAGCGGCCTCGCGCGCAGGGCCGCGCACCTGCGAGAGCGCCTCGACGTACACCTCGAAGTGCTCCTCGCCGCGGGTGATTTCAAGAAGCTCGCCCACGCGCACCTCGCGCGAGGGCTTGATGCGCTCGCCGCGCACGCGCACGCGGCCGAGTTCGATCGCGTCCTGCGCAAGCGACCGGGTCTTGAAAAACCGCGCCGCCCAGAGCCATTTGTCGATGCGCACCGAATCAAGCTCAGTCATGAGTTTGGAGTCCTTTCCCTTCTTTGCAAGTCAAAACGAGGCAAACCATCAAGGCATGCGGGCAAGCGCAACCATCAGGCGCTTCAACGACTCGGCGTTTCTCAAGCTCTTGTTGAGCACGAGGTACCTGCCGTTGATGACGAAGGCCGGAATGCCTTGGATTTTGGCCACATCATAGGACACCTTCCAGGCATCGCTCAACTGCTGCACGGCCTTCGTGCGGCGCTCGCGGGCAAACTCCTCGGCGCTGATGCCGCTTGCTTTTGCCATCGTGGCGATGAAGGCCGACTCGCCTGCGGGCCAGCGTTCCTCCTCGCGGTGATAGGCAAGAAATAGCGCGGTCTTGACCTTGTTGAAAAGCGCGTCCTTGTCCATCATCGAGCGCCCGGCCTTCTGATCGCGCAGCATGCTCATCGCGAAGAATTCGCTTGCGGTCCTTCCGAATTCGCCCTTGGTCTCAAGATGCACGGGGTAAAAGGAGAGCCCCGTTTCAGCCAAAACCGGCGGGATGACGCGCGGGTCGACGCTCACGTCGTAGCGGTAGCAGAAGCGGCAGTCGTAGCTAAAGACCTTCACCAGCTTTTCTTCCCAGTCGGCGATGGGCTTCTCGAGCTTGACGTACTGCACGCCCGGCTCGGGCACGAAGGCATCATCCCCTGCCTCGGCCTGCGCTGCGGGCGCCGTCGCAGGAAGGCCTGCCGCCGCCCCCACGGCAAGCACGCCGGCCGCAGCCTTGAGGAGGCCGCGGCGATTGATCATCACCGCCCCACAAGATTCACGGATTTCCATCACGGCTTTCTCCCCTACTTCTTTTCCTCGTTCTTAGCCTTGGCAGCAGTCTTGGCCGCAGCGCGGTAACCCGCGGGATCCATCGCCTTTTCAAGCACGAAGGGCATCGCCTGATAGCCCTGGCAGTCGATCACCTGAATCTCCACCGCGGGCTCGTGCGCGCCCCACTTGAAGTCATCAAGGTAGGGGCTCGGAGGCCCCACACGCTTGGCCTCGGCGTTGATCACCGCACCGGCCGTGGCCGAGTAGACGAAGACCGAGTCCTTGTCGGGCTGGTATTCAGTAAGCGACGTCACGGCCGAGTACCAGGCGTTGCCGCGCTCCTTGCCGTACTCCCAGAGCTGCTCGACGGTCATGTTCTTCTGATCGATGCGGTAGATCACCGCGCGGCTGTACTTGTCCTCGGCAAAGACGGGCTGCTCCATGCCGCGGCTGTCGCCGTTGTCAAAGACCGAAAGGTATAGGAACCGCTCGTCGCTCTTGGCGTCGATGCGAAAGGCCGTGTGCTGCGTCCAGGTCCAGTCGAAGTCGCCCTCGCACCGGCTTGCCTTGCACTTCAAAGGCCGCCCCGAGGCGTCGACGGGCATGAGCACCTTCTCGGCCCACCCCTTGCGCCAGCCCTCGGGCGAGCCCAGAATCCACTTCACCTTCTTGTCGCGGCCGATCTTGACGATCGCCGACTGATGGCGGGAGCTGATGATGATGCTGTCGTCGCTCGGATCGTGATCGACCGAGTTGACGTGCGCCCAGTTGCGCCCGGCGCCCACGCCCGGAACGTCGCCCCAAACGTTGTTGGTGTCCATGGCCGCAAGCTCTTCGCTTGAGAGCGTCTGGCCCGCCTTCGAGGGGTCGATGTTAAGGCACACCGCCCCTTGGTCGAGCGCCTTGATGTTGACGCTGCGGTAGGGATCAAGAATTTCAAAGAGACGCCACTCATCGACCACCTCTCCGTTTTGATCGATCTCGGCGATCACGTCGCGCACGGTGCGCACGTTCTTGCCGTCGGGGCGCTTGTAGTTGGCGCTTGCCACGCGGGCAAAGAAGTGGCCGTTGGGCGAGACGTCAAGCGAATGCGAGAAGTCGATGTAGTTGTCGGGAAGCCGACGGTCAAAGATCTGCCGCCCCATGATGTCGTACTTCACAAGCGTCTGCCCGAAGCCCCAGGAAAGGGCCCCGTCGGGGTTCTGCTTGAAGCCCATCATGACGCCGCCGCGGTACATGTTCGAGAAGTCCTGCAGCGCGTCGTTGTAGAGGTACCAGCGCACGTCGCCTGCGGTATCAATGATGACGTTGCGCGTGGCCCGGTCCCATTCAAGCGCACCGCCCGTGGGGCTGTTCCAGGTCTTCAAGGCCCCGGTGGGATGGCGCTGCAGGTTGTTGATGAGGTAGAGCCGGTCCTTGAATTCGGGGTCGATCCTCTTGACCTTCACTTCAAAAAAGGCCGTCTTGTTGGCAAGTCCCGAAGGCTGGCCGAAAAGTGCCGGGGCGTGAAAGCGATAGACCTCGTTTTCGATGCGTTCGCTCTTGGATCCCCAGATGCGGGTGTAGGAAACTTCGACCGTGTTGTAGTAGTCGGGATAGAGGCCGAAGATCGGAATGCCCCCGTAGGTAAGGAGCTTGTTGTCGGCCACCTTGTACTTGATTTCGACGCCGCCCGGCTTGGGCACGATGCGAACAGAGGCGTCCTTCAAAACGTAACCGCCGTTGCGGATGACGGCCGTCAGGGGCGCGATCTTATAGGGATTGACAACGACCTCGCCGATCTTTCCGGGAACCGGATGCTCCACCTTGGGACCCGAAGGACCGCCCACGGCAAACGCAGTCATGGGAAACACCATCGACGCGGCAAGCGCCGCAGCCAGAAGCTGTCGTTTCATAGGAATACCTCCATGAAGGGACGTCGGCGACGTCGAAAGACACCGGGGAACGTTGTCGGATTTTGTCTTCATATTAGGCGCCGAAGGCTTAACCCATCCTTAAATCCGTCCTTGATCGGGAGGTTTCTGATGCACGACAGGGGAAAAAGAAAAAAGAGCCCTCACGATCTGATACATCTTGCCCGACGGGCGAAAAGGCATTTTTTGCGCCCTGTGCGCACCAGCTCATTTACAATCGCAAGTTAGGCATTTTCTACTATCAGACCCATGACCTACACCCTTGACGCCGAAGGCGCCGTTGAACTTGGCCGCGAGGTGCTGCTGCACGAATCGCAAGCCGTGGCCAAGTTGGCCGGCGAGCTCGACAGCGCCCGCTTTGCGCGCGCCGTTGAACTTCTTTTGAACTGCCGCGGCCGCGTGGTCGTAAGCGGCGTTGGCAAATCCGGCCATATCGGCCGCAAGATCGCCGCCACCCTCGCCTCCACAGGCACGCCCGCTTTCTTCGTGCACGCCGCCGAAGCCGCCCACGGCGACCTCGGCATGATTACGAGCGAAGACGTCGTGATCGGCATCTCCTACTCGGGCTCCACGGCCGAGCTTCTCACGATCGTTCCGGTCATCAAGCGCGAGGGCGCCTCGCTCATCTCGATAACCGGCAATCCGGAGAGTGCGCTCGCCAAAAACGCCGACGTCAACCTGAACGTGCACGTCGACTTCGAGGCGTGTCCACTCAATCTCGCGCCCACCTCCTCGACCACCGCAACGCTTGCCATGGGCGACGCGCTTGCAGTTGCCTGCATGCATGCCAAGGGCTTTACGAAGGAAGACTTTGCGCGCTCACATCCGGGCGGCGCGCTCGGGCGCAGGCTTTTGACGCACGTAAGCGACGTCATGCGCACGGGCGAGGCCGTGCCCTCGGTTCGTTTCGACGTCACCGTGCTCGACGCGGTACGCGAGATCACCAAAAAGCACATCGGCATGACGGCCGTGGTCGACGACGACGGACGCCGCACCGGGATCTTCACCGAAGGTGACCTGCGGCGCTTGATCGAAGCCCGCGGCGACATCCGCAACATCAAGATCGCCGAGGTGATGACGAAGACCCCCGCCACCATCGCCCCCGAGGCGATGGCCGCGTCGGCCGCAAAAATCCTCGACGAGCGCCTCATCAACCAGCTTCTCGTGGTCGACGCCGACGGGCGCCTTGTGGGCGCGCTGCACATCCACGACCTGATGAGCTCCAAGGTGATCTAACCTTCGAACCCTTTTTCTCGAAAAGCGCCCTTTCAGGACGCGTCGCACAATCGCCATGACCGCCACTACGCCACTACAAAACATCAGCCCCGACGTCCTTGCCGCCGCCCGTCAGGTGCGGCTCGTGGTGCTCGACGTCGACGGCGTGCTCACCGACGGCTCGATCTGGACGGGCCCCGAGGGCGAAGCCGTCAAGCGCTTCAACACCCGCGACGGCCTCGGCATCAAGATGCTGCAGGCCGCGGGCATCCCGGTGGCGATCCTCACGGGCCGCGTCTCGGCGCAGACCGCCGCCCGCGCCCGGGAGCTCGGCATCACGTCCGTTGCGCAGGGGCGGCAGTTCAAGCCCGAGAGCTTCAAGGAGCTTCTTGCCGCGCACGGCTGCACGGCGCAGGAGTGCGCCTACATGGGCGACGACGTGCCCGACCTCCCGGTTTTAAAGCTCGCGGGCCTTGCGACGGCGCCCACCGACGCCGAGCCCTGCATACGCGACATCGTCGACTGGGTTTCGCCCAAGGCGGGCGGCAACGGCGCCGTGAGAAGCTTGGCCGAGCTCGTGCTGCGCGCGCAGGATCGGTGGGAGGCCCTGGTCGAGGAGCGCTACGTGAAGGGCAACATCAAGGGATAGCGGCAGGCCATGAAAGTCTATCTGCGGGATCGCATCACCGCGGGCGTGGGCGCAGGCGTCCTGCTCGTGCTGGTGGCAAGCTCCTACTACTACTCCATCCGCACCGAGATCGAGGCCAACCAGGCCTTCATCGACCGCGACGCGCCCGACTTCATTGCGCACAACATCTCGGTCACCGAATTCAAGGACGACGGCAGCGCCGACCGCCGGCTTTTTGCCGAATACACCGAGCACTACGCCGACGGCCGCATGTCGAGCATCAAGCCGCGCATGGTAACGCTTTCGGCCGACAAGCCCCAGGTACGCGCCACCGCCGACAGCGGCCAGAGCATGGATGGGGGCGAGACCTTCACCTTCAACGGCAACGTGCTCGTTACGCGCGCGGGCGACATCAACAACGCCCCGATGCGCTTTACCACGCCCTTTGCCACGGTCTACCCCGACACGAGCAGGCTCGAGACGAGCGCGCCGGTCGTGCTCGAGCACGGCGCCGACATCACCACGGGCATCGGCATCACGCTTGACAATGTGGACAGAACAGTGAATATTCACACCAACGTAAAATCGATCTTTGCGCCCCGGCGCAGCAACTAAAGAGCCTAGAAGAGCCTTTCGTCATGCACACTCCTCAACTCATCCTCGGACTGGCCGCCGCCTGCTCGCTTCTGGCGGCTCCGCTTGCGCAGGCCGAGTCCGCCGACCGCGACAAGCCCATTGAAATCACCGCCAACCACTTCGACGGCGATGAGCTCAAGCAGGTTGCCATCTACACCGGCAACGTCGAGGTGCATCAGGGCACGATGGAGATTCTGGGCGACAAGCTGCAGCTCGTGATCTCGCCCGAGGGCTACCGCACGCTCACCGTCTGGGGGAATCCCGTGCGCATGAAGGAGCGCCGCGATCCCAAGACCAAGGGCGTCGACGAATGGGTGCACGCAAGCTCCCTTGAGGCGGTCTATGAGGAGCAAAAGGACATCATCACCCTGATCGACGTCGCCAAGCTCGCCCGCAGCGAAAACGGCCTCGTGAAGGACTCGACCGAAGGCGACAAGATCATCTACAACCTGCGCACCGCGCGCTCCTACGTCGAGGGCAAGGTGGTCGAGGGCAAGCGCAGCCGCGTCTCGACCGTGCTCGCCCCGCGCCCGAAGAACGCCTCGAACAAGGAGGCCCAGGCCCCGAAGACGGGCGCAACGGCCCCCTTGTCGGGCACGACGCGCCTTGCGCCCTGATGCGCGAAAGCGCCGATGAGACCCTGATTTGTTTTGAGTCAGGCCGCGCGCCGACATTGCGCCGAGGCCTCTTTACCTCGCGCTTGAGAAGAACACTCCAAGGAACCGATCAACCGTGTCCGACATCACCATTCATACGCTCGAAGCCACCCGTCTCATGAAGCGCTACGGCGCCCGCAAGGTCGTGCGCGACGTGTCGGTGGCCGTCCGCTCCGGAGAGGTCGTGGGACTGCTCGGCCCCAACGGTGCGGGCAAGACCACCACCTTCTACATGATCGTGGGACTGGTGCCGCCCAACGGCGGCGAGATTCTTCTTGACGAAAAGCCGATCACGCATCTGCCGATTTATAAGCGCGCACGCCTTGGCATCAGCTATCTGCCGCAGGAGGCAAGCGTCTTTCGCAAGCTCTCGGTTGAAGACAACATCCGCGCCATTCTGGAGCTTCAGGTCGACGAAAACGGACGAAAGCTTTCTAAGAGCGTGGTCGAGGAGCGCCTCAACCAGCTTCTTGAAGAGCTTCAGATCACGCACATCCGCACCAACATGGCGATGTCGCTTTCGGGCGGCGAACGGCGCCGCACCGAGATCGCGCGATCGCTTGCAGCCGATCCGAGCTTTATTCTGCTCGATGAGCCCTTTGCGGGCGTCGACCCGATTGCCGTCATCGAAATCCAACGCATCGTGCGCTTTCTCAAGGACCGCGGCATCGGCGTGCTGATCACGGACCACAACGTGCGCGAGACGCTCGGCATCTGCGACCACGCCTACATCATCAACGAGGGCGAGGTGCTCGCCAACGGCGCCCCCGAAGAGATCGTCACCAACGAAAAGGTGCGCCGCATCTACCTCGGCGAAAACTTCCGCATGTAGCGCCATGGCTCCGATCGCCTCCCACCTTCGCCTCAGCCAGCGTCAGTCGCAGCGCACGACCCTGACGCTCGTGCAGCGCCAGTCGGTCGAGCTGCTGCAGCTCACGGCGCCCGAACTGCAAAGCACGGTGGACGAGGTGCTCGCGGCCAACCCTCTGCTTGAGGCGGAGACGCAGGACGTACCCGACGCATCCGATTCGCCCGATTTGCAGGGTGACGCTCAAGCCGCCCCGATCGAAAGCGCCCGCGCGCGGCGCGGCGACGACACCCCCGACGGCGAAGGCTTTGAAAACGAGGCCGAGGCGCTTCCCCGCGCCTATGAGCGGCCTGAAGCCGATGCGCTAGAAGCGGCCATCAACCCGGTGCGCGAAGCCGCGGGCTCGGCCTTTGACGCCGCCGCGGGGATGGACTCAAATTTCGAGCGCAGCAAGGACCCCGCGGTGCTCACGTGGAAAAAGACCGCCGAGAGCGCCTCGGGCGACGAGGAGTTCGACCCCTATGCGCGGCTGACGCTAGCGCGTACGCTCACCGACCACCTGATGGAGCAGCTTTCCTGCTCGCGAACCTCGGAAACCGTCCGGCTTCTCACCGGGTGGCTCATCGGCAACCTCGACGACGAGGGGTTCTTAAGCGACCCGGTCGAAGAGATTTTCTCGGGGTGCCCCGTGCCCGCCACGCCCAAGGAACTGCAGGCGGCCGTAACCCTTTTGCAAAGCTTTGACCCGGCAGGCGTCGGCGCGCGCAGCGCCACCGATGCGCTCCTTTTGCAGCTCAAGCGCCGCAAAGAGGAGGCAGCTGGCAACGCCCAAGGTCAGCGCGAGCAGGCCGCTCTTGCGCTTGCCCAGGCGCTTCTGACGCAATGCCCGGCCGAGCTCATGCGGCACGACTTCAAGGCCGCCGCACGCACGCTTTCGTGCAGCCCGGAAGAAGCGCAGCAGGCCTTTGATCTCATTGCGGGCCTCAACCCCCATCCGGCCTCGGCCTTTGCCGACGTGAGCGACACGGCCTTCGTCGTGCCGGAAATTCTCGTGACGAAAATGCCCGTTGCGGCAGCCGACGATGCCGAGGGCAACGCCTCGGGGTACCGCTGGGTGGCAAGGCTTAATACCGCCATCGTGCCGCGGCTGCGGTTTGACTTTGAAAACTTTGAGCTTCTCACCCGCGCCAAGCTCTCGCGCGAAGAGAAAACCGCCTGGAACAAGATGGCGGGCGACGCGCGCAACTTCGTGCACGCCCTTGAATTCCGCTTTTCGACCATCACGGCCGTCGCGCAGAAGATCGTCGAGCTGCAAAAGAGCTTCTTTCAACAAGGCCCCGCCGCCCTGCGGCCGCTGCAGCTCAAGGACGTCGCCGCCGCGCTCGGCATGTCGGAGTCGACCGTAAGCCGCGCCACGGCCGGCAAATACATGCAGACGCCTCTGGGTACGTTTGAGCTCAAGTACTTCTTCGGCACGGGCTACACCTCGCAGACGGGCGACGCGGTGAGCGCAGCCGCCATCCGGCGCCGCATCCGCGAGCTCGTGGCAGCCGAAGACCCCGCCAAGCCCTTGTCGGACGCAGCCATCGCCGAGGCGCTTGCCGCGGGCGGCGTGCAGGTCGCCCGCCGCACCATCGCCAAGTACCGCGAGCTTGAGCACATCGCCCCGCGAAGCCTTAGAAAGAATCCGCGCTAGAAAGACACGAGTACGCCGGCACGCGTGCACGAACGGCCGGCGCACCCTTCCATTCTCTCCTAGTCATCCGATTGTGCTATCGTGCGCACGATCTGCGCCCCGGCGCAGACCGCCCCTGAACTTTCGCCGTCGACATGCGGCGCGCTTTGCTCCAGGCTTTCCTGCCGGTTCCTCGGACCCGGCCGCACAAGCCGTCAACCGCAAGGCGCCGCGCACCCCGCGGCCTTTTTGAGAATGAACCACATTGCTCCGCTACTGACTCTGGACAGCGTCGAACTCGACAGCGACATCACCAGCCGCAAACGAGCCTTCGAAGAGATCGCCCGCATCGTTGAACACTGCGCAGGGGTGAGCCATCAGGCCGCCTTCGACGCCCTCAACGCCCGTGAACGACTCGGCAGCACCTGTCTTGGAGGAGGCGTGGCGATTCCCCACGGCCGCGTCAAGGGGCTCGACGAGCTCGTGATCGCCGTGCTGCGCACGAAGGAGTCCATTGCCTTCGACACCCCCGACAACCGCCGGGCGCGGCTCTTTTTCTCGGTTCTCATCCCCGAGGGTGACCCAGAGAAGTACC
>USAL01000024.1 GCA_900552545.1 uncultured Sutterella sp. | reverse complement strand
GTTCCCGGGCCTCAGGAACTCGCTTGCCGCCCTGTGCTCGCGCTTTGAAATCGACCGCAGTGAGCGCGTGCTGCACGGCGCTCTGCTCGACGCGCGGCTTCTGGCCGAGGTCTACCTCGACATGACCCGAAAGCTGGGCTCGCTTTTGGGCGACAGCTATGACCTGGGCGAAGAGTTCGACAAGATGCCCGCGCCCGGAGACTTCATCAAGGCCGTGGCGCCTGCCGATGAGCTTGCCGTGCATCAGAAGTTTCTTGAGATGATGGCCAAAAAGAGCAAGAACGGCGTGCTCTGGACCAAGGCGCTCGAGCCTGCCGCGGCCGAACCCGCCGACGGCAGTTCAGGTAATTAAGGCAATTAAGCCGCCGGAGCTTCTTTTCTTCAGACGCCATGACCGCAGAGAGCACGCCGCAGCCCCGCAACCGCCCGCTTCGCTGGGCCGTCGGGTGCCTTGTGCTCTTTGCCGCGGCGGCGATTCTTCAATACGCGCTCTTTGACAAGGTGCGCTACATCGCGGGCCTTTTCATCGAGGATCCTCTTGCGGTGGCGCAGGGCTATGCCGACGCAGGTCACCTGCGGCAGGCGGCCGACTACATCGACTTCTATCAATCGCTTCCCCTTGTAACCGAAGCCGATGCCAGAAGGCTTGATTCCTTGAAAGACGAAATCGCCAAAGAGCGCTCGACGCTAACCTATCGCACGAGCGAAGTCGCCCGCGGCTTTTTCCTCGGCAGGGGCGAGGAGGAATACGGGATCGCCGCGGGACTCATTTCGGAATTGACGAGCGTTGCCGACATACGCGACCTCGCGCGCGAAGGCGCTGCCTGGGCAAACGACGAGGAGGTCGACGTCTTTACAACGACGCTTGCAGGCGCGGGGTTGGCGCTCACAATTGCCTCGGTGGGTCCGCAGGCGGCGCTTGCCACCCCCGCCAAGTCGGGCCTTGCGCTTGTAAAAATCGCGCGCCGCACAGGGAAACTCTCGCGCCCCATGCAGGAGAGCATCGTGCGCTCCGTCAAAGCCCTCGTGCGCGAAACCGATGCCGCAGGTAAGCCCACGGCTGCCGCCGCGCGCCGGGCCGATGCGATCGTCAAACCCCTGGCGGAACTTGCCTCCTACGGCAAGAAGGAGGGTGTTGCCAACGCCCTTGAGGTGCTTGCAAGAAGCGACGATCTCGCAGAGATTCCCCGCACCATCCGCGCAGCGCAATCCTTTGGCCCTGCCGCAGGACGCGTGCTGCGCTTTGCCGGCCCCGACGTCGTGCGCGCCACCGAACGCGCGGGCGCCCAAGGGGTGCTTGAAGCCGCAAAGTTCGGCCCGCGCGCCGTGAGCCGCCTTCAGAAGACGCCCGCCCGACGCCTCATGGACGACATCGCCCGCTGGGCAAAGGCGGCCGCCATGCCCGCGCTTCAGACGCTCGACCTCATCCTCTCACTTGTCCAGGCCTTGCTCGGGATGCTGGGCTCGATATTCGCCTACTTTGCGCTCAAGGCATGCAAAAGCCTGCGGCGCTTTTTCTAAGCAAAAACCAACAGGTCTTTGGCAATACCGCAAGCTTGCTGCAGATCAAGGTCAATAAAGGCCGTCAGGCCCTGCCGTACAGCCCGAAGGCGGCCGAAAAGGCGGGCTTGACCGTTTACAATTCGGGCTCTGCGTCAAAAGAATGCGAATGCGCCCCAAGCCCGCCGCGAAACAAAGAGCCTGCGGCAATCCTCAAGGCGCCAATGCAAGCGCATTTTTTGCACACGAACCACGGCTCCCCGACGCGAGCCTTCGAATCTTTGCGTGACACATGATTGAACTTCAGCACATCACGCAGCGCTACAACACCCCGGAAGGCGGTGTCTTTCTCGCCCTCAACGACGTTTCGCTTACCATCGAAGCCGGCGAAATCTTCGGCATCATCGGCCGCTCCGGTGCGGGCAAGTCTACCCTCGTGCGCTGCATCAACTTTCTGAACCGTCCGACCGAGGGCACGGTCGTGATCGACGGCAAGTGCCTCAACACCATGAGCGAGGCCGAGCTGCGCGCCCAGCGCTGCAAGATCGGCATGATCTTCCAGCACTTCAACCTGCTCTCCTCGCGCACCGTGTTTGAAAACGCGGCCTTCCCGCTTGAGCTCGTCGGCATGGACAAGGCCGCGATCAAAAAGAAGGTCGACTCGCTCCTTGAGCTCGTGGGCCTCTCGGAGCACCGCAACAAGTACCCCTCGCAGCTCTCGGGCGGCCAGAAGCAGCGCGTGGGCATCGCCCGAGCGCTTGCCAACGCCCCCGAGGTGCTCTTAAGCGATGAGGCGACGAGTGCGCTGGACCCCGAAACCACCGTCGCGACGCTTGAGCTTCTGAAGAAAATCAACCGCGAGCTCAAGCTCACGATCGTGATGATCACCCACCAGATGGACGTGGTGAAGCAGATCTGTGACCGCGTGGCCGTCATGAACAAAGGCGTGGTGGTCGAAGAAGGAAGCGTGATCGACGTCTTCCGTCATCCCAAGCACGAGACCACGCAGGCCCTGATCGGCAACATCATGGCCCAGAAGCTGCCGCCTTCGATGATCGAGCGCGTGCGCACCCAGATCAAGACCATCGACTCGCCCGAGCCCTCGCACGTGCTGCGCCTCTCGTTCGTGGGCGAAGAGGTCACGCGTCCCGTCATTTCGGAAGCAAGCCGCATCTACAACATCAACTTCAACATCCTGCTTGGCCAGATCGACGAGGTCCAGGGCAAGGGATTCGGCACGCTTACCGTGCTCATCACCTGCGCCAACGACGTCTACTCGGGACTGCTTGACTACCTGCGCCGTCACAACATCACCGTCGAGGAGGTAACGAGCCATGTCCTCTGAACTGATCCGCATGCTCTGGGAGTCGTTTCTTGAAACGCTCATCATGGTCGGGCTCTCGGGCGTCATCGGTGCGGCCTTCGGCATCCCGCTCGGCATTCTTTTAAACGTCACCGACTCAAGCGGCGTGCATCCGATGCCCGTCTTCAACAAGATCCTGGGCTGGATCATCAACGCCGTGCGCTCGACGCCCTTCATCATCCTACTCGTGGCGATCATTCCGCTGACGCGCCTCATCGCGGGTACCTCGATCGGTACGGCCGCAGCGGTGGTGCCGCTCACGATTTCCGTTGCTCCCTTCATCGCGCGTCTGGTGGAGACGAGCCTCCGAGAAGTCGACAAGGGCTTGGTTGAAGCCGCCCAGGCCATGGGCGCCACGAATCTTCAGATCGTCACCAAGGTGCTGCTGCCCGAGGCGCGCCCGGGCATCGTCGCGGGCCTTACCATCAGCCTCGTGAGCCTTGTGGGCTACTCGGCCATGGCAGGCGCCATCGGCGGCGGCGGTCTGGGCGACATGGGCATCCGCTACGGTTATCAGCGCTTCATGCCCGACGTGATGCTTGCCGTGGTCGTGATCCTTATCGTCTTCGTGCAGCTCATGCAGAGCCTCGGCGACTGGCTTGTGAAGCGCCTGAGCCACAAGTAGAAAACCTGTCGAACGTGCTGCAACTGCAGTACCCCGCGCCGCCGCTTTCACTTCGATTGAAAGCGGCGGCGATTTTTTGCCCGAAAACCGCGAAAGTCTGAAAAACGCCTTGCTTTTTTTGCCAAAATTGCAGAAAAATCTCATTCATGGATCAATTCATGATCCAGTGTTCGACGCACACTCAAAAGTAGTATCAATCCCTTGATTATCAATGCTTTATCAGCAATTCCACAGCCCGAAAAATGTGGCTCAAATCGTTGGAATATGCTATTTTCGCGTTGTCTCAAAGCAACATCAACAAGGGAGGCGTTCGTGACGACAACCATCACCAACCGAGATTTCAACCGCAATGTGTGCCGCGCCAAGCGGGCGGCCGCCTCGGGACCGGTGATCATCACCAATCGCGGAAATGCCGCCTACGTGCTTCTCGCCTATGAGGAGTACGCACGGCTGCTGCGGCAGCAACCGGAAAAGACGACGGACGCGGGCGAGCTTCAAACCGAAAAGCCGCTCTAACGCCCCGACGCCTGTTGCCGCGGGCGACGCCCGCAGCTGTCGCTTCTTGACGCGGGCAGGCGTCCGGACGGCAACCGGCATTTGCCTTTTTCTGGCTTTCTATTACCTCTTTTTCCACACGAAAATCCCGGTTGGACAATGCGCCGCCCGGGATTTTCGTTGTCTGAAGGCTCGCCTTGCCGCCCTTTCCCGTTTGTTGCCGCACTTTTTGTACGCCTTCGTCCTTCTTCCGGCTGATCCACCCTCCTCCCCGGACACGAAGCATCCGTCGGGAAATTCGTCAAAACCCGTTTCAGTTCACGCTTGCAGCAGCTGCGTTTGCCGCATCCATGACGCCCGTCTTCGCCGCCGACCAGACGATGTCGGCCGACCTTGTGGTGATCGGCGCCGGCGCCTCCGGCACGGCCGCCGCATGGGCTGCGGCCGAAAAGGGCCTCAAGGTCGTCACCCTCGAGAAAAAGGCCATCCCGGGCGGCACCGGTGCCTTCAGCGAAGGCATCTTTGCGGTTGAATCCAAGCTGCAGAAGGACTGGAACTACGGCCTTACCAAGGATCAGGCCTTCACGATGATCACGACGCAGAATTTGCGAAGGACCCGAAGTACCTGCATGAAGTGAAGACCGGTCCCTTCTACGCCATCCAGTCGGTCGCGAACAACCTGGGCACCCTGGGCGGCATCAAGGCCGACGAGCGCTTTGAAGTCGTCACCCAGAACGAAGATCCGATTCCGGGTCTTTATGCCGCGGGCAACGACGTGGGCGGCATGTACGGCGACAGCTACGACCTGCTGATGGCGGGCTCGACGGTGGGCTTTGCGGTGAACTCCGCGCGCATCGCCGAGGATTCAGCCGCCGAGTACATCAAGACGGTCAAGTAGTCCTTCGTTTGAAGTGGATGCCGGCCGCTTTTGCAGCGGCCGGCAAAGCCGCTATAATTGCCGACTCCAAGCGGGCGTAGTTCAATGGCAGAACGAAAGCTTCCCAAGCTTTATACGAGGGTTCGATTCCCTTCGCCCGCTCCAGATTTCAGCCTGAACGGATCGCGCCAAACGCGATCCGTTTTGTGTCTTACGGCCGGCAACCTGCGACAATGCACCTGCCGGCGCCTCAACCGGCCGCGGCGCGCTTTTTCTTCGGCTCAGCCGATGCGCTTTCCCAATTCCGCCGCCGGCCGCACCGCGCCCACGACAGCATTCGAGCAAAACAAAGAGGGCACGCATGTCCACGTCCGAACTCACGCCTGAGCAGATCGAAGAGCTCAAGAAACGCCATATCCGCAGCTTCGTGCTGCGGCGCGGCCACATCTCGCATGCGCAGCAGCGCGCGCTCGAGGAGGTCTTTCCGCGCTACGAGCTCGTCTACGAACAAAAGCCGCTTGATGCCGCCGCGCGCTTCGGACGCGAGGCGCCGCTCGTGTTTGAAATCGGCTGCGGCATGGGCGAGACGACTGCCGCAATCGCCGAGGCGCACCCCGAGATCAACTTCTTGGGCTGCGAAGTCTTCGGCGCCGGCGTGGGCGCTCTCTCGAAGCTCATCGAGGAAAAGAAACTCTCGAACATCCGCATCTGCCGTCACGACGCCATCGACGTCGTGCGCGACATGATCCCCGAAAACAGCCTTGCCGGCGTGCACATCTTCTTTCCCGATCCCTGGCGCAAGGCGCGCCACCACAAGCGCCGCCTGATCCGTCCGGACTTCGTGTCGCTGCTTGCCACGCGCATCGCCCCGGGCGGCTACGTGCACTGCGCAACCGACTGGGAGAACTACGCCGAGCAGATGCTCGAAGTGCTGCAGGCCGAGCCGCTTCTGAAGAACCTTCACGGCGCGGGCTACTCCCCGGTCATGGCCAATCCGCTTTGCGAGCGCCCCTGCACGAAGTTCCAGGCCCGCGGCGAACGACTCGGTCACGGCGTCTGGGATCTCATCTATACGCGCGTCTAAGTCAGGAGTACGGGATCAAACAACGCCCAACAGCGCGGCTTGCTTCGGCAAGCCGCTTTTTTTGTCGCTGCCGCTGCCGACGAAGGCGCCCGCGCCGCGGAATGCGGACACGGTTTTTTCTCCTGACGACAGGAAGAAGCCAACCAAAACAACATCAAAAAACCAACCAGAGCGCCGTTTGACGCCCCCAATCCAGGGTCAAAAAAAACGCGGCCTGCACAAAACACAGGCCGCGTTTTTCTTCATCGGCTCAAGGCGCCCTCGGAGCACCTCGCGCCGGAGAACTCAGACAATCAGACGATCAGGCGATCGTGATGAGCTTGCGTTCTTCGCGTTCAATAGCCGAAGCCTTCGGGACTTCAACCGTCAGAATGCCGTCGCTGAAGCTTGCCTTGCAGTCGTTTTCCTTCACGGCGTCGCCGACGTAGAAGCTGCGCTGGCAGCTGCCGGTGTAGCGTTCGCGGCGGATGAGCTTGCCTTCTTCGGCCGTCTTCTCATCCTGAACGTTCTTCTGGGCGGTAATCGTCAGATACCCGTCCTTCAGCTCAGCGCTCACATCTTCCTTCTTGAAGCCGGGAAGATCGATCTGGAACTTGTAAGCCTTGTCCGTCTCATGAATATCAGTCTTCATGATGCGGTCGGCATGCTTGCCAAAAAGCGGATCGCGGCGCTGCTGCAACTGCATGAACGGATCCCACACACCGAACATATCGTCATCATCAAAAAGACGCGGAAGCATAGCCATTTTATTTCTCCTTACGGTGTCCACAGCGGGTTTGAACCCAAGCCCGAAGGCTTGATTTCAAAGGCTTTGGCGGAGCATCGCGTCAAACTTTATTCACTCAATATCTGTTGGGGATTCTCTTCACATCCCCTTCTACAGGGCTATATGGAGGCACCCTCCCCGAGGTGTTATACGATAAAACCCTAATATCAAAAATGTTTGCTGCGTCGCACTTTTTCCCCGTGCCGCAGACGCAAAAAAGGCGCCGCAGGCGCAAAGGAAAACTGCCTTCGCGCCCAGGCGCCTTCGTCTTTTGAGAAGAGCTTTTAGTGCTTGCCGCCGTAGAGCTTCTCTGGCGGCACGATCACCGGATCAACGGTGCGCCAATCGCCTTCCTCAAGCCTGCGGTAAAAGCAGCTTTCGCGGCCGGTGTGGCAGGCCATGCCGCCCACCTGCTCGACCTTGTAGAGGACGGCGTCGCCGTCGCAGTCAAGCCGCACCTCGCGCACGAGCTGCACGTTGCCCGACTCCTCGCCCTTGCGCCAGAGCTTGCCGCGCGAGCGCGAAAAGTACACGCCGCGCCCGGTGCGCACCGTTTCTTCGAGCGCCTCGGCATTGGCCCAGGCAAGCATGAGGACGCGCCCGCTTTGGGCGTCCTGCGCGATGACGGGCACAAGGCCCTTGTCGTTGAATTTGACGGATTCAAGCCAACTCATAACCGCACCTCGCCTGCCTCAAAGACGCACGACGATGCCGTGCTCGGCCATGTACTGCTTGGCCTCGCGGATCGTGTATTCGCCGAAGTGAAAGATCGAGGCCGCGAGCACCGCATCGGCGCCGCCAGCGGTAACGCCGTCGACGAGATGCTGCAGGTTGCCGACGCCGCCCGAGGCGATCACGGGAACGCTCACCGCGTCGCTCACGGCGCGCGTGAGCTCGATGTCAAAGCCGTTCTTGCATCCGTCGCAGTCCATGCTCGTCAAAAGAATTTCGCCGGCGCCGAGCGCAGTCACCTTGCGCGCCCATTCGATCGCATCAAGCCCTGTGGGCGTGCGGCCGCCGTGCGTGAAAACCTCCCAGCCCGCCGACGGATCGTCCTTGACGCGGCGTCGCGCGTCGATGGCGCAGACGATGCACTGCGACCCGTGCAGGGCCGCGGACTCGCCGATGAGATCGGGGTTGGCGACGCCTGCGGTGTTGATCGAGACCTTGTCGGCGCCCGCATTGAGAAGTCGGCGGATGTCGGAAACCTTGCGCACGCCGCCGCCCACTGTAAGCGGAATGAAGACCTGGCTCGCCACGTCCTCGATCACCGAGAGGATGATGTCGCGCTGATCGCTGCTTGCGGTGATGTCAAGAAAGGTGAGCTCGTCGGCGCCCTGCTCGTTGTAGCGGCGGGCGATTTCAACCGGGTCGCCCGCATCGCGCAGGTCGACGAAATTGACGCCCTTCACCACGCGGCCGGCGGTGACGTCCAGACACGGAATGATGCGTTTGGCAAGCATGTCCTTTTCTTCCTCCCCAATCCTTTCATTGCGCACCCCGATCGAGGCTCCAAGAAGAGCCTCAAACCGAAGGGCGGCTGACGTATTCCTCAGATTTAGAAGCTTCGCGTCTGCTCGGCTTCAGTGCGGCTGACGAGCTCAAGCGCCTCGGCAAAGTCGATCGTGCCCTCGTAGAGGCTGCGTCCGAGCACGGCGCCCATGACGCCGTCGCTTTCAACCGTAAGAAGCGACTTGACGTCGTCCAACGTATGCATGCCGCCCGAGGCGATCACGGGCACGTTCACGGCACGCGCGAGAGCTGCGGTGGCCTCGACGTTCACACCCGAGAGCATGCCGTCGCGGCTGATGTCGGTGTAAAGAAACGCCTCGACACCGTAGTCTTCGAAGCGCCGCGCCAGATCGACGACGTCGTGGCCCGTGCTCTTTACCCACCCGTCGGTGGCGACGACGCCGTCGCGGGCGTCAAGCGCCGCAATGATCTGGCCCGGGAAGGCCGAGCAGGCGTCGCGCAGGAACCCCGGCTGCTTGACGGCCGCGGTGCCGATCACGATGTAGTCGACGCCCGCATCGATGTACTTCTCGATCTGATCGAGACTGCGGATGCCGCCGCCGAGCTCGATGTCGGCATCCTCGCCGATCTCCTCGATCATTTCGCCGATCAGCCGGGCGTTGACGGGCTTGCCCGTCTTGGCGCCGTCAAGATCGACGATGTGGATGCGCTCGGCACCCATGTCGGCCCACTGCGCGGCCTGATCGACCGCATCCTCGTTGTAGACGGTGACGTTGTGATTGAGATCTCCCTGACGCAGGCGCACGCAGCGGCCCTGCTGCAGGTCAATGGCCGGAATCAACAGCATGATGTTCCTTTCAAACCTTTGCTTCGGTGGTAAGACGGAATTGGGTGTTTGACGTGAATCGGAGGCGGCCCGCCGAAGACCGGTGCCGGAGGAGTCAGTCCTCCCGTCGCGCGGACGTAGGCGGAAGCGCTATAAACGCTTCCTTTAGGCCGGATCCCAGTTCACGAAATTCGAAAAGAGCCGCAGTCCGTCGGCCGCACTCTTTTCCGGATGAAACTGCGTGGCAAAGACGTTGTCGCGCGCCACTGCGCACACAAAGGGTAGCCCGTAGCTCGTGGTGGCCGCCGTGAGCGAATCGTCAACCGGCGCCACGAAGTAGCTGTGCACGAAGTAAAACCAGCTGCCGTCGGCGATGCCTTCCCAAAGGGGGTGCTGCTGGCGGCGGATGATCGTATTCCACCCCATCTGCGGCACCTTGAGCTTGCGCCCGTCGGCGGTCACAAGCGCCGCTTCGGGAAAGCGCAGCACCTTGCCGCGATAGAGCCCGAGCCCCGGACAGTCGTCTTCATCGCTCTTATCAAAGAGCATCTGAAGACCGATGCAGATCGCAAGCACCGGCTTGTTTCGCAGGGCCGACTCGACCGCCGGCCGCAGGCCGCTTTCCTCGAGATGGCGCATGCAGTCGCCCATGGCGCCCTGACCGGGAAAGATCACGCGGTCGGCCGCAGCAATGCGCGCGGGCTCGCCCGTGACGACGACGTCAGCCTTGCCTGCCACGGCGTGCACGGCCTGGCTCACGCTTCTCAAGTTGCCCGTTCCGTAGTCGACGATGGCAATCGTGCTCATCTGCTTGATCTCCCTTTTTTCCCTTTTGAAGAAACTGCCCGAAGAACTCCGGGCGCTCCTTTTTTCTGACTCTTGTTCGCGCTTTGCGCTTTCGGCTAGAGCACGCCCTTCGTGCTCGGAATGCGGCCGGCTGCGCGCGGATCCGGTTCGACCGCCATGCGCAGCGCCCGACCGAAGGCCTTGAAGATCGTCTCGGCCTGATGGTGGGCGTTTTCGCCGCGGATGTTGTCGATATGAAGCGTCATGCCCGCGTGATTGACAAGTCCCTGGAAGAACTCGCGCACGAGCTGGCTGTCGAGGGCCCCGATCATCGGCGCCGTGAAGCGGCACTCAAAGACGAGACCCGGGCGGCCCGAGAGATCAAGGACCACGCGCGAGAGCGCCTCGTCCAGGGGCACGTAGCTCATGCCGTAGCGCGTGACGCCCTTTTTGTCGCCCAGAGCCTTGGCAATCGCGTCGCCCAAGGCGATGCCCACGTCCTCGACCGTGTGATGGCCGTCGACCTTGAGGTCGCCCTTGGCCTTGATTGAGAGGTCGATCATGCCGTGGCGGGCGATCTGATCGAGCATGTGGTCGAAAAAGCCGATGCCGGTGTCAATTTCTTTTTCACCGGTACCGTCAAGATTGATGCCGACCGTGATGTCGGTTTCGCCCGTCACGCGGGAAATCTGAGCCTTGCGCATGCGATTGTCCTGTTGTCCTTGAGGGCCCCGAAGGTTCCTCCTCTTGAAGCCCCGTTTTCAAGCGCTTACCCCAATGGGCGCCATTGCAGTGTTTGCGGCGCCCGTTGCGGAAAAAACACGATTTATTTGTTGTCCTTCAAGCGATAGCGGGCGCTCTGGGCGTGCGCGGGAAGGTGCTCGCCCATGGCAAGGGTCGAGGCGATCCGGCCCAGGTGCTGCACGCCTTCTTCGGAGACGTGGATCATGCTCGTGCGCTTCTGGAAGTCGTAGACGCCCAAGGGCGACGAGAAGCGCGCCGTGCGGCTCGTGGGCAGCACGTGGTTGGGACCGGCGCAGTAGTCGCCGAGCGCTTCCGAAGAGAAGCGGCCGAGGAAGATCGCGCCCGCGTGGTGGATGTGCTCGGCCCACTTCTCGGGCTCGTCGGTGCTCATCTCAAGGTGTTCGGGAGCGATCGTGTCGGCGATGCTGCAGGCTTCGGCCAAATCGCGCGTCACGATGATGGCGCCGCGGTTGGCAAGCGACTTACGGATGATCTCGCGGCGCGGCATGGTTTCGATCTGCTTGTCCATCGAGGCCTCGACCGCGTCGGCAAAGGCCGCATCGGGGGTGAGCAACACGGCCTGCGCGAGCTCGTCGTGCTCGGCCTGGCTGAAGAGGTCCATGGCGATCCAGTCGGGATTGGTCTTGCCGTCGCAGATCACGAGAATCTCCGAGGGACCGGCGATCATGTCGATGCCCACGCGGCCGAAGACGTAGCGCTTGGCGGCGGCCACATAGGCGTTGCCCGGGCCCACGATCTTGTCGACGGGCTGCAGCGTCTCGGTGCCGTAGGCAAGCGCGGCGATGGCCTGAGCGCCGCCGATCGTGAAGGCGCGGGTGACGCCCGCAAGGCTTGCGGCAGCAAGCACGAGCTGGTTCTTTTCACCGCCTGGAGTGGGAACGGTCATCTCGATGCGCTTGACGCCCGCCACGCGCGCGGGCATGGCGTTCATCAGCACCGAGCTCGGATAGGCGGCCTTGCCGCCCGGGACGTAGAGCCCCACCGAGTCGATCGAGGTGATGCGCTGGCCGAGGACGCTTCCCATGGCGTCGGTCATCGAGAAGCTCACCTCGAGCTCTTTTTCGTGGAACACGCGGATGCGTTCGGCGGCTTCCTCAAGCGCCTTGCGCTGATCCTCGGGGAGCGTGACGAGCGCCTCGTGCATCTCCTCGGCGGTGATCATCAGATCGGTGAGCTTTTCGGCCGGAAGACGGTCAAAGCGCGCGGTGTATTCGAGCACCGCGGCGTCGCCGCGCTTCTTCACATCCTCAACGATCGCCTCGGCACGGCGGGTGATCTCGGGATCGACGCTCGCGTCGACCGCCACGAGGGAACGGAACTTCTCCTGAAAGTCTGCATCTGCAGACGACAAACGACGAATCTGCATGACTAGTGTGTCCTCAATAATTTTCGTTGACTAAAAAAACTGGTGTTCTGTGTCTTACGCCTTGGCGGCTTCAGCGGCCTTTGCCGCCTCGCGCTCCCGGGCTCGTTCCTCGACCGCCTCGCGGATCTTCTCGATGATGGGAAGGAGCTCCCGGCGCTTTAATTTCATCGCCGCCTGATTGACGATGAGGCGCGAGGAAATGGGAGCGATCGTCTTGATCTCGACCATGTTGTTGGCCCGCAGAGTCGCACCGGTGGAGACGAGATCGACGATGGCGTCTGCGAGCCCCGCAATCGGGGCCAATTCCATCGAGCCGTAGAGCTTGATGAGATCGACGTGCACGCCTTCGCGGCCGAAGTAGTCGCGCGACCATTTGAGGTACTTGGTAGCGATCCTCAAGCGCGAACCGCGGCGCACGTTGGCCTCCCAGTCGAAATCCCGGGGCGCGGCCACGCACATGCGGCAGCGCGCGATCTGCAGGTCGACGGGGACGTAGAGACCGTTGCCGCCGTGCTCGTAGAGCGTATCCCAGCCGCACACGCCCATGTCGGCCGCACCGTACTGCACGTAGGTCGGCACGTCGGTTGCGCGCAGCACCACGATGCGAAGATCGTCGCGGTTGGTGCCGATCATGAGCTTGCGCGAATGTTCGGGATCCTCAAGCGGAACGATGCCGGCGGCCGCAAGAAACGGCAGCAGCTCGGTAAAGATTCTGCCCTTGGACAATGCAAGCGTGATCATTTCTTCTCCATGAATTCCTTTGTCGCTTTCCTCATGCGTCCGTGTCGTCGCGGGCGTTCCTTCGAGCCTTCAAGCGTCAGTCCACGCGTTGGATGTCGGCTCCCAGCTCGGAAAGCTTGTTTTCGATGTGTTCGTAACCGCGGTCAAGATGGTAGATGCGATCGACCATCGTCTCGCCCTGGGCCGCAAGGCCTGCAATCACAAGCGAGGCCGAAGCGCGCAGGTCGGTTGCCATCACGTTGGCGCCTTCGAGGTGTTCGACGCCTCGCACCACGGCGGTATGGCCGTCGACGTGGATGTCGGCGCCCATGCGCTGCAGCTCCGGCACGTGCATGAAGCGGTTTTCGAAGATGGTTTCGACGATGCGGCCGACCCCTTCGGAGACGGTGTTGAGCGCCATGAACTGCGCCTGCATGTCGGTCGGAAAGCCCGGATGCGGCACGGTGCGGATGTCGACGGCCTTGGCGCGCGAATCGATGCGCGCGCGGATCCAGTCGCGGCCCGTTTCAATCGTGCCGCCCGCTTCTCTGAGTTTCCCGATCACGGCCTCAAGCGATGAGGGATCGGCGTGCGTGACGAGAATGTCGCCTCGCGTGGCAAGCGCCGCGCACAAGAAAGTTCCCGTCTCGATTCGATCGGCAATGACAGTGTGTTCGCACCCGTGCAGGCGCTCAACGCCTTCGATCACGATCTGCGGCGTTCCGGCGCCCGTGATGCGCGCACCCATGGCGTTGAGGCAGTTCGCCAGATCCACGACCTCGGGCTCGCGGGCCGCATTTTCGATAATGGTTTCGCCCTCGGCCAAGACCGCCGCCATCATGATGTTTTCGGTGCCCGTCACCGTCACCATGTCGGTCACGATGCGGCAACCCTTCAAGCGCTTGGAGCGGGCGTTCATGTAGCCGTGGTCGATTTCAACGGCCGCGCCCATGAGCTTTAAAGCCTTGATGTGCTGATCAACCGGACGCGCGCCGATCGAGCAGCCGCCCGGCAGCGACACGCGGGCCGTGCCGAAGCGTGCAACGAGGGGCCCAAGCGTCAGCACGGAGGCGCGCATGGTTTTGACGAGCTCATAGGGCGCTTCGGTGCTCGTGACGGCCGAGGCGTTGATGCGCACGGTGCTTGCGTCGAGTCTTTCGCAGACAACGCCCATGCCCTCGAGAAGCCGACCCATGGTGCGTACGTCGGCCAGGTCCGGAACATTGTGCAGGATGACCTCATCGGTCGTCAGCAGGCCGGCGGCGATGATGGGCAGGGCTGCGTTTTTCGCGCCCGAAGCGCGCACTTCGCCCACCAGGCGGCGACCGCCGTTGATCTTGAGTTTTTGCATGTTGGCTGCCAGCAGACGGATCCCGGGGACGGACCACCGGAGACTTCAACGCGCTGCGAAATGAATCCTGTTGCGAAAGGCCGCGAAAAGAGAAGGAGCACGGACGCTGCCGCACCTGTTCCTGATAGCGGTACTACTACTTTACAGGCGGCGCACCGGCTTCCTAGCCCGCGCCGCTAGCGGCTTATCCTTTTGAAAAGCCGGGTTTACCATTGTATCCCATCCATCAGCGTACTCGAGCGCGGCACAAGCCCCGGCTTTGCGCCGCGCCCTCTCGCTTGCCGCGGGGTTTTCAGCACCCCTCGGAAAGGGGTTCGTCGGCAAAGATCGCCATTTCGGGCTTTTCACCCGCGCAAAGACGCGCGCGGTACATGCCGGCCGAATTGATGGCAAAGGTGACGTTGCCCTTTCTATCAACCGCAACGAGCCCGCCGCGGCCGCCTTTCTCAGCGAGATTTCCGATCACGGTCTGCGCGGCCGTTTCAAGCGATTCACCGAGGTAGCGCATGCGGGCGGCGATGTCGCCTGCGGCCTCATAGCGGATGAAGTACTCGCCGTGCCCCGTGCAGCTCACCGCACAGGTCTCGTCCTCGGCAAATGTTCCCGCCCCCACGAGGGGGCTGTCGCCGATGCGCCCGCAGCGCTTGTTGGTCATGCCGCCCGTGCTTGTGGCCGCGGCAATGTGCCCGTCGGCGTCGCAAGCAACCGCCCCGACCGTCCCGAACTTACGATCAGGCCCCGCTGCGGTTTGATCCAGCGTCTGCACAAAGGCGTCTTCAGAAAGCGCGGTCGTGCGCTTTCCCTGCTGCGCCTCCAACGCGAGCGCACGGTCGAGCTCAAGCCTGCGCCGCTCGGTATCAAAGTACGCGGGGTCATCGACCAGCGTCAGACCCGCATCGCGGGCAAACGCCTCGGCCCCCTCGCCCGTCAGAAGGACGTGTTCGCCTTCGGTCATCACCGCCCGGGCCGCAAGCACCGGGTGCGCAATGCGCGAGACGCAGGCAACGGCCCCCGCCGCCCGGTCGGTACCACGCATCACGCAGGCGTCCATCTCGTGGGTGCCCGCGTGGGTGAAGACCGCGCCGCGCCCGGCGTTGAATAGCGGATTGTTTTCAAGTTCCGCGACCGCCGCGCACACGGCGTCCACGGCCGAACCGTGGTTTTGAAGCACGGCCATGCCGGCTTCGACCGCGCGCTTTAAGCCTGCGCGGTAGTTCTTGATGTCGTCTGCGGTGAAGTTTTCCCGCAGCAGGTTGCCTGCCCCGGCATGAATGGCGATGACGGGCTTCATGTTTTGATCTCCCTTTTTAATTTTTCTTTGACTGCGTCTGCCGGGTCTTTCTCTTTCCCCGCCCGGAGAGCGGCTTCGATCATAACCTCGTGCGCCGCGTTGGGTTCCTGTTGGGCCCAAATGAACCAAGGAAGGCGCCATGCACCGCAAGAATGCACCCGCAGTGCACTCAATCGGATCATTTCTTTTACCTAGCGCGCACCGTTGTCGTGCGCGGCACCAAAAACATACTTTTTTGGTGCATTTGTCGCGCCAATGTGCCAGATTCGTCGGGGTGTTCTTGAGGAAAAAACGCGCGACTCCCGCAGGCGGCGTGTGTTCGGCACCCACTTCCTTCATGCGCACGAGAAGTGCACCGTGCACCGACAACGGGCGGACGATGCCGCAGCGTCCTTACGTTCTGATCTGGCACGACTTTTGCATGATTGCCCTGTGAGCACAGTCCGCAAGCGAAGCCGGCACCTCGGCCGGGCTCGCTGGCCTCGGGCAAGGGCATTTCCCCGCACACAAAAGAAGCTGCACAGGGAGCAACGAAGCGGGGAAATGCAGGGAATGGGGAATGCACGAGGGATCAGAGATCTGGCTCGACAGAAGAAAAACATCCGGTGACAGGCACCGGTCACGGCAACACAAACGGCAACAACATGGAGAACTTGCAAGATGGCTCAGGACACGGGCAGCAGTGATGTCACGGAGGCCATGAAGGCCGCGTCAGCCGCGAAGGAAAATGAAGCCCCTCAGGCCTCTGCGCTTGAGGCGGCGGTTGCGGCAAACGCCGGCGACGACGACTGCGTGGTCAACGTCCGCAACCTGCAGGTGCAGTTTCACACCGAGGGCTCGACGCTTACGGCCGTCGACGGCATCTCGCTCAAGGTGCACCGCGGCCGCACGCTCGCGCTCGTGGGCGAGTCGGGCTCGGGCAAGTCGGTCACGTCGCTTTCGATCATGCGCCTCATCGAGCACGGCGGCGGCACCATCACGCAGGGAGAAATTCTGCTCAAGGACCGTCAGGGGCGCGTGCGCGACCTCTGCAAGCTTCCGCCCGCGGAGCTGCGCGAAGTGCGCGGCGCCGACGTGGCGATGATCTTTCAGGAGCCGATGACGTCTCTTAACCCCGTCTTCACGGTGGGCGAGCAGATCGCCGAAAGCCTGCGTCTGCACCGGCACCTTTCAGAACACAGTGCGGCCAAGGAAGCCGTGAAGCTCCTAAAGCTTGTGCGCATCCCGGACGCCCCGCGCATTGCGGCAAGCTACCCGCACCAGCTCTCGGGCGGCATGCGCCAGCGCGTGATGATCGCCATGGCGTTGGCCTGCAAGCCCGCGCTTTTGATCGCCGACGAACCCACGACGGCGCTTGATGTCACGATTCAGGCCCAGATCCTTGCGCTCATCCGCTCGCTTCAGAAGAAGGTCGACATGGGCGTACTTTTCATCACGCACGACATGGGCGTGGTGGCCGAAATCGCCGACGACGTCGCCGTCATGCGCTACGGCAAGATCGTCGAGCGCGGCCCGGTCGAAGAGGTCTTTGCGCACCCCAAGCATCCGTACACCCGCGCACTTCTTGCAGCCGTTCCGCGTCTTGGTTCGATGAAGGGCACGCAGGAGCCCGAGCGCTTCAAGCTTTTGGATGCCGAAACGGGCGAGGCGGTCATTTCGGAAAACAACGAGGTGAGCAAGCCCTCGGACGTCGTCCTTTCGGTGCGCGACATCTGCAAGCGCTTCGTCGTGCGCACCGACTGGTTCGGGCGCCCGACGCACCGCGTGCACGCCTGCGAACACGTGAGCTTTGACCTCAGAAAGGGCGAGACGCTCGCGCTCGTGGGCGAAAGCGGCTGCGGCAAGTCCACCACGGGCCGCGCCGTGCTGCGCCTTCTTGACGTCGACAGCGGCAGCATCATCTTCAACAACCGCGACATCACCCGCATCAGCGCCTCGGAACTGAAGAACCAGCGGTGCAACATGCAGATGATCTTCCAGGATCCGTTTGCTTCGCTTGATCCGCGCATGACGGTGGGCTACCTCATCGCCGAGCCGATGCTGATCCACGGCATCACCGATCGCACCGGCGCCGAGCAGCGCGTGAAGGAACTCCTTGAGCGCGTGGGCCTTTCGCCCTCGATGGCCTCGCGCTACCCGCATGAGTTTTCGGGCGGCCAGCGCCAGCGCGTGTGCATTGCCCGTGCGCTTGCGCTCAACCCCGAGGTGATCGTGGCCGACGAGTCGGTCGCGGCGCTTGACGTCTCGATCCGCGCCCAGGTCGTCAACCTCATGCTCGACCTACAGCAGCAGCTGGGTTTGTCGTTCATCTTCATCTCGCACGACATGGGCGTTGTCGAGCGCATCAGCCACCGCGTGGCGGTGATGTATCTCGGTCAGATCGTCGAAATCGGCTCGCGCGAGGAAATCTTCGAACACCCGCTGCACCCCTACACGCAAAAGCTTCTGCGCGCCGTGCCGATTCCCGATCCGCTGCACAGAAAACCCGCGGCCTCATTGGAGCTCTCCGAGCTTCCGAGCCCGGTGCGCAGCGTCTCCGACGTGCCGCTTGTGAAGCCCCTCATCGAAAAGCGCCCGGGGCACTTCGTTGCCGAGCACACGATCGGAGGGCAGTTCTAGTTAGCCCGATGTTTTGAAACCGACCGCCCCAAAAAACGCGCATGGCACCAAGCGCCCTGCGCAACGAAGAAGGGTTGGTTTTATGACGATCAATTCAACTCGTTTCTCAAGGGAGAAAACAAATGAGAACGTTTAAGAAAAGCGCGATGACGCTTTCGCTGCTGGCCCTCTTGGCCACCCCTCTTGCCGTGAACGCCGCCGGCGACCTCAAGGTTGCCGTCGCCTCGACCTTCACGACGATGGACCCCTATGACGCCAACGACACGCTGTCGCAAAACGCCGTGCGCTCCTTCTACGAAGGGCTTTTCCGGCTTGACCGCGACATGAAGCTCGTGCCGGTGTTGGCCGAGTCCTACACCGCGAGCCCCGACGGCCTCGTCTACACCATCAAGCTGCGCGCAGGCGTCAAGTTCCACGACGGCACGCCCTTTAACGCCGCCGCCGTGAAGGCCAACTTCGACCGCGTCACGAACCCGGACAACCACCTCAAGCGCTACATCCTCTACAAGAACATTGCCAAGACCGAGGTCGTCGACGATCTCACCGTGAAGTTCACGCTGCACGAGCCCTTCTCGGCCTTCATCAACCAGTTGGCGCACCCGTCTGCCGCGATGATTTCGCCCAAGACCCTCGCCCAGGGCAAGCAGGCCGTGGCGTTCCACCCGGTCGGCACCGGCCCCTTCGTCTTTGAAGAGTGGAAGCCCACCGACTTCATGAAGGTCACGAAGAACCCCGAGTACTGGCGCAAGGGCTATCCGAAGGTCGACAGCATCACCTGGATTCCGGTCGTGGAAAACGGCACGCGCGCGGCCATGATCCAGACGGGCGAAGCACACTTTGCCTATCCGATGCCCTTTGAACAGGTCAAGCAGCTTGAGACCAACCCCGACGTGACGATCATCAAGAGCCCCTCGATCGTCAATCGCTACATGTCGATGAACATGAACGTCAAGCCCTTTGACAATCCCAAGGTGCGTCAGGCCATCAACTACGCCATCAACAAGGATGCGCTCTGCAAGGTGGCCTTCAACGGCTACGCCTTCCCGAGCGAGGGCGTCGTACCGAAGGGAGTCGAGTACGCCGTCAAGCTCGGTCCCTGGCCCTATGACCCGACCAAGGCCCGTCAGCTGCTGAAGGAAGCAGGCTACCCCAACGGCTTTTCCACCACGCTGTGGTCGGCCTACAACCACACCACCGCCCAGAAGGTGATCCAGTTCCTGCAGCAGCAGCTCGCCCAGGGCGGCATCACGGCCAAGGTGCAGGCGCTCGAAGCCGGTCAGCGCGTCTCGCAGGTTGAAAGCGTCCAAGATCCGAAGAAGGCGGGCGTGCGTCTCTATTACATCGGCTGGTCTTCGTCCACGGGCGAAGCCGACTGGGCCATCCGTCCGTTGTTGGCCACCGAGGCACATCCGCCGAAGATGACCAACACGGCCTACTACAGCAGCAAGGTGGTTGACCAGGCGCTCTCCGACGCTCTGAAGACCACCGACACCGCCAAGAAGCAGGCCCTCTACAAGACCGCGCAGGAGCAGATCTGGAAGGACGCTCCCTGGGCCTTCCTCGTCACCGAAGTGAACGTGGCCGCTGCCCGCAAGGGCGTCACGGGCTTTTACGTGATGCCCGACGGCGGCTATGACTTCGACGACGTCGAAATGAAGTAAAGGCCGTCCGTGCGGCCGACGCTCTGGAAGAGAAAAACAAAAGAGTTTTCAGAACTTTCGGGCATCGGCCGCATCAAGCGGCACCAACCTCGCGCCGAACGGGCTTTCCGATGTGAAGGATGCCTTCGGCGCACTCATCGCCTTCCTATTGCTATGTTGCGTTATTTCGTCAAGCGAACCCTCGGCATGCTGCCCACGCTTTTTCTCGTGATGGTGTGCGTGTTCTTCTTCGTGCATCTGCTGCCGGGCGACCCGGCGCGTCTGACGGCTGGCCCCGAGGCCGACGAGCAGACCGTCGAGCTCGTGCGCCAGGAGCTCGGTCTTGACAAGCCGCTGCCCGAACAGTTCGTCAACTACGTCAAGGGCATCGCCACGGGCGACCTCGGCACGTCGCTCTCCACCATGCGTCCGGTGTTGGTTGAAATCGGCGAGCGCTTCGGGCCCACGATGTGGCGCACGCTCACGAGCATGCTCTGGGCGGGCGTCGTTGGGCTCGGTGCGGGCATCATCGCTGCCGTCTGGCG
>USAL01000023.1 GCA_900552545.1 uncultured Sutterella sp. | reverse complement strand
ATAGCGCATTGCCCCGCGCAAAAGCGTGCGCCACCGGCCCCTGCCAGCTCGCTCGATTGCAGCGCGAAAAAAGCGCAAGGTTCACGGCCGTCAAATCGGACAACCCCGCAAAGCCCGCTTCGCTTCGCCCGATCGCCTCCCAATCGAGAAGCGGCAGAATGCGCGCCGTGCCGTAGCCTCCGCGTATCGGAAGCACCAGGTCGGTGTCGGGATCAGCAAAAGCGTCCATCACCCCACGGGCGCGATGCGCGTCGTCCCCTGCAAAGCCGTGATCGAGCTCACGCACGTTGGGCGTCTCGGTCACGCGCCAGCCCAAGGCGCGAAGGCGTTTAACGGAAGCGTCGATTTCACCGACGTCGACCTGATCGGCCCCTTCGCCCGTAATGCAGGTGCGCGCCGGCGCGCAGACGCAGATGGTCGGTTTGATGACGTCGTGCATGGGGTGCGGCTCCTCGTGGTTCAATGGGGCTCCTTGGGACTTCCGGCTGCTGCGCAGGCAAAGTCTCAAAAATGTTCTTTTAGTCCTTCCTCAGCTCTTCTTATCGGCGCGCCGCCGGGCAAAGAACTGCTTCAAAAGCCGCTCGCAGTCGGCTCGCAATACCCCCGGAGTCATCGCGACGCGATGATTCATGCGGGCGCGCTCGATCACGTTAAGCGCCCCGCGCATGCCGCCCGAGTTGGGATCGTCAGCCCCCCAGACGACGCGGGAAATTCGCGCGTAGGACATCGCAGCCGAGCACATCGCGCAGGGCTCAAGCGTAACGTAAAGCACCGCCCCGTTGAGCCGTTCATTGCCAAGAAGCTGCGCTGCGCGGCGCATGACCACCATCTCGGCGTGCGCGGTCGGGTCGTGACGCGCGACGACTTCGTTGCCGGCCGCGGCGACAATGTTGCCGTCGATGGCAAGAACCGCCCCGACGGGAATGTCACCCGCCTCCATCGCGCGGCGCGCGGCTCGCAGCGCCTCCATCATGAGCGCGTCGTCCAAGGCCGGGTCAACGACGGGCGCAGCTTGGCTGTTCACCGCCCGGTTCTTAGCCTGCAGCTGCGCGCGCATCTTGCTGCGGCGCCGCACGCGGGCTTCGTCAAACTCGGCCCACGCGGCAAGAACCGTTTCGACGCTCTCAACGTCTGAGGCGACCGACAGGCTCCAGAAGCACTCCCGCGCCTCGGAATCTGCAACATCAGCGCCCTCTACGTCCTGGAATACCCGCTCGCCCACCAGCCCGCACCCGCACAGGGCGCCGTAGAGCTCCTCAGTGGTGGTCTTCAACCACCGCGCGTGGTGGGTCAGAAACTCGTCAAGGCGCGCGAGAAACTGCGTATTGGGAAGCGCCTTGTTCTTGCCGCAGTCGGAGACAAAGTAGAGCACCGTCGCGAAGAACGCCTCCAAGTCGCGCGGCTCGCGCCCGAGGCCTGCCAGCGCGACGCCGTTTCTGAGCGTCAGATGGTTGAAGTGCTTGGCGACGGCAAGGTCAAAGCGCAGGCCGCCGCCGTTGTCGTCAACGTTGGCGCGGTTGCCTTCACCCTTGCCGTCGGCTGTGTCGAGCGCTTTATCGGGCATTGATCAGAATCGCCTCGACGTCCTTCACCTCAAGGGGCTTGAAGTGCCCGAGCTTGCCGCTGCCCGCGGCCGCCTGCGCGATCTCCTTCACCGGCACTTCCTGATCGGTGAGCTGCGCGAGCTTCGTGGGAAGGTTCATCTGCTGCAGGAACGCGACGAGCTTGGCGATAGCAAGCTTCACCGTCGTCTCCTCGTCCTGATCGCCCGTGATGTCGAAGACTTCGTGCGCAAAGCGAACGAAGCGGCCGGGGTTTGCCGACCACACGTAGCCCATCCAGGCCGGAATGATGACGGCAAGGCCCTCGCCGTGAATAATGCGGCCATCCCACCCCGAGAGCGCATGCTCAATGCCGTGGCAGGCCCAGTCCTCCTCGTGTCCAAGGCCGAAAAAGCCGTTGTGGGCAAAGCTTCCCGCAAGACCGATCTCAGCCCAGGCCTCGTAGTCGTCCATCTTCTGCATGAGCTTGATGCCATTTCGCATGATCACGCGCAGCGCCCCTTCGGCCTCGGTGCTCGTGAAGTCCACGCCCTCGGTATTGGTGAAGTAGCGCTCGAGGATGTGGCTCATCATGTCGATGACGCCCGCCGACATCTGCCGCTGCGGCAGCGTAAAGAAGATTTCCGGGTTGATGGCCGAGACCTTCGGGCGCACGACGCCGTTGCCGCAGGCAGCCTTGACGTGGCCGTTGGAGATCACCACGCGCACGCTCTGTTCCGACCCCGCTGCGGGAATCGTGAGCCCGCAGCACACGGGAAGGGCCTTTTCGGGCTGCGCCTTGCCGCAGAAGAAGTCCCAGACGTCGCCCGCGTAGGGCACGCCCATCGCCGCGGCCTTGGCCGTATCGATGACGCTGCCGCCGCCTGCGGCAAGAATGAGGTCGACGCCTTCGCTGCGGGCAAGGTCAATACATTCGCGCACGAACTCAACCGAGGGATTGGGGTGCACGCCGCCCTTTTCAATCACTTCAAACCCTGCATCGCGGCAGCTTTGCGTGACGCTTGCGAGCACGCCCGAGCGCACGACCGAGCCGGAGCCGTAGACCACGAGCACCTTCTTTGCATCGGGGCAGGCGCGGCGCATGTGACTGCCGATTTCACGCTCGGCGCCGCGACCGAAAACGAGCTCCGTGGGGTTGCAGTAGGTAAAGTTGTTCATTTGTCTGTTCCTCTCTCTTGCGGCTCGGTGCTCAAAGCCTGAACCCGGGCCTCCTGATTGACATCACTTCAAAAATCGTTCGTTTCGCCGGGGCTCGGCGGTTTTAGCGAGGCGCGCCGCCGCTTTCGGGGCGTTTGGCATTACTCTCCTCGCCCTGTCCAAACCCGTCCGCATCGAGCACCGCACTTTTGGCCAACTGCGCCCCGCGCTTCAAATTGACGGGAATGAGGGCAAGAAGCCCGAAGACGAAGAAAAAGCCCACGACGATGATCGCAAGGCGCTGGGTGTTGCCGGTGGCCCAGGTCACCGCGCCGTACGTAACCGGCCCCACGATGACCGACAGCCACAGCGCCATGTTCCAGAAACTATAAAACTGCGCAAGGCGCCCGGCGGGCGCAAGCACCGCCACCATGGCGCGCCCAGCCGACTGGCTTGAGCCCATCGCCAGCCCCGCCAGATTGGCCGCCACCCAGAAAAGCGCGACGCTCTGCGCGCTTGCCGCGCACGCGACCATGGCAATCCAGATGAAAAGCGTCGCCGCAAGCGCAAGCTTGTGCCCCAACCAATCCTCAACGTAGCCAAAGCCGAATGCTCCCACCGCGGCCGTAACGTTGACGACCAGCACAAGCACGAGCGACTCGACAAGGCCAAAGCCCATCACGGCGCTTGCGTACACCGCGGCAAGCGTAATGACCGTGGCAATGCCGCACTGGTACAAAAACCCGCAGACCACAAGGCGCGCGAAGTCCTTGTAGGTGCCCAAAAGCGCCGCAGTGCGCTTCAATTCATCAACCGACTCGCGCCAGGCCTGACGCCACGAAGCGTCTGGGTTCACCGCGGGGCTTCGCTCCTTGAGAAAGACGATCGCAGGCACCGCAAGGACGGCAAAGATCACCGCCGTGATGATGCAGCTTGCGCCCACAAGGGTCTCCTCCCCCGCTCCGCGGCTGCGGCCCGAAAGCACCACCGCAAGGCACACCGCAAGCGTCGCAAGGCCTCCGATGTAGCCCAGGGACCACCCCCAGCCCGAGACCTTGCCCAGCGACTCGCGCCGGGCGATTTCAGGCAGAAACGCTGAGTTGAGGGTTTCGCCGACGTTGAATCCCACGGAGCTCACGACAACCATGACCGCCGCCCAGACGTACGCGCCGGGGCCGGCATAGGCTAGAAGCGCCGTCGCCACAACGCACACGAGCGTTGCGATTGCAAGCCAGCGCTTTTTGTGCGCCTTGAGGTCGGCCATGCGGCCCACGACGGGCATCACGAGCATCGAAAGGGCGTTGGCGCAGGCCACGGTCGTGCTCCAGGCCAACGTCGCCCAGTCGGCGTCAGCGCAGATCACCGAAACAAAATAGGCGTTGAAGACCGCCGTGAGCACCACCGTGCTGTAGCCCGAGTTGGCCGCGTCAAAAAGCGCCCAGCTGAAGCACTCGCGTACGGTGACGCCCTCGTTGAGCGCAGTTTTCGAGAAAAACCGCATGGCGACGATTGATCCTGGCGAGTATTACCTTGCCGCGTCGAAGATGGGCGCGCCCACCATGAGCTGCGTCCAGAAGCCCACGCCGCGTACGCAGGGCTCGAGGTTTTCAACGCCCTCCATCGAATAGCCCTGCTGCGCAAGCGAATGCAGCGTCGCGTAGACGTCGGAAAGGAAAATCCCGGCCGCGAGGTGAATCACCTCCTCGTCGTCCGTGGGGATCTCAGGCACGACTGCCTTGAGGCTCTCAGGCATCATCTCGCGCATGTAGTCGGCCAACCCGTGCGGATTCCAGTTTTCGGCCGACTGAAAATGCCGGTTGCGGCCGCTGAAGGTATCGGCAAGCCAGTCGATCAGCGTCTCATTGGCTTCGCGCAATTCGTCGGCAGTGAGCTCGCCTGCCGCCGCGCGCGAAGCTCTTTGGGCGGTGTTTTTCAACGCCTGCAGCAGCAAGCGCTCGACCACGTCGATTGCGGCAAGGCTCGGGAGCTGTTCGGCACGGCTTGAAAAATCATGGCATCCGCGCCCGGGCGCGCAGGAGCTGCAGGAACTCATGGAAAAACTCTCCTTGTTTTGAAACTCGGTTCGATCAGGCGATCTTCAACACCCTTTTCATCGTCATTTACGCGCACGCAGCAGGAGACGGCATCGCCGCCAGCGCATAGCGCTCGACCACTTGCGCCATGGCCGCGCGCACGCTCTCCTGCGTGGCGCCATCCTTGACGATTTCGGTGCGGATGGCGGCGTACACCGCGCGATAGAACACGGTCGTCGCCTGCACCATGAGCGCGCGTGGATTGTCGGGCTCGGGGGTTCCGGCCGGAAAATACGTTTCGTAAAACGCTCGGTCGGCCGCAGCAAGACTTCGCGCGCAGGCAATGCCACTCCAGCCCGGCACCGCGCGAAACTGCGGATTTTCGCCCATGAGCGCACGCGCTAGGTGCTTGGCGAGCGCCTCGTCCATGTCGCGGGCCTGATCGGCCTTCATCCTGCCGCCTGAAACCGCGATCAGGCGAAAGAGCACCTCCTGCGCAGCAAGCTCAAAAAGTCCGCGCACGACGTGCGGATCCGACAGGTTGGTGCTCACGTTCTCCACGGGCTCTTTTTCGTCTGCAGTTGTCTCGGCGTTCATGGTTGTTTCTTGATTCATCGGGATTCGTCAAAAATGGGGTTGGGCCTTCGACAGCCTCCTAGCACTGACTTGGCAACGGCTCCGAGGAATTTGAGAGAAGCTCGGACCACTTCGCAAAGCAGTCGTGCAGACGCCGGCTCTGGCCCTCGACCTTGCTGTCGTCCTTATCGAAAAGAATCTTCAGGGCAAGATCCTGCATTTCTTCGACGAGCTTGAGCATGCCGAAATGAACGATATCCTCGTCCTCTTCATAAAGCTCCGCATCTTCAGGCTTGAGCGCAAGCAGATCAAGCGCAAAGCGCGCGCGCAGGCGCCGTCCGAGTCCGCCGCCGTTCCAGCCCGGCACGGGAATCGTGCTGTCCGTCATCCTCCCGGTGAAGATCGTCGTAAGCAGCTCCGCCTCAATCGCAAAGCGCTCGGCCACGGCTTCAGCCGGAAAGTTCCCTTCGGGCGCCTTGCGCAGAATCTTGAACAGGCTCTCGACGTAGAGGTCAAAACTATTGAAAAGAATCGAATAAACGTCGACACGCTTGCCAAGCGAAAGCTTGCGCGCGGACTTCTTCCTGCTGCGGGTTCCGGTCGTATTCCTGCCGTTCTTGTCTGTCATGGTCTCGATCGTCGCTGACGTTGTTGATTTTTCAGGGTGCGGCGCCAATCGCACTCCAAGCATCCTACTTCAAGTTTTCAAGCCCCACGCGGGCGGGGGCACTGGAAACCGCCGACGGCGAAGTACCGGCGGCCCCACCCGTGCCTTTGACGATCGTCATCGCAGAGCTCACGAGGCTTGAAACATCAGCCAGATTGGCCGGCACGATGAGCGTGTTGCCGGCCTTGGCAAGTTCGCCGAAGGACTCCACAAAGCGCTGCGCCACCTGGAGGTTCGCAGCATTCATGCCGCCCGGGGCGTTCGTGGCGTCGGCCACCATCTTGAGCGCCTCGGCCGTGGCCTGAGCAATCGCAAGCGTTGCCGCAGCCTGGCCCTGGGCTTTGTTGATCTCGGCCTGCTTTTCGCCCTCGGACTGGGCAATGGCGGCCTCACGGGCACCGGTCGCGAGATTGATCTGCTCGAGCTTCTTGCCTTCGGAGGCTGCAACCACGGCGCGCTTTTCGCGCTCGGCCGTGATCTGCTGCTGCATCGCCTGCAGAATCACCGCAGGGGGCGTCAAATCCTTGATCTCGTAGCGAAGAACCTTGACGCCCCAGTTCAAAGCCGCCTCGTCGATGGCGGAAACGACCGACCGATTGATCATGTCGCGCTCTTCAAAGGTCTTGACAAGCTCCATGCGGCCCACGACGCTGCGAAGCGTCGTCTGCGCGAGCTGCGTGATGGCGATGATGTAGTTGCTCGTGCCGTAGCTCGCGCGCCGCGGATCGGTCACCTGGAAAAAGAGCACGCCGTCGACCGTGAGTTGCGTGTTGTCCTTCGTGATGCACACCTGGCTCGGGGTATCAAGCGGCACCTCCTTGAGGCTGTGCTTGTAGGCGACGCGGTCGATGAAGGGAATGATGACGTTCAATCCCGGGTTCAACACCGCATGAAACTTTCCGAGGCGCTCGACCACCCAGGCGTTCTGCTGCGGCACGACCTTCACGCACTGCGTCACGAAGATCACCGCGAGGACGACGAAAACAACTGAAAAAATCACGAAGTTCGACATATCTGTACATCCTTCTGTGTAAAGAACCGCCCGAGGGCGCTCTCTGAAAAAGGGCTTCTCCGTTAAGGAGCTGTTCTGTTCACACCAAGTCGGGTGCTTTGGGCTGCTTCGAGCGGCTTTGGCCTACTCAGCCTTCGGGCGCACGATGAGCGCGGCGCCGTCGACCGAGACGATTTCAAAGCGCCCGGGCGTGCGCGCGGAAGCATCAATGCCGTCGGCCAGGCGCACGCGCCACTGCGCGCCGCGGTAGTTCACAAGCGCCGTGCCGTCGGCGTCCCACGTCTTTACCTCGACGCGCTGGCCGCGGTCGGCGTTCTGAAGGCTGTCGGCTTCATGATCGGCCGCGCCCTGGCGCAGACGCAGGCGCCGCACCGCAAGGCCGCCGGCAATCATCGCCACGGCAAAGACCGTGAACTGCCAGCCCACCGTCGCTCCCGCCCAAGCGGCCGCGGCGGCAAGCAGAGCGCTTACCGCCACCACGAGGAGGTAGAACCTTACCACGAAGATTTAGGCAGCGCCCAGCACCAGTCCCGCGACAACCCAAAGAAGCGTCGCCGAGATGGAAAAATCAGAAAAAAACGTCATCGCTTGCATCCTCCGTCAAGAGCGCCGCGCCGTTGCATGACCAGCGCGATCCTTGAGCGATCTGGTGTTTCTTCTTCAAAAGGCAGCCCATAAGAGGCTCCCCTCATCAAGACAAGTCTAGCCGTGCGCGCCCCGGGTCTGCAGGCCGTCCGAGCGGGAGGCGCTTTTCTTCGCGCGCATGTCCTCGAGCTTCTGCTCGGCGTCGTCGCCATCGTCCTCTTCCTCAGGCGCATACACGCGCAGGATGCGCGTCGAAATGAAGTCCGAGATGCTCTCGACGTCGTTCCAGACGTTCTGCACTCCCTCCTTACGGAGCTGCTCGGCCTCGGTGGTCGAGGACGCCCGCACGTAGATCTGAAGCTCGGGATTCAATTGGCGCGCCATATCCACGGTCTTCAAGGCCTTCACCACATCAAGATCGGTGATCACGAGAATCGATGCCGTGACGATGTGCGCCTGCACGAGCACCATCGGATCGGTCGGGTCGCCCCCGATCACGGCGATGTTGAGCTTGCGAAGTTCCTGCACGACGCCCGGATCCTCAACGATGGAGACCGTAGGCACATCCTCGCTTCTCAGGTCCTCCATCACCTGATGCGTCACGCGCCCCGAGCCCACGAGAATCGTCTGGCCTGCGAGCACGCGCCGGGGCGTTTCCTTGGGGAGCACCGAATACGGATCGGTTGCCATCGCCGCTGCTCGCGCCCAGGCAAAGTAGCGCACGGCAAGCCTTCGCACCGTCGGAATCATCCCGAACATGAAGGGATTGAGCGCAATTGAAAGAATCGAGGCGGCCACGATCATGCTCAGAACGCTGTCGTTGACCATACCGAGGGCGCAGCCCTGCGCCGCGAGAATGAAGGAGAATTCGCCGATCTGCGCGAGCGCCGCACCGACGTAGAGCGAGGTGTGCAGCGGATAGCGCAGAAAGTGCACGAGCAGAAACGCCGTGAGCGACTTGCCGAACAAGATGATGGCGAGCATCGTGAGAATCGCCAAAGGCTGGTCGATCAGAACATGCCAGTCGAGCATCATCCCGACGCCCACGAAAAAGAGCACCGAGAAGGCGTCCTGAAGCGGAAGCGAATCGTGCGCCGCGCGCCGCGCGTAGGGACTCTCGCGCAGCACCATGCCGGCAAAGAACGCCCCCAGGGCAAAGCTCACCTCAAAGACCACCGCTGCGCCGAAAGCAATGCCGATCGAGGCAAAGAGGATAAAGAGCGTAAAAAGCTCGCGCGAACCGGTCTTGGCGACCTTCCAAAGTGCCCACGGAATGAGCTTTCGGCCCACGAGCAGCATGATGGCCACGAAGGCCACCACGCGCAGAACGGTCGAGCCGATCACAAATGTCATCTGCAGCAGACTCATGGGTTCGGCGCCTGTCTCGGCAGCTCCGGAGGCACCGAGAATCTGCGCCACCGGCGGCAGCAGCACGAGAATGACGACCGTGGCGATGTCTTCCACAACGAGCCAACCGACCGAGATCTGTCCGTCAATCGTATTGAGGTGTCCCTGCAGCTCAAGCGCCTTGAGAAGCACCACGGTCGAAGCGCACGACAGACACAAGCCGAAGATGAGCGAGGCGCTCGGGTCCCAATGCCAGACAAAGTGTGCGAAGAGAAAACCGAGCACGGTTGCAATCGTCATCTGAAGCACGGCGCCGGGGATGGCGATGTGCCGCACCTTCAGGAGATCCTGAATCGAGAAATGCAGTCCGACGCCGAACATCAGCAGAATCACGCCCAACTCCGAGAGCTGGCCGGCCAACTCCATGTCGGCCATGGGGCCCGGCGTATTGGTGCTGCAGATCACGCCCGCAAACAGATAGCCCACGAGCGCAGGAAACCGCAGTCGCTCGGCCAGATAGCCGAACACAAGGGCAAGACCGAAGGCAAGCGCCAAAGTCGAGATAAGCGGAAGGCTGTGATCCATTGGTGACGAGTCAAGACGAAACGAAGCGCAGCCTCAGAAAAAGCCGCGCTCGAAAATATATGAAATACACTCCGAGACGCGCCGACCTCCACTTTTTCGTCACAAAAAGAAGACAAAAGCAGACGTGCGCCCCATTGCACCGAGTTTACCCGAAGTCCCAGGCTTTTCTTCGAATGCAAAGGTGAAAAAACGTGAGAAACGGTGTGCCCTCCTGCCAGCCCTGGGCTCGCGGCATTGTCTGCACGCGGCCAGAAAAAACAAAGCGGCCTCGGGATCGAAAAATTCGATCGCTCGAGACCGCTTGGTGCTCAGGCGCCGAGCCTCATCCGAGGCTCGGCGCGCTCAGAAAGATCCGCGCCGCTAGTTGAGCTGGTTGGAGACCTGCAGATAGTCACGCAACCGCTCCTGGAATTCGGGGCTGCGCAGCTTGCGGATCGCGGCGCTTTCAATCTGACGCACGCGCTCACGCGTAAGGCCCATCGCCTGACCAACCTCTTCCAGAGTGTGGTCGTGGTTGGTGCCGATGCCGTAGCGCAGACGCAGAACCTGCGCCTCGCGCGGCTGCAGCTCATTGAGGCTGCGCTTGATCTCTTCTTCCATGGCCGTACGCAGGAAGCGCTTCTGCGGATCGTCCGCATCGTCGCCCTTGACGAAGTCCAGACGCGTTGCATCCTCGTCGTCGCCAATCGGGGCGTCGATCGATTCGACGCCGCGCATGGCCTGGGTAAGAAGCTGAACCTTGGCGAGCGGCACGCCCGAAAGCTCGCTCAGCTCCGCATCGGTCGGATTGCGGCCGCGCTCCTGAAGGATCTTCTGGCGCACGCGGCGGATCTTGTTGTAGGACTCGGTCATGTGCACCGGAATGCGGATCGTATTGCCGTAGTCGGCCACGGCGCGCGTCACCGACTGGCGCACCCACCAGGTGGCGTAGGTCGAGAACTTGTAGCCGCGGCGGTACTCGAACTTGTCGACGGCCTTCATGAGGCCGAGGTTGCCTTCCTGAATCAGGTCGGTCATCGCAAGGCCGCGGTTGACGTAGCCCTTGGCAATGGAGATCACGAGACGGAGGTTCGCCTCGATCATCTTGGCCTTGGCGCTTGCGAGGTTGCTCTGCGCAAGCTTCACCTGGCGGGCGAGATCGCGCTGATCGGCAATCGTCAGAAGCGCCTTGTTCTCGTCCTCGCGCAGTTCATTCTGCAACTGATCCAAAAGCGCCCGGTTGTCGACTATGCGCTGACTGTAGGACTTGCCGGCACCGGCAAGCTCGTCAAGCCACGTGCTGTCGGTGAGACGGGCGTTGATCTGAGCAAGGAACTGATCCTGCGGCACGCCGCAGCGCTCGACCATGAGCGAGCGCAGACGACGGATGGCGTCCTTCACCGAGTCCATGTGTTTGCTGATGTGCTCAGCCAACTGCGTGACGCACTTCACGGCAAAGCGCACGGGCGCAAGTTCTCGGGCGATCGCGTCGCGCGCGGCATCGTACTCGGCCTTGTGCGCCGGGGCGCCGAACGTCTCGCGGATCGTCTCAAGGTACATCGCGCAGTCGGCAAACATCTGCAGCGCGCGCTGCTTCATTTCGAGAAGCTGATCGGTCGTCATGGCCGCCGCGCCGATGTCGGTGGCGACTTCGTCGCTACTCACGTCGCCGCTTTCATCGGCCAACGCCTGCGAATCAGTGAAGCCGTCGATGATCTGGTCGATCGGAGCATCGTCGTTCTTGAGAATCTCGGCCATCTTGATGAGCTCATCGACGGCCATCGGGTGCTGAATGATGGCCGAAAGGAGCTTGCCGGTATAGGCCTCGATCGACTTGGCGACCTCGATCTCGCCTGCACGCGTCAGAAGCTTGTGCGAGCCTACGCCGCGCAGATAGGCGCGAAGAGGATCCTTGGAGAGACCCACGCTTTCTTCGGGCGTGAGCATCGCCACGGCGTCTTCTTCGCTGATGTCGTCGTCGTCGCTGACGGCATCATTCATGATGATGTCGTCTTCGCTCGGGGGCGCTTCAAAGACCTGGATGCCGAGGCGGTGCAGCTGCTCGGTGATTTCCGAGAGCGCCTCTTCGTTACGCACGGCATTGTCGGGCAGATGGTCGTTGATTTCAGAAACCGTCACCCAGCCGCGCTGGCGGCCCAGACGCACGAGCGAGCTGTAGCCGTTCGTGGGCGTCTGTCCGTCGTCGTCTTCGGAAAGTTCGGCATCGAGCCCCTCACCCGTCTCGCCCTGCGCTTCAAAGCGGTCGACGTCCTCCAGATCCTGCAGATCCTCGCCGCCGGCCTCATCATCGGGCTCGAGGTCGAAGTCGATCACTTCGCCGTCTTCCTCGTCGATCACGGCCTTGGCCTTGCGGCCGGGCTTCTTGCGGGTGCCCGCGCTCTTGCCGCGGGTCGCCTTGGCGGCCTTGGCAGCAGCCTTTTCAGCCGCCTCCTCGGCGGCCTCGCCGTTGTCGTCGGCAGGCGCGTCCACGACCTCAGCCTCGTCGGCGGCAGCGGCCTTCTTGCGCGAGGTGCGCTTGGTTTTCTTGGCCGCGGGCTTTTCCTCGCCGGCGTCGACTTCGATCGTCACGGTGGGCTCTTCAGCCTCAGCAGCCTCGGCCTTCTTCGCGACCGTCTTGCGGCTGCGGGCGGGCTTGGCGGCCTTCTCATCGGAAGCCTTCGTCGTGCGCTTGCGGGTCGTTTTCTTGACCTCGGCCGCCGCCTCAGCTGCCGCATCTTCGGTCTTGGCGGCAGCCTGCGCCTTCTTCACCGCAGTGCGGGTCGTCTTGCGCGCGGCGCTCTCCTCGCTTTTCTGCGCCTTGGCTACGTAGGCAGGATCGTTTTCACGCAGCCACTGTGCAGCCGCATCGTTTTCATCTGCAAAACCAGACGCCGTCGAAGCTTTCGTCGTTTTTCTAGCCATTCTTATGTCGCTGTCCGCTTGTTGTTGTTCATTTCTGCTCAAGGGGTGGGCAAGCACGCGTTTGAATCAAGTTCCGCCCGGAAGTTTCGCCCGAGAAGCGTCAATCCGGGCGCAGCGCCCGGGCGCCTTCAAGCGGCCCTCGCGAACCTTGTTTCTCAAGAAAATTGCTTGTCCGTCAGCCTCTTCGTGGGGGAACCATTGCCTTGCATTGCCTTCGATAGCTTTTCAATGCCTTGAGCAGCACCCTTGCCACACAGGATTCGCCCGCCCGGACACGCTCAGAATGAGCGCACGTCGGGGCGCACGGTTGCCCTTGCGGCACGCCGGATGAGTGGTTTCTTGCCTCTTTCCCTTCCGCGGTCAAAACGCATCTTCGATCAACGCAAAATCCCCACCACCCCATCCAAGGGGAGCGGGGAGCTGCATCGTCAAGGGCATTTGCCTCGGGCAGGATGCATGTGTTTGTGCGCATCAGGCTGGCTATTGAGCTACAAAGAGCTTTCTCTGGCGCGTTGGCGGCCGTCCGAAGATCCCTGTCCATGGGGGAGCGTCTTTCGGGCGGATTTCCCTTGCCGCTACGCGAATTGACTGTTTGGCTGCGCACGTCAATCTTCACCGATCCCCTCGCCTCCGACCTAGTTGTCTCCTGGGCGTGCTCCCTTCATCCGGCATGGTGAGCGCAGAGGATCAGCAAACATCGATTGTATCTTTGCACTGAGCGCTTTGCAAGCCTTTGCAAGCGCTAAAAAGTTTCGACGTCCACCTCGCAGAGGCTGCGGCGCAGATGCCCTCAATGCCGCACCTTGATGCGGTACGTTTATGCGGCGCCGTGATTGCCGCCGGGCTCGCCAGCTTCAGCTGCCTCGCCTTCGCCCTCATCGCCCGCATAGCCCGAAAGCGCCTGCTCCTGCTTGGCCTGAGCGATGCGCTCGCGCAGCTTCTTCTGAAGCTCGCTCAAGGTTCTCACCAGCTCGATGTTGGGGCGGGCGCTTGAGACCGCCTCGGTCAACTCGCGCGTGACGCGCTGAAGCTCCAACCGGTCAAAGGCCATCTCCAACTCGCTTCGGGCCGCCGCAATCGGGGTCTGGATGATGAGCTCGTTGGCGAGAAGCTCGCCGTAGTGCGCGATGTTGGGGCTTCCCGCAAGGCGCTCCATGAGCACCTGCGGGTGCTCGACGGGAACGTCGCCCGCGCTGACGGCGCGCCAGACTTCCAAAATCTCGCGTGCGACGGGATCCTCGTTTCCAATGAATTCGTCTTCGATCTGCGCGGAAAACTCGCCGGCAAGCACCGGGTAGTTGAGAAAGTTCTGCAGCATGCGCTCGCGCATGTCGCTTGCCTCAATCGGGTCGATGCGAACCTGCGGCCGACCGAAGCGAGCGTTGCCGTAATTTCGACCGTAATTGCCGCCATAGCGGCGCCCTGCGCCCCACGAGGAAAACCGCCCGGGGACCGCCGACTGCGTCTGCGCCAGGGCGCTTGCCGCGGCCGCGGCGGGCGTTCTGTGCGCGATGCCGAAGGCGCGCTGCAGCTCGTCGGGATTCATGCGCGCGTGCATGGCAAGCTCGCCCACCAACTGCTCGCGCAGAAACGGCGCGGCGCTCATCGAGACGATCAAGGGCTTGCTTTCGGCGAGAAACTGGCTTCGGCCCTCGGCCGTATAGAGGTCCTTGCCTGCGGTGAGGGTCTTCACAAAGAACTGCGTGAGCGTGAGGCTCTTTTCAAGCTCGTCTTCAAAGGCCTGCGCGCCCTGGGCCTTGATGAGGCTGTCGGGGTCGTGCTCGGGCGGGAGCACCACGAAACGAATCTCGTGCTCGTCGCCCACCGCGGGGAGCGACGCTTCCATCGCGCGGCGAAGCGCATGCTGACCAGCCTCGTCACCGTCAAAGCAGAAATAGATTTTCTTCACCATCCGCAGGAGTTTTCGGACGTGATCGGCCGTCACGGCCGTGCCCAACGCCGCACAGGACTCGGGAAAGCCTGCCTGTGAGAGCTGGATCACGTCCATGTAGCCCTCGCAGACGATCGTGCGGCCCTTGTCGCGTATCGCGCGGTTGGCTTCGTAGAGCCCGTAGATCTCGTGGCCCTTGCGGTAGATCGCGGTCTCGGGGCTGTTGAGGTACTTGGGGTGCGCGTCGCCGTTCATCGTTCGCGCGCCGAAGGCGATCACCTGCCCGCGCGGATTGCGGATCGGAAACATGATGCGGCCGCGGAAGCGGTCGTAGCGGCGGCCGTTTTCGTTGCGGATCACGAGGCCGCACCCCTCGTCTTCAAGTTCCTTGCTCTCGTAGTGGCTGCCGAAGACGTCCTTGAGGTTCTGCCAGCCCTCGGGCGAATAACCCAGCGCAAAGCGCGCAGCGGTCTCGCCCGTGATCGCGCGCATCTTGAGGTAGTCGATCGCGCGGGCGTTGTTCTTCAAGCACTGCGTGTAGAAGTCGGCCGCCTCCTTCATGTCGTCCGAAAGCGTCCTCGCACGGGCGCGACGCTCCTGCCCGCGAGGATCCTCGGGCACGGTCATGCCGACCGATTCGGCGAGCTTTCTTACGGCCTCCACGTAGCCTAATCCCTCGTACTTCATGACGAAGCCGATGACGCTGCCCGAGGCGCCGCAGCCGAAGCACTTGAAGAACTGCTTCTGGGGACTCACCGAAAACGAGGGCGTCTTCTCCCGATGAAACGGGCAGCAGGCCATGTAGTTCTTGCCGGTGCGCTTGAGCGGCACGACCTTGTTGATGACTTCAACGATGTCGATGCGGCTTAGCAGTTCCTGGATGAAGCTCTCGGGGATCATGCTCGAACGATGGGCGCGAAAAAGATGGGTTTAGGGAGTCGGCAATCAAACCGACACAATAGCCGATACGGGTGGCCGATGAAAAAACAAGGCTCTCGGCAGGGCCCCATAACGACGACGGGGGCCGTAGGGCCCCCGCGTACTGTTGCTTCGGATGCGCGTCACCCGAAGCGCTTATCAAAAATCACCTCCGACGGGGCAGCCGGAAACAGGCTCAACCGCAAAGGGGGAGCTTGTCGCTCGTCGGCATGCCGAAAGTCGAGCATCAGGAAAAAGGTTGACCGGAATTCCCCTCTTTTGGGAAACGTGCCGGTGTTGAACGGACTCGAATAAGAGTGAAAGGCCTTGGCTTACGCCGTGAGCTGTGCTTTGACGATGGCCGAGACGCGGCCCATGTCGGCCTTGCCGGTGCACTTGGCCTTGACAACGCCCATGACCTTGCCCATGCCGGCCATGCCGACGGCGCCCGTCTGCGCAATCGCATCCTTCACGACGGCCGCGATCTCCTCGTCGCTCATCTGCTTGGGCAGATAAACGGAAAGAACGTCGATCTCGAACTGTTCCTTCTGGGCGAGATCGTCACGGCCGGCGTCGTGGTACTGCTTGACGGAATCATGGCGCTGCTTGATGAGCTTGGAGATCACGCCGGTCACCAGTTCATCGGTGGCCTCGGCGCGGTCATCGACCTCACGCTGCTTGATCGCAGCCAGAAGCAGGCGCAACGCGGAAAGACGGGCGGTCTCATGGGCCTTCATCGCCGTCTTCATGTCTTGCATAACTTGTGCTTTGATGGTCATCTGAAAAATCTCTCAAGAAAAAAGCGACCGAGACCACTTTTTGGAGGTCGGCCGCCTTTTGGCTTATCAAGCTGGCTTATTTCGAGCCTACCAGAGCTCCGATTAGTAGAGCTTCTTGGGCAGCATCATGCTGCGAAGACGCTTGTAGTGACGCTTAATGGCGGCAGCCTTCTTGCGCTTACGTTCAGCCGTGGGCTTTTCGTAGAACTCACGAGCACGCAGCTCGGTGAGCAGGCCAGACTTCTCGATGGTGCGCTTGAAGCGACGCAGAGCGACCTCAAACGGTTCGTTTTCCTTAACGCGAATGGTGGGCATTGATAAGCACCTAATCCTAATTGGTGAGTAGTTGAAAGCGTCAGGTCGTGCCCCCTACCCTAAGGGTGCAGTCACCCCTGAACGCAGAAAAAATTGCGAAACCGCATTGTTGCACAATTCGCCCGCGAAGTAAATACCTAGCCGTTTCAACGGCCCCGGCCGATTTAAACGAGCTCTCAAACAGATCTTTTCGGCGCGCCTTCCGACGTCTCTTCAGCCATTTCCCTTCTGCCATTTCTTCCGACGAATCGCAAGCGCCCGCTCCCAGTAAAGATAAAGCCGAGCCTCACACGCCTTCCCGGCACGCAGGCCCCGGGGGGATCTTTACGGCTACTTTGTTTGTCTGAGCCCGTCTTGCAACGCGTTTTCAAGGCCCGCCCTCCAACTTCGATATAATGAGCGCGTTGCCCCCTGGTGCAAGAGCCCGGGCGCCGCGCGCGCCTTCGGGCGTCTTTCCTGCCGAGGACACTTCAGTCGCAACAAAAATGATGCCGGCCGCGTCCGGGATGCGCCCGCAGGGCCCGACCTTCAGGCACCGGGAACGCACGGCAGTCAAACACGGGAGGATAACCAACATGTATGACCGCATTCTTCGTCACGCGCACGTCGTCGATCCCTTGAATCACATCGACGGCACGGCCGACGTTGCCGTCTCCAACGGGCGCATCGCCGCCGTCGCCCCTCAGATCCAGGAAGCGGCTGCAGAGGAAGAGGACTGCACGGGCCTTGTGCTCATGCCCGGCCTCATCGATCCGCACCTGCATCTTGGAACGATGTTCGGCTCGCCCTACGGCAGCCGCATGGCCGCTCTTGCAGGCGTCACGACGTGCCTTGACATGGCGGGCCCCGTCGACGACATCCTCAATCACATCAAGCAAAAGGGCGCCGGCATCAACGTCGCCATGCTCTCGGGCTTTTCCCCCAAGGAGGAGTTCGGCACGGCCGAACCCACGAAGAGCCAGATTGAGACCGCCGTCGAGAGCGCCGTGAAAAAGGGCGCGCTCGGCCTCAAGATCATGGGCGGGCACTGGCCGCTTGCACTTTCCGTGTGCCGCGACGTCGTCGACTCCTGCAACGAGCAAAACGCCTACGTCGCCTGGCACGCCGGGTCGCTTACGGCGGGCTCCAACCTCAAGGGCATGGAGGAAGTGATTGAAACCGTCAAGGGCAAGCGCCTGCACCTTGCGCACATCAACGCCTACTGCCGCGGCCGCGTCAAGAGCGTCGAAGCCGAAACCGCGCGCGCCATCGAGCTTCTCACCGAAAACCCCAACATCTGGTGCGAGAGCTATGTCTCGCCCATGAACGGCACGATTCTCACCTGCGACGGGCCCGACCACAAGGGCGAAGTGATTGATCACGTCACCCGCACGTGCCTTGAGAGCTTCAACTGCCCGACCACCTATGACGGCATCGTTCAAGCCATCCGCAATCATCAGCTCTTCGTCGTGAAGGACACGGGCTTTGTCTCGGAATTGATCGAAGGCGACGAGGCGCTTGCCTACTGGCAGGCCGCGGGCACGGCGACGGCAGGTTCCTTCCCGGTCAACCCGGCCTACTCGCGCTTTGTGCTCGCGCAGGCCAAGCGTCCCGACGGCAGCTTCGTGGTCGACGCCATCTCCACCGACGGCGGCTGCATCCCGCGAAACGTGACGATTGCCGTGGGACTCTCGCTTGTGAAGTTCGGCGCCCTGACGTTGCCTGAATTCGTTTTGAAGACCTCGGTCAATCCGGCGCGCCACCTGCGGCTAGCCGACCGCGGACACCTCACCCCCGGGGCGGCCGCCGACATCACGCTCTTTGATCTCGAGCGCCAGAAGGCGGTCGAAACGATCGTGGCCGGCAAGACCGTGATGAAACAGGGCGAGATCACGGGCAGCAGCGCGACCTTCATCACGACGACCGCAGGCGTCGAGCACCTTGGCGAGCTCGGGTTTGCAACGATCCCGGTGGATTTCTCGACGCCCGAGCCTGAACGCATCCACCTGTGACATTTATAGAGCGCTCAAAGCGGCAGCCGCTTTGAAACACCGCAGGCCGGACGACGGATCGCTGATCTGCCGCCCGGCTTTTTATTGTCCCGGCGCATCGATTGACCGGCCCGGCGTTCATGCACCCCGCGCATCAAGATCGATCGCAAATAAGTATTGGACATGGTGCGGCCAAACCCCCGACAATAAAACCACCGACATGCGGCACGCGCAGGCCTGCAGCGCCCGCAGGGATCGTGCCGCACGAACAAACGACAGCCCCCCTTGTGCACGACGTTCGTGTACGACCGCTTTAAAAGGAGCCCCACCATGATCAAGACCCCGCTCATTGCTCTGCTTGGCCTTGGACTTGCCGCCGGCGTGATGGCCGCCGAAGTCCCCGTCGACACCCAGCTCGTCAAGCGCGCCGCGCAAATGCCCGCCGTCGACGGCGGCAACAAGGTCTTCACCGGCAAGGTTTCCGTCCAGGCTCTTTCCTCCGAGCTTCCGGGCATGCCCGTCTCAAGCGCCTACGTAATCTTCGAAGCCGGCGCACGCTCCTTCTGGCACACCCACCCGACCGGACAGGTGCTCATCATCGTCGTGGGCGAAGGCCGCTCGGGCGTCTATGGTGAAAAGGTGAGCGTTCTCAAGAAGGGCGACGTCGTGGTCTGCCCCAAGGGCGTGAAGCACTTCCACGGTGCGGCACCCGATCAGCGCATGGTGCAGATGACGATCACCGGCTCCAACCCGCAGGGCAAGAACGTTGAATGGCTTGAACCCGTGACCGACGAGCAGTACCTGAACGTCGAGAAGTAGCCCGCCGTGCACGGCGCTCGACCACCCCCTCTGCACGAAGGGCTTGAGTCTTGCATTTTCTTGAAAGCTTCTGTAAGATGCGGAGCTCAGTCGGCGATGTGCCTGTTTGAGAAAGAACAGGCTGGTAACGCCGCCGGAGAAGTGGCCGAGTGGCTGAAGGCACGCCCCTGCTAAGGGCGCAGATCAAATATACCTGGTCTCGAGGGTTCGAATCCCTCCTTCTCCGCCAAAACTTACAAAAACTGCGGTTTTGTTATTAGTGATAAACACTTGAAACTGCAGGAGAACAAAGGCTTGAAGCGCTAGAACTTCAAGCCTTTTTCTTTATCTGTGACTGTTTTGCAACACGCTTACAAAATTACTAAACAGAACCTTTTGTAACTGTACAAAACCTTACAGGACCTGCATTTTTGGTGCCCCTATTGGTGACCCTCTGAAGCTCGATAAGATCGGATTTGGCGTTGTTTACATCGTCTTGGAGACCTTCCGATCATGCTGTCAAGCGTCCTTTAAATTGACCGCTGAAGACGCCGATGCACCACATTTGCGGCTATAATCATAGACGGATAGGCGCATATCATCCTTTCTAGTTATAGGAATACTCATGACACAGTCTGCCGCTCGCATTGCAAATGTTAAGTGGAACATTTCGGTTCCACCTGATTTTGATGAGGCAACCCGCATTTACCTTGCGTCTCAAGGAGGTAAAAAAGGGGCTCTCTCTTCTTTGGTCCAAAAGGCGGTGTCCCGCTACATCATGTCTTCGCTTACGGGAGAAGCCAAGGAAAAGGTACGTGCGTCTGGGCTATCCCAGAATGAACTTGACAAGATTATCGCGGATGGAATTGCCTGGGCTAAGGATCATCGAGATGAAAGTCGTTCTTGATACAAATGTTCTGATTTCAGCGCTCATTTCGCCGCACAATCCTCCCGATCTCATCCTTCAATCGTGGCTCGCCGGAGACTTTGAGCTTCTCACTTCCGAGGATCAGCTAGAAGAAATTCGGCGAGTCTCGCGTTATGCCCATCTGCAACCTTTTCTGCAGGCACACCGGGTAGGACTGCTCATCAATCGTATACGTAGCTTGGCAACGATTGTTCGCCCCGGATCGCTGATTTCTGAAGAAGCGCTTGACCCTGATGACAATTTTTTGATCGCGATTTGTGAGGCTGGTTCTGCAAACAGTCTTGTCACAGGGGACCAACGCGCCGGCTTACTCGAACGTAGACATATTGGCGCTACAGAGATACTCACTGCTGCGCAATTCGCGGAGCGTTACTTGGGATGGCGTGTTCAGCGATCGTAGGTTTTATGAACTAAGGTCATCGTTGCGGAATTTTGAATCTCAAAACGAATACGGCTATAAGCCATGTATCAAAAGGAGGTTTC
>USAL01000022.1 GCA_900552545.1 uncultured Sutterella sp. | reverse complement strand
GAGCCGCAGCCCACGGGCGATCTGCCGCAGTTCCCGACGAACGATCCGATGCGCACGATCGACTAAGCGAATCCATCCGCACTCAACTACCGTAGAAGAAGGCAGCAACCGTGACCAATCCAGCCCTTTCCCTGACGCGTCCCTACCCGTTTGCACGCTTGAAGAAGCTTTTTGCAGGCATTGAACCCGCGGGCGGGAAATTAAAGCCCATCTCGCTTGGGATCGGCGAGCCGCAGCACCCGCTGCCCGAGTGCATCCGCAAGGCCGTGGTCGAAAACATGGAAAGCATGAGCCATTACCCGGCCACCTCCGGTTCGATGGCGCTGCGCGAGGCGATAGCGGGCTGGATTGAACGCCGCTACGGCGCACGGCTTGATCCGGCCACGCAGGTGCTTCCGGTGCTGGGCTCGCGCGAGGCGCTCTTTAGCTTCACGCAGTCGCATATCGACGCCTCGGGAAGCGAAAAGCCCGTGGTGCTCATCCCCTGCCCCTTCTATCAGATCTATGAAGGCGCAACGCTCATGTCCGGAGCCGAGCCCGTCTACATGCCCTTGGCGAAGGAAAACGGCTACAAGCCCGATCTTTCTGCCATCGGCGAAGACGTTCTGCGCCGCACGCAGCTGCTTTACGTCTGCTCGCCGGCCAACCCGACGGGCGTGACGATGAAGCTCGAGGACTGGAAGGTTCTTTTTGAGCTTGCCGACCGCTGGAACTTTGCGATTGTGAGCGACGAGTGCTACAGCGAAATCTACTTCGAGGAAGGCAAGGCTCCGTTGGGGGCGTTGACCGCCGCCAAGCTCCTCGGGCACGACGACTACCGCAACATCATCATCATGCAAAGCCTCAGCAAGCGCAGCAATGCGCCCGGTATGCGAAGCGGCTTTGTGGCGGGCGACGCCAAGCTCATCGCACCGTTTTTGCTTTATCGCACCTACCACGGCTCGGCGATGAACCCGATGGTGCAGGCGGCGTCCATTGCCGCTTGGAACGAAGAGACGCACGTCGTGGAAAACCGGCGCCTCTATCGCGAGAAGTTTGCCGCGGGCCAGCCCGTAGTGAACTCGGTGCTCGACGCGCCGATGCCCGAGGCGAGCTTTTATCTCTGGACCAAGGTGCCGTGCGACGACACCGTCTTTGCCCGCGAGCTCTACCGCGAGCTGGGCGTGACGGTGCTGCCGGGCTCGTACCTCTCGCGCGACCTTGCAAGCGGCAATCCCGGCGCAGGGTACGTGCGCATCGCCTTTGTGGCCACGCCCGCCGAGGCGCTTGAAGCCTCACAGCGCATCGTCGAATTTGTCAAGACGACCAAGGCCATTTAACGTCGATTTAAAGACCTTTTTACAACCCCTTAACTCAATCCGCAGGAGGAACGGGCACGATTCAAACGCCATTCCCACGACCGCGTCCGAAGGCAATTTAAAGTGCCCGACGCGAGCCTTTAGGATGGCGATAGCTCGATCGGCCTACGCGCCGCATGGAGCTCCAATCAAGCTTTATGCCCCTCCTGCCCCTCACATCCTCAACACAATAGGAACGCAACAACCATGAACAACGAACAGATGCAGCAGCTCGTCGAAGCCGCGTGGGACTCGCGCGAAAACTGGACGGCCGAGACGATTGCGGCCGACATGCGCAACGCAATCGACGGCGTCGTCGCCGGCCTCAACAACGGCAGTCTGCGCGTGGCCGAGAAGATCGACGGCAACTGGGTGACCAACCAGTGGATCAAGAAAGCCGTGCTGCTTTGCTTCCGTCTCCTTGACAACAAGGTGATGCGCGCCGGTCCCGCGACCTGGTACGACAAAATCTCGCTCAAGTTCGGCCGCGACGCCGACGGCTCGATGATTCAGGAAGCGGGCATCCGCATGCTGCCAGGCGCCTGGGCGCGTCACGGCTCCTACATTGAAAAGGGCGCCATCCTGATGCCCTCGTTCGTCAACATCGGCGCGCGCGTGGGCTCGGGCACCATGGTCGACACGTGGGCTACCGTGGGCTCGTGCGCCCAGGTCGGCCGCAACTGCCACCTCTCGGGCGGCGTCGGCATCGGCGGCGTGCTCGAACCCGTGCAGGCCGGCCCCACGATCATTGAAGACAACTGCTTCATCGGCGCGCGAAGCGAAATCGTCGAAGGCGTGATCGTCGAGGAGAACTCGGTGATCTCGATGGGCTGCTTCATCGGCCAGTCCTCCTAGATCTACGACCGCACCACGGGTGAAATCTTCCGCGGCCGCGTGCCCGCGGGCTCGGTGGTCGTGCCCGGGTCGCTGCCGAGCAAAGACGGCAAGTACAGCCTCAACTGCGCGGTGATCGTCACGCGCGTCGCCGCCCGCACGCGCTCGAAGACCTCGGTCAACGAACTTCTGCGCGACTAAAGGGAACCCAGCTCAAGGGAGAAAAAATACGAATCGCCCACGGCGGCTCTAACTCACCTTTTCTCCCTTGTACGTTCATTGCCTCCCTTTTCCTTCCGGCGGTGGGCACTTTTGAAACCATCGCAAGCCATCGCCGGAGACGCATGACCGCCCCTTCTTCCTCTTCACTCCCAGCACCAAACGCCCCAACACCATGCCGACAGCAACCGAGTCCCCCGTGATTGCACTCGCCCGCGCCCTTTTGTCCTGCCCGTCGATTACGCCCGACGAAGCCGGTTCGATCGACGTTTTGAAGAGCTATCTTGAGCCCGCGGGCTTTGCGTTTGAGATTGAAAAAACGCCCAACGGCACCACCAACGCCTGGATCACGCACGGCAGCGGCGCACCGCTTTTCGTCTTTGCGGGTCACGTCGACGTGGTAAGCCCCGGCGACGCCGCCAAGTGGACGACGCCTGCCTTTGAGCCTACGGTGCGGGACGGCAAACTCTACGCGCGCGGCGCCTCCGACATGAAGGGATCGGTTGCGGCCGCGGCCTGCGCCTTCAAGGCGTTTGTCGAGCAGCACCCCGACCACAAGGGGACGCTTGCGCTTTTGATTACGAGCGACGAGGAAGGCGACGGGTACGAGGGCACGATGCGCGTCGTGGAAACGCTCAAAAACCGCGGCACGCACATCGACTGGTGCATCGTGGGCGAGCCCTCCTGCAGCAAGGCCTTCGGCGACACGATCAAAAACGGACGGCGGGGGTCGTTGAACGGCCGTCTCGTCGTGCACGGCAAGCAGGGCCACGTTGCGTACCCGCAGCTTGCCCGCAACCCCGTGCACATGGCAAGCGAATTTCTTGCCGCCATCACCTCCCGCGTCTGGGACGAAGGCACCGAGCACTTCTCGGCGAGCACCTTCCAGATTTCCAACATCCACGCAGGCCACGGCGTCGTCAACATCATTCCCGCCGAGCTCGAGGTGGTCTTCAACATCCGCTACAACACAAACTGGACGCAGGAGAGCCTCACCGCCGAAATCGAGGCAATGGCAGCCAAGCACGGCCTCACGAAGGACGTCGCAGAGTTCCACTGGAAGAGCACGGCCCGGCCCTTTGTGACCGAACCGGGAAAGATGACGCATGTGCTCGAAGCCGCCATCGTCGACGTCACGGGCGTCAAGCCCCAACTCAACACGGCGGGCGGGACGTCCGACGCGCGCTTTATCAGCACGATCAGCACCGAAACCGTAGAATTCGGGCCGATGAACGCCACGATCCACAGCATCAATGAATGCGTGGGCATCGATGAATTGGAGCGCCTTGAGACGATCTACTTCAAGACCGTGGAAGCGCTCTTCGAATAAAGCTCATACGGCTCATACAGCTCGTTTAGGCAACGCATCGATTTCGGGGCCTGAGCCTGAACATTAATTCGACTGCGCTTTTCTTGCCCGACCAGAAATATTGGGAACCAGAGAAGCGCACCATTTTTTGGACACACACGCCATGACATCAACGCATCGCGCCGCCAACCTCTCCACCATCCGCGACTTCAGCCGCTGGGCGATGACGGAGATGGAAAAAAACGACATTTCGCTCGGCCACGGCACAGCCGACTACTGGGAGGAGGCCACAGCGCTCGTCATGCGTAAGCTCGGTCTTCCTTTTGACCGTCTGCAGGCGTTCTGGGACGCCAAGCTCACGCCCGAGGAAATGAGCGACGTCGCCCAGGCGATCGAACTGCGCGTGAAGGAAAAGATTCCGTTGGCCTACCTCATTCACGAGGGGTGGCTCTCCGAACATTGCTTTTACGTCGACGAGCGCGTGCTGATTCCGCGAAGCTTCATCGCCGAGCTCCTTGAAGAAAACCTCTCCCCGTGGATCGACGATCCGGAAAACGTGCATTCGGTGCTTGATATGTGCACCGGAAGCGGGTGCCTTGCGATTCTCGCTGCGGAAACCTTCCCCAATGCCGAGGTGACGGGCGCCGACATCAGCGCGGACGCGCTTGAGGTTGCCGCCATCAACCGCAGCCGCTTTGATCTTGAGGGCGAACTTGAGCTCGTGCAGACCGACCTCTTTGAAAACCTCAAGGGCCGGCGCTTTGACCTCATCATCTCGCACCCCCCGTACGTCACCGAAGAGGCGATGCAGGATCTTCCGGCCGAATACCGCCACGAGCCCGCGCTTGCCTTGGGCGCAGGCGACGACGGCATGGACATCATGCGCCGCATGATGCCTGAGCTCGCCAACCACCTCACCGAAAACGGTCTTGCCGTGATCGAAATCGGCGACGGTCGCGAAGCCTTTGAAGCGATCTGGCCCGATCTGCCGGGCACGTGGCTTACGACCTCGGGCGGCGACGAGCTCGTCTTTGCCGTGCGCGCCGAAGACTTGAAGCACCTGGGCGAACCGCAAGCCTAAAAAACCAAAAGAGGACGCAAGAGAGTCCTCAAAAACGCGACGGCAGCAGCCCAATATTGGACGAATAAAAGGCGAATCCTTTTCGCCCTTCGTCCTAGGGTCGGCTGCCGTCTGCCGTACACCCCCAACCCACACACGAGCCACTTTCAGTATTTCAGCATGCTGCACTTAAACGACGTCGCGATTGCCCGCGGCACCCATGTGCTCTATGAAAACGTGACGCTCACGGCCTCCGACGGCGAGCGCATCGCCCTGATCGGCGAAAACGGCTGCGGCAAGTCGTCGCTTTTTGCCGCCATCCTGGGCGAGCTTTCCGTTGAAAAAGGCGACATCGATGCGCCGCCTCAGGAGCGCATCGCGCACGTGGCGCAAAGCGTGCTTGAAGTCGACGCGAAGGCCCTTGACTACGTGATCGAAGGCCATGCGCCATTGGTTGCGGCCAAAGCGGAGCTTGCCGCCGCAAAGGCTTCGGGCGACGCCATGCGCGAGGCCGCAGCAATCGCGCAGCTTGCCGACTTGAACGAAGGGCTCATCCGCTCGCAGGCCCTGACCATCATGGCGGGTCTGGGCTTTACCAACGCCGAGGCCGAGCATGAGGTAAAGACCTTCTCGGGCGGCTGGCGCAATCGTCTGTCGCTCGCACGGGCGCTGATGTGCCCCTCAGACCTCCTTCTCCTTGACGAGCCCACCAACCACCTCGACATGGACAGCCTCATCTGGCTAGAGGCCTGGATCAAGCGGCTCCCGTCGACCGTGATCGTGATCAGCCACGACCGCGAGTTTCTTGACCGTGCGGTGCAGACGACCTGGTCGGTTGAAAACGGCACGATCGTGCGCTACAGCGGCAACTACTCGGCCTACGAGCAGCAAAGCGTCGAGCGCATGCGGCTTCAGGAAGCCGCGCACAGAAGCTACGAGGCGCGTGCCGCGCACCTCAAAGCCTTTATCGAGCGCTTCCGCTACAAGGCAACAAAGGCCCGCCAGGCGCAAAGCCGCATCAAGATGCTCGACAAGCTCGAGGTGATTGAACCGGTGCGCGCGGCGCGCGAGTGGCGCTTTGAGTTTGCCGAGCCCGAGCGCACGCCCGATCAGCTCGTGGTTTTGGAAGACGTCCGCGCAGGGTACGACGATCACGTCGTGATCGATCACGTCACCCGCACCGTTCGCGCAGGCGACCGAATCGGCGTCTTGGGCGTCAACGGCGCGGGAAAGTCGACGCTTGTAAAGACCATCGTGGGAAGCATCAAGCCGATGGCTGGAAGCGTCCTCAAAGGCCAGGGCCTAGCGATCGGCTACTTTGCGCAGCACCAGCTCGAAAGCCTCGACGCGCGCGAGACGCCGCTTGAAGTCATGCGCCGCAAGGCCCCTCAGGAGCGCGAGCAGACGCTGCGCGACCACCTGGGCAAGTTCAAGTTCTCGGGCGAATACGTCGACCACAAGATCGGCACGCTCTCCGGAGGCGAAAAGGCGCGTCTGGCGTTGGCGCTCATCGTCTGGGACAAGCCCAACCTCCTCGTTCTCGACGAACCGACGAACCACCTGGATATGGCCACGCGCGAGGCCCTCACCGTCGCTCTTTCGGGCTTTGAGGGTGCCCTTATTCTCGTGAGCCACGACCGCCACCTCATCCGCAGCACCTGCGACAAGCTCGTGCTCGTGCACGAAGGGTGCGTCGAGGAGTTCGAAGGCGACCTGGACGACTACGCCAACCTCGTCCTTGAGCACAGAAAGACCGTGCTTGCCGCCGAACGACAGGCGCGCATGGCCGCCAAGGAAAGCGACGGTGCGACCGCCCCCGCGGCTCCTGCGGTAAATCGCCGTGAAGAGCGAAAGCGCGAAGCGGCCGAACGCGCCCGCATCGCAGCGCTCAAAAAGCCGCTTCTTGCGAAACTTTCCAAGATCGAATAGACGATGGACGACCGAAGGGCCCAGCTTGAGGCGTTTGACGCGCGCATCGGCGACCCCGATTGGTACGCGAAGGCAGGGTCTGAGGAAATCGCCGCCGTCACCCGCGAGCGCGGCGAGACGGCCTCGGCGCTTGAAGCCGCAGAACTTGACTGGCTTGAGGTATCGGAAGCTATTGAAGCCGCGGAAAAGAGCCCGCAACCCACGGAATGAAACATCTGTCAGGGCCAGAGATCGATTCTCAAGCCCCTCTCAAGGCAAACAAAAACGGCATGAAGTGCAGCTTGTTTCAAGCGCGGCCTTCATGCCGTTTTCTTTTGGATTCACGCAAAACGCGCGTGAGGATTGCGAAAAGTGCGGTGGGAATCCGCCATTCCCTGAAAAACCGATTCGATCGGCTTCAAGGAGCGGCGGATACCGCAAGCGCAGTGCCTTACTCCTCGACGATTTCCTTCACGGGAACGCCGTAGGGGTCCTTCACGAGCGTGTGCATGTTGAGAAGCACCATCCAGCGGCGCAGCGTGCCGATCATGACGATGCCCATGAGGAGCATCACAAGGCACGAGAGAACCGCCAGAAGCGTCTGCCCCGCAGGCAGGTACTGGTAGCTCACAAGCCAGCTGCCCGCCCACATCGTGCTGCAGGTCATGAGGATGCCGGGCACGCCCGTCATCCACGCATAGCGCGTCTTGTTAAGGCGCAGAAGCACCGTGGTGCCGATGAGAAGCGTCACCGAAGCCAGAAGCTGGTTCGAGATGCCGAAGAGCGGCCAGATGCTTGCGATGTCGCCCGAGTACACGAGGTAGCCCCAGGTACCGGTGAAGATGAGCGAGGTGATGATGATGCCGGGAACCCAGTGCTTGTCGTTGAACTTGGGCGCGATGTAGCGGCCGATCATTTCCTGCAGGAAGAAGCGGCCCACGCGGGTGCCGGCGTCAACGGCCGTGAGGATGAACACCGCCTCGAACATGATCGCGAAGTGGTACCAGTAGGCCATGAGCTCTTCCATCCAAGGGATGCGGCTGAAGATGTAGGCCATGCCGACGGCAAGGCTCACCGAGCCGCCCGGACGGGCCGCGAGGCTTTCCTGCACTTCAGCTTCAAGCATCGGAAGGTTCTGTACGGTCATGCCGAGCTCGGCGAACTTGTCGACCGAGGAGTTGATCGCGAAGTAGTCGGCGGGCACGAGCACGCAGGCGGCCACAAGCGCCATCACGGCGACGAAGCCTTCGGTCAACATCGCGCCGTAGCCCACGAAGAGCACGTCGCGTTCATTGCCGAGCATCTTGGGCGTAGTGCCCGTGCCGATGGTCGCATGAAAGCCCGAGAGCGCGCCGCAGGCAATCGTGATGAAGATGAACGGAATCACCGGGCCGCCCACGATCGGGCCGCCGCCGTTGATGAACTTGGTCAAGGGCGGCATCTGGAAGTTGGGCATCACGAAGAGAATGCCCACGGCAAGCGCGACGATCGTGCCGATCTTGAGGAACGTCGAGAGGTAGTCGCGCGGCAGCAGCAGCAGCCACACCGGCAGCACCGAAGCGACGAACCCGTAGACCGGGATGATGATCGACATCGTCTTCTTGTCGATGTCAAGAAAGCCGAAGTACTCCGGATGCGCAGCAACCCACGGACCCGAGAGGATCACGAAGAAGAGAAGCACGACGCCCAAAAGGCTCGCGCCCAGCACGTCGTTCTTGCGCCAATTGTGCATGTAGAGGCCCATGATGACGGCAATGGGAATCGTCGCCGCCACCGTGTAGGTCGACCACAGCGAATCGTGCATGGCGTTGACGCAGGCAATCGAAAGGCCCGCGAGCGTCAGAATCAGAATCGCAAGAACGGCCCAGCTTGCCACAAAGCCCGTCGTGGGATCGATTTCGCGCGAGGCAATGTAGGCGAGCGAACGTCCCTTGTGGCGCACCGAGCAAAAGAGCACGACCATGTCGTGCACGCCGCCCGCGAGCACGCAGCCGATCAGAATCCACAAGAGGCCCGGCAGATAGCCGAACTGCGCGGCAAGCCCGGGGCCGAGCAAGGGGCCCGCGGCGGCAATGGCCGCAAAGTGGTGTCCGAAAAGGACGGAGCGGTTGGTTTTGACGTAGTCCTGACCGGCGGCGTATTTCACGGCCGGGGTCGGACGATCCGGATTGACATTCAACACGCGTGCGGCGATGAAGAGCCCGTAGAAGCGGTATCCGATGGCGAATACGCAGAGGCTCGCAAAGATCACCGTGACGGCATTGATGCCCTCGAGGGAACTCAGCATGAGTTGCTTCTCCTTGTTGCAGAGCGCAGGCGTGATCGGCGTCCTGTGCGCCTCCCCCGATCGGGGGATTCTCCCTGACGGGCAGAACACCGCGCGCCCGTCGGAACAAGTGTCCCTTCGGGCGCAGCCTGCGGCCGGTTTATGGTCGAAAAGAGGCTTCAAGCCCCTTGTTTTCTTAGTGTCTGGGCCTTTTTACGGCCCCGCACCGCCGAACAATACTTGATTTCCCGTGACAGCTCTGACAAAAAAATTGCCGCTTACCCCTACTCCTTTTGGGTAATAGAAGGTAAAAAGAAAACCACTGTCATAAATATCAGGGTTAACCCTCCGGCTTGAAGCATCCTCACATCACCCCGACGGATGATGACGTCCCCTTCTCTCTCCAATTTCCTCCCCAATTTCGTCCCTGCGAGCTGCGACGAAGGCTGCGCAGACCGCGCGCAAAAACGCCGGCAAGATGCCGGCGTCCTTTGTCAAAATCATTGCCCCGATCCCCCCCCCTCCATCAAGGAAGCGGCAGCGGGGCCTTTGGATACGTTTTAGACGAGCTTGAACTCGATCGTGCCCGCACCCGAGCACCCGGCACGCACGACGTCGCCCTTGACGATGCGCGCAACGCCCGCGGGGCTGCCCGTGAAGATCAGATCGCCCGGACGCAGCTCCCAGTAGCGAGAGATCTCGGCGATCACCTCGTCGATCGACCAGATCATGGCCGCGGTATTGCCCTTCTGGCGCTCCTGGTTGTTGACGTAAAGCCAGAGGTCGGCACGCTGCATGTCGGGCGCTTCATCAATGGGCTTGATATAGGAGACGGGCGCCGACTGATCAAAGCCCTTTGCGGTCGTCCAGGGCCTTCTCTGCTCCTTTGCCGCCGCCTGCAGGTCGCGGCGGGTGAGATCAACGCCCACGGCCCAGCCGTAGACGTGGCTGCGGGCGTCTTCAACGGCGATGTCGCATCCACCCTTGCCGATGGCGATCACGAGCTCGACCTCGTGCTGCAGGTTCTCGGTCATGCTCGGGAAGTCGACTTCAGCTGTCTTCTTGGGGTCAATCGCCACGACCGCATCGGCGGGCTTGGCAAAAAAGCACGGCGTACCGCGCCCCGTGCCGCCCATTTCAAGGTCGTGCTCGGCATAGTTGCGGCCCACGCAGTAGATGCGGTGCACGGGAAAGAGCACGTCGGGACGGCCGGCCACGGGAACAACGCTCTGGGCGGCGGGTGCAAAGGCAAACATCGGTTCAATCTCCCAAAAATTCAAACGAAAGCGGCAGGCGCCTCGCATCAAAAACCACACACAACATGCTTTCAGCGTGCTTTATCGTGCTTTTTGCTGCTCAACACCTGCCGCCCACGGCAGTCGATTCAAAAAACTCTTTTCAATGCGCTACTGCGCGGACTTCTCGTCGCTTGCGGCCGCCTTGTCGGCAGGTGCTTCAGCGGCGGCATCAGCGTCCTGCGAAGCCGCCTGAGCGCCTCTTGCGCCCGCGGCCTTCTTTTCAAGCGTCGCGCTCATCGGCTCAGGCAGCGGCGCCTTCGGCCCGGCCATCAGCGGATTAGGCTTGTCGACGATGAAGAGGTAGAGCTGATAGACGTAGCCGCTTACGGCGTACAGGCAGAAGAGAATGAAGATCGCAAGCGACGGATTGCTCGAGACGACGATGAAGACCACCGCCGCAACGACCATGCCCCAGAAGGGAACGTTCTTCAAGCTCACCTTGGACTTGCCCGAGAAGAAGGGCGCATTGCAGACCATCGTGAGACCCGAATAAAGCGTGAGCACAAAGGCAAGCTCAGGCAAGTGATCGAGCACGATCTGCGGCATCTTGTTGTCGACCACAAGCCACACGAAGCCCGCAAGAAGGGCGGCGGCCGCCGGGCTCGGAAGGCCCTGGAAGAAGCGCTTGTCGACCACGCCGATGTTGCAGTTAAAGCGCGCCAGACGCACGCCCGCGCAAAGCGTGAACACAAAGGCCGCGGCCCAGCCGAGCGAGCCCAGCTCAAAGAGGCAGAACTTGTACATCACGAGCGCCGGTGCGACGCCGAAGGCCGTCATGTCGGCAATCGAGTCAAACTGCTCGCCGAACTGGCTTTGCGTGTGGGTCAAGCGCGCCACGCGCCCGTCCATGCCGTCAAAGACCATCGAGAGCAGGATCATCAGCGCAGCAAAGCCGAAGTGCTGATCCATCGACTGCACGATGGCAAGCATCGCGCAGAAAAGCGATGCCGTGGTAAAGAGATTGGGCAGCACGAAAATGCCGTGCGTGCGGACCGTGTCGATCTTTCGGCGGCCGGCTTCAATCATGCGCTGACGCGCGGGACGGCGCCGGATGCGAGGCTTTGCCATGGTCTTGAAAGCTCCTAGAAAGGGCGGAGGTCTTCGCGCTGCGCGCAGAGCTCCCGCCTTAAATGATCGAATACTTGAAATGTCAGCCCAAGCCGAAGAAAAAGGGCTGAAAGCGTCAAACGCTTGTCTGGGCTGACTGTGTGTAATGGCGTTGCAAAATTGCAGGACGGGCGCCAGACACCCCCGGCGCACGGTGAAACCCGCACGCCCGAGGCATTGGCGCCCTCGTCCAACTAGCCCGCCTGCGGCAGACGGGCGATGACGGTTTCCACGCCCGTCGTCTTTTCGCCGATCGTCACGCAGATCTCGGCGTGCATCGGCAGATAGATGTCAACGCGCGAGCCAAAGCGAATGAAGCCGTAGCGCTCGCCGCGGCTGATCTCCTCGCCCACGAGCTTGTAGCAGAGAATGCGGCGCGCCACGAGCCCTGCGATCTGCACGAAGCAGACTTTGTCGCCAGCCTTGGTGACGACGGTCATGGCATTGCGCTCGTTTAATTCCGAAGCCTTTTCAACGGCCGCGTTCAAAAACCGTCCGGGGAAGTACTCGACCTTCTCGATGCGGCCGGACACCGGCGCCTTCTGGCTGTGTACGTTGAAGATGTTCATGAAGATCGACACGAGCTTCGTCTGTTCACCCGTGTAGGGGCAGACCGTCTCCTCGATCTTGATCACGCGTCCGTCGACGGGCGCGACCACCGCATCCTCGTCGCGGGTCATCTCGCGGGCCGGATCGCGGAAGAACTGCAGCACGATGAGAAACAGCACCCAGAACACGAATGCGAGGATGCCGCCCACGGCGATCTGAACGATGAGAGCCAGAACGAGGGCGATGGCGATGAAGGGCCAGCCCTCACGGGCAAAGAAGGGGTGAGGATAAATTCGGTTCAAGGCTTGTTCTCCCTGAAAAGCGCGAAAGTGAACGCGTGAATACGGGAATACGGCAATGCTGGGGTAAAGCGGCCTACATGCGCCGCTCGAGATGGTGGCGGATCGTCTCAAGCGCATCGAGCAGCTTGGCGTCCTGGGGATAGGTCTTCTTGACGTACTCGATCGTCCAGTGCGTCTTCTCCCAGGCGCGGCGCACGGCGGAAATCTCGCCCTGCAGCTCCTGAGCGGCCTTCTGCATGTCCGCGGGCTTGATGTCAAGGAAATTCACATCGGTTTCGTCCTGACGCATCGTCATCTGGTAGGTACCTCTATTGTTGTTTTCTGCGGACGCACCGCAATCCTTTGTGTGTGGTGGGGTCACGACCTTTCCTGCGGGCGCAACAACGCCCGCTCTCAGAGCCGGAGAGCCTGACTCATTGGGGCAATTATAGCCGCGGGCTCAGGCCGCACCCGCCGCGGGAGGGCGGAATGAACGGACAGACGAGACATCTCGCTGCCCCCTCGTTGCCCTCTCCTTGACCTTTCCTTCCCCTACTTGTCCGTTTCGTCGTCGATGATCTTGTCGGCAAAGCCAAGGAAGGCGGGGACGACGACCTCGTCGTTGCCGGTTGCCTCGCCCTCGGCCTTTTCGACGTCGAGCACCTTCACAACGAAGCGCAGGGTCCAGACCGCCAAGGGGTGATTGGCGTCCCTCACAGCCTGCGCCTGGGCGACGTAGGAGACGCGGTAGCGCGGGGTCTCCGAGGCGCTCGACGGGAACCATGTAGATCGCCTCCGTATCGAACTCGCCAAAGGAGTCTTCGGGCTCAAGCGTCACCTCGACCGTGTCGCCCTTCTTCTTGCCTTCGAGCGCGGCTTCAATGCGCGGAAAGATGTCCGCATGGCCGTGCAGGTACGTCACGCCCGCCGGATCGGTTTCTTCAATCAGGTTTCCCTGCAGGTCGTACATCGCCACGTGAATCGTGACGAGCGCATCCTTTTGAATGATCATGGGTGTTTGCTCTTCGAAAGAGTCAATGAAAGAAAATTGGTTTGGTGTTCCTATGCCGCACCGGAACCCGACGACTCGCCGAGAAGCCTCGCCTTCTGGCGGTCGAACTCCTCGCGCGTGATGAGATTCTTCTCCAGCAGGTGCTCAAGGCGCTCGAGGGCGGCAACGGTGTCGGCGGCGGTAGCAGGTCTCCCCAGCTCAAGCACATCACGATCCGGCGCATCCGGATTGGGGCCGTAGCGGTTGGCGCCGTCAGCGCGCGACAGACACCCCAGGATGAAGGCAAAGAGCTGTCCGATCAAGGGCAGAAAGAAGATGAGCGCCCAGGCGCCGCTGCGGCCGATGTCGTGAAGCCTTCGCACCAGTGCCGAGAAAAAGACGAGGTAGCAGCCCACGAGATACACGGCGCACACGCCCGCTCCGAGCTCGCTATACCAGAATACGGAGTTGGGAAAGAGCTGGTAGACCGCAAGCGGCAGGACGTTTGTCAATACCAGGCACGCGACGACCGCAAGCCAATACGTGCGGCGGGGAATGCGGCCCGAAAAGCCGGGCACGAGTGCGTCGGAAATTGTGCTCATCTCTTTACCGTCGGTCGTGAAAAGTACGGTCGGAATCCAAAAACCGGCATTGCCAATCTTTTTCCTTTGAAAACGGTTCTCCCCAAATGAATTGCGGGCCGCAGAGGGCAATCGTTGTGCACCCTGCCGCCCGCCTCAAGGGGCGACCGCCACTAGCGGCGGTCGGACGAATCAAAACCGATTCCGGATTCCCTTTTGATTTTCCTTTAGCGTGTCGCCTCTCCCACCAGCGTGAGGATGCGCGGCGCAACGCCCGTCTCATCGGCACGGCCCTCGGCCGAGAGCACGGTGACGCGGGTCTTGTCGCCTTCAGGCGCCAGACGCAGGCGGTACTGCACGGGGTCGACGGCTTTGGCCTTGGAGAAGAGGTTCGTGAAGAACCCCTGCTCGGACTTCTTCTGCTGCTCGTAGTCCGGGTCAAGGTAGCTGATCATGAAGAGGCCCTGGCTGCGGTCGCGGTCGACCACTTCAAAGCCCGAGCGGTCGAGCGCCACGCCCACGCGGCGCCAGGCGCGGTCAAAGGGCTCGCTGATGACGACCGCCTCAGGCTTGCCGTCGGGCCCGTTGATTACTTCGCTCATGGGCTGATACTTCACGGCCTGCAGTTCGTCGACTGCAGCCTGCTCGGCAGGCTTGGCGGCAGGATTGAATTCCTGCTCGAGCTTTTGCGCGAGCTTGGTGAGCATCACGGCCTCAAGCTCGGGATCCGAGGGGCCGGGCTGCCAGATCGTGGAGTCTTCCTGACGGCCCTTCAAAACCTCGACCATCTGACGGTGCGTGATGTAGATGTTGGTCGTGCCGTCGTCGGCGCGCTCCATACGGGCGCGGTACTGATCACGCGTGCCGGTGTCGTAGACGAAGTCGATCGCACGGCCCAGCGTCGCACGGATGATGTCCTTGGGGAGATTGGCCTTGTTCTCGGCCCATTCGGTCTGCATGACGCCCGTCGTGGCGTCCTGACTCTTGACGACCAAGCCCACCGAGGCCCAGAAGTCGGAGAGAAGCGGCCAGATCTTTTCGGGCGGTTCGGAGACGTGCACGTAGCGCACGGAACCGTCGCGCACGACCTTGGCAATCTCGGTCTGCGGCAGCACCTGCGCCGGCGCGTCGCCTCGGGCCTCAGCCTCCATCTGCGCCTTGGCCGCCTCGGCGTTGGCGCTCACGATCTGCGGACGGCTCGGAATGTTGTAGCGGTCGTTGCGGGTCACCTGATCAAGATCGGGCGGGATCTCCAGCGGAGCGCGCGAGTTTGAAGACTCGTACTGAACCTTGTCCTCCGTGAAGTCAAGTCCGAGAGCCGAGCAGCCCGACAGCACCGCCGCGACGGAAACGGCAGCAGCCGCACGCATTGCGTGTTTAACCATATCTAGATTCTCTCCCAAAAAACCGTTGACGCAAAAGGCCAACATGCGCGAAAAGGAACAAAGTCCCGCTAGTTTAGCAAAAGGCCGTGCGCGCAAAGGGCGCGAACACATTCTGATACGTGTCCGACGCCCTTCGTCGGGCAATCGCAGGGAATCCCGCCGATTGCCTTGATTTGCCTGCCTTGCCTCTTGTACTGAGTGCTCTTAGAACTCGACTCCGGCCTCGCGCATCGCGGCTTCGAGCACCGGCATGTTCGCTTCCGAGAGCATGGTCAAGGGCAGACGAATGCCCGGTCCCATGCGTCCCATGCGGTAGAGGGCCCACTTGGGCGCCACGGGGTTGGGCTCGCAGAAAAGCTTCTGGTGCAGCGGCATCAGGCGGTCGTTGAGCGCTCGCGCAGCGCCCACGTTGCCCGCGATGGCGGCCGAGGCCATTTCATGCATTTCGCGCGGAAGCAGATTAGCGGTCACGGAAATCACGCCCGCGCCGCCCACGAGCATGAGAGCGAGAGCCGAGTCGTCGTTGCCCGAATACACCGCAAACTCACGGCCGTTGGTGACGCGCGGCAGACGGCGCAGAAGATCGATGCCGCGGGCGAGGTCGCCTGTGGCGTCCTTCAGACCCACGATGCCCGGCACCTGCGCAAGACGCAGCACGGTGTCGTTCTTCAAGTCGGCCACGGTGCGGCCGGGAACGTTGTAGAGGATGATCGGAATGTCGACCGCCTCGGCAATCGTCTTGAAGTGACGATAGAGCCCTTCCTGGGTGGGCTTGTTGTAGTACGGCACGACCTGCAGGGAGGCGGCGGCGCCGGCAGCCTTGGCCGCGGCGGTCAATTCAATTGCCTCGGCCGTTGAGTTGCCGCCCGTGCCAGCGATCACGGGGATGCGGCCGGCGGCGGTCTGCACCGTGAAGGCGATCACGGCGGTGTGCTCCTCGACGCTCAAGGTGGGCGACTCGCCCGTGGTGCCCACCGACACGATGCCGTCAGTGCCCGAGGCAATATGCCACTCGATCAGCTTGGCGAGGGCGTCGTAGTCAGCCGACCCGTCTTCGAACATCGGCGTAACGAGCGCAACCAAAGAACCTTGAATCATCTTGAAATTCTCCCTAAAGCTTGAGAATCAAGCTCAAAAAACAGTGCAGTGAAATCCGTGTTTTTTATTGTCCAAACGATCGATCGCCCCGCGGCCGGAATTCGATCGTCTTGATCGCGCCTCTGAGGAACCTCTAAAGCCCCAAAGAGGCGCAGGCATCGGGTTTAGACCGAGGGCGTGGGCTTGTCGCACAAGAGCGCGAGAAGTTCGCTTACGACCGAGCGCATGTCGCGGCGGTCGACGATCATGTCGATCGCGCCCTTCTCAAGGAGCATCTCGGAGTGCTGGAAGCCCTCGGGGAGCTTCTCGCGCACGGTCTGCTCGATGACGCGCGGGCCGGCAAAGCCGATCAACGCCTTGGGCTCGGCGATCACCACGTCGCCCATGAAGGCAAAGGAAGCAGACACGCCGCCCATGGTGGGATCGGTAAGAACGGAGACGTACGGAATGCGGGCGCGCTCAAGAAGTCCGATGGCGGCATTGGTCTTTGCCATCTGCATGAGAGACAGGAGGCCTTCCTGCATGCGGGCGCCGCCCGTGCTCGTAAAAGTGATGAAGGGAATGTGCTCCTTCAGGGCACGCTCAACGCCAAGCACAAAGCGCTCGCCCACGACGCTGCCCATCGAGCCGCCCATGAAGCCGAACTCAAAGGCCGCGGCCACGACGGGCTGACGGCGCAGTTCGCCTCGCATCACCAACAGCGCATCGCTTTCCTTGGTCTTCTGACGGGCCGCCTCGATGCGCTCCGGATAGGGCTTGGAGTCGACAAACTTGAGCGCGTCCACCGGCAGGATGTCGGCGCCGATCTCCTCGTGCGTTCCCTTCCAGTCGAGAAATGCCTGCAGACGCTCACGGCCGCACAGGCGCATGTGGAAGCCGCACTTGGGGCAGACGCGAAGCGACTCCTCGAGCTCCTCCTTGTAGAGCACCTGGTCGCAGTGAGGACACTTCATCCAAAGCCCGGCCGGAATCGGACTCTTCTTCTTGGGCTCGGAGGTCATGGTGCGCGAGGAAATGCTCGGAATGATGCGTGTCAGCCAACTCATAAACAGTGTGTCTCGAAAAATATCGCCGCTCGAAATCAAGTAAGGAAAAGGTGAAGTTGCGCTTGATTGAGCGCCAGAGTCGCAAAAACGCCCCAACCCCGCACGCCTTTAACAACCTTCAGCAATGAAGGAGCTCGTGCAGGCTTTCAGCTTTCCAACTTGTCGTGCTGCAAAAAAAATTGAAACCGCGGTGTCGCCCGAGGCCGTGTCCCGCCCGTTTGGGGCGGCATGCTCAGGCTTGATGTCAATTCAGGTGATCATATTCTAACGGCGAAACACACGAGCCGCTGCGGCCCAAAAGCCGTGAGCCCCCTCGTGCGGACTCATCCGTTTGCCCGAGTCGACCCAGGCGAATGATTTGAAAACGGCTTTCAATCGGAAATCAGACGTCGATGCGCTCGGTGCGAATCGGAAGGTATTTCCAGATGCATTGCGGCACGAGCCGCCAGAAAAAGACGAGGATGCGGTAGCGCCAGTCGACCACGAGGACGCGCTTTTTCCTTTCGACGGCGTCAATCAAGGCTTGTGCCACCTCCTGCGCCGAGAGCATCATCGGATAGTGCCGCCCGTCGTTTAAAAACGGGGTGTTCACAAAGCCGGGGCGCACGTCGGTAAAGGTAATCGGAAGGCTTCTCAAGTGCGCAAGCTGCTCCAGCGCATCAAGATAGGTGTTCTGAAAGCGCTTGGAGGCCGAATACGCAGGCGTCACGCCCAGACCCCGGGTGCCTGCAATCGAACTGATGTCGCAGATGTGGCCGCCCCCGTTCTTGGCAAAGTAGCTGAAGGCCCAGTCGACCAGGCGCACAAAGCCCGCGACGTTGGTGTCGACCGTATTGAGCTCGATTTCGCCGTTCAAAATGGCGTTCTGGCTGCCGATGCCGGAGCAGTGAATGTAAAGCTCCATGCCGCCCAGCTCGTCGACGAGTTGGGCGAGGTCGTCTGCCGCCTTCTCGCTTCTGACGTCGATCGCGCGAATGTGGATGCGCTCGGGCGCCCTCCGCTGGAGCTCCTCGAGCTTTTCAAGGCGTCTGCCGGCAATGCCCACCTCCCAGCCTTTTTCAACCAGCCGCACGGCGGTTTCGTATCCAATGCCGGAGGTGGCCCCCATGATCACAGCCTTTGCCATTGTCTGCTTCCTTTTTGTTTATTTTTGGATGGCTAGATTGTGGCGCACGAGGGGCGCGTTGCGCGAGATGCTGAAACGATTTTGTGCAATTTCGCTTCGCGCTGCGCATCTCAAAGAAAAAAACGGGAAGAGCTTTGGCAACAAAACCCCTCCCGCTGGCTTGCAATGTCGATTCGCACACAAACGATCACGACGGTGCGAATCGAATCCTTTGCACGAGCCGTCAGAACATCCAGCGCAGACCGCCCGTTACCGAAGCGCCGTCCCGGATTTCGTCGCCCGTTTCATAGTGTGCCGATCCGTAGACGTAGAACCGGTCGTTGAGAGCGTACGTCGTATCAACGCCAAAGACGTACCAGGCGTCATCGTAGTCTTCGAACAAACGGCGGGAAGCGTCGGAAGCGACGGCCTCTGCACGATAGGTTCCGCAGAACTCCTTCAGAGCCGACGCCTTGACCGCCAACTGCCAATCCGGCGTGATCCGGGCCCCGGCGGTGAGACCGATGCGGCCGACAACGGACGACAGATCGTCAAAGCGCACATCGACGCCGTTGGAGAGATGCTCGTCGCTTGAGAAAATGCGACCGGCCGTAACCTTGGCATGCGGCTCAAGATACATCTGATTGAAGAGGAAGCGCCGTCCAACCTCAAGCGAAGCGGCAACCGCATTGTTGGAAGTGTCGAACACGATGCTCGTACCCTTGGTGTCCTGCGCAAGTGCCTCGCCCGAGAGGCGGGAATAGCGCAGCACGGCATCGGCGTAGTAGCCATTGTCGCCATAGGCAGTGACGTAGGCGCTCAACCCGTAGGCCTTGTTGTCATAGGAGCCGGAATTGAAGTCGGAGTTGCCGTCACGATAGTCGATGGCAAAACCTGCAACCACTTGTCGATCAGCTCCGAGCCGGCGATCAAAGCCCATTTGAAAGCGCGTGTAGTCGGCCTCGAACCCGTTGCCGCCCTTGCGGCCGGTTTTGCCGTACCCGGTGCGCACCCAAAGGCCTGAAGCGCTCTCATTGAGACCGTGGTCACGCAGCTCGCCGAGACGATCTCGGACGAGCTCGTTTTCCTGACGCCAGAGCAGATAATTCGACGAGGACCACACATTCAGAGCCTGAGTCGTCGTCGTATCTTCCTGGGATTGCTCAACGCTATCTATAAACCAGTACGTCTTGCCCGCTTCCTTCCTGCTGGCGACGTCATACGTGCTACAAAAGAGCTTTCCTTCGGTTTCGGCTCCGATGAACTGACCGCTCTCTTCATTCACCTCAGCAAAGACTGTTCCAACGGCCGACAAAGCAGCAGAATCGCCGCCGATCACATCAAAGTCGACAAGATGACTCCCCTGGTGCGTACCGATGACCAACTTGTCGGAGCGACCGGCAGCGGCTGGATCAATCGCCAACACAAACTGACCGTAGTCCGCGGAACGGGAAGAAACAGCGCCTTCACCGGCAAGGATTCCTATTGAAAGAGCTCTGAACGATTCTGCATCGCCCTCCAACGCATCAAACCGCACGACACCGCCGTTGCCGACAATAAGCCTCTTCACGCAATTGTCGCGATCCAAAACCCATCTTCCGCCATTCTTAAAAAGAAGCGTTGTCGAATTCTTTCGAAGCGCATCCGCTATTTCTTTATTGGGATTATCGGCAACAATGTTTCCCTCAAAAACAGCGCCTTCTCGATCGAAATCCAAACTCAGTGTATTACCCTCTCCGCGCAGATAAATGTTAGATCGAATGACACTTGCATTTTCTCTAGAGTGCACCTCAAGCGATGCACCATTCATCAACTCAATCGCTCTGAACCGATCCGAACCCGAATCGAGGAGATCTGAATTTTCATTTTCTCCCGCGTATGCATCAATAATCAAGCCATCCTAAACAGAAACCACCCCACCGTCGGAGACAATGCCGAAATTAAGCGTTTCCGTTTCGTTTGCTGCATACAAACTTATCTTCAGATTCCCATCAAAATCATTTTCGCCCCTTTCGTTCCAAAGGCCGATATTCGCGACATCCCCGCCATCCGGATCCACAATAGTCGATATTGTAAAATTTTTCTCCGGATAAACGCTGCTCCCTTTATCAGAACTCATTCTTTTAGCAAAACCAGCCTCGATAACAGTATCTCCATATACCGTCATGC
>USAL01000021.1 GCA_900552545.1 uncultured Sutterella sp. | reverse complement strand
TTGAATTTTGGGTTTCTTTTTCTTGGATATTTCGGTATTTCGTGGTTTTTGTCGGTCGCCCTGCCTGCCTTACGAAGCCGCCTTCATCTGGGAGGTCCTACGCCAGGTATGCACGCCACGTGCCGAACGGAAGGCGTGATTATCTCTGAAAAAGGTCGGAAAATCAAGCCTGTTCCGGAAGGAGGGCGGCGTTTCCCCGCTTTTTGAGTTGCGGCCGTCTTGTCGAGCGGGGAAAAGCACGACCTGCAGAAAGGGGCAGGCCGCGCGATGTCATGAGGCGGCGCAGTTGCGCCGTACGGAGTGCATCAAATGAGCAGCGGGGTGCTGTCAGCGTCCTTTGCCGTGGGACGGCCGCGAGGACGAAACTCAGTATGGACCACCTTAAGGAGGGAACGCACGCGCGCAATGCTGTAGCCCGTTTCGGCTGCAATTTCATTGATCGATACGCCGCTGTCGTATCGTCCCTTGAGCGACAGACCAAGAGCGAGCGTGCTCTCCGGCGTCAGCCGGGCCTGGGGTTTGAGCACAGGTGCCGTGAGAATTTCACCTCCGGCATAGCCCTTGTACTGTTTTCCCTGGGGAACGATGGCTTCATCGGCTTCGTTGCCCCAAACGGTCCAGCCGTCCTGCGGATATCGGGCAAACATTTCCAGATACGGCCCGGGGCTGCAGCTCTCGATGAGTGCGTACTGCTCATCTGGTTTTCTTGAATGCTCGCGCTTGCGGCTTTCAATCATGTTGACCTGACGACGGCCCGCCGCCAACGTGCGCAATGAGCCGCGCACGCCGAAAAGGAGGATTTCGGTGACGTTTCTAAAGTAGAAGCCTACGCCGCGGCCATCGGGGCCGCCGTCTTTGCGCCGCTTGGCCCAGATGATGTTGGTGACGTACCGAAACCCCCATTGCCGCATGACGTCAAGTCCTTCGGGCAGCAGGGCATTGGGAACCCAGAGATAGAGGTGGGCGTTTGGGGCCGCTATCTCGGCGACAGGAAGCGCTTTGATTTCGTCAAGGGACATGGTGCCGTATCTTCCCAAGCGTTTGTGTTCCGGCGCGACTTTGCCCGTGCGGTTCGTAAAGCGCCAAGGGGGGTCGGCAAGAATGGTGCAAAATCCCCCGGAGGTGCGTGGTAAATCATCCATAAAATATCTCCTAGCGCACGCATTCTACGACATTTTGGATCTTTTTTCGGATCTTTTATTTTTTCCGATACGGATTCGAGCAGCTTGGGGTGCTGAGTCCGTGTGTTGGGGACGGGAGCGAAGAGATGGAATTGACAGAAAGCTACAAAAATCCTGAGATAGTCTCAGAGAATCTGATGCACAAATACAAATTTATGGAGGTGCGTCAGGCGGCGGCCGTCCTTTCTGCAAGCTGCCCTGCGGAGTGGAGAGCGCTTTGCGACTACCTTTCTGATTTTGTGTTGGCGACGGATCACCTCATGCAGCCCGGAGGAAATAAATCCGAAGTTGTGAAGGCTTGGGAGAATTTTTTTTATGGGGATGGCTGGGTTGAGACACGCGTTGATACCGAGCAGATCGTCTATAAGATTCCGCGCGTCGGCAAGGGGGGTGTCCCGGCCGCCATCGGCGCGCTGACGACGGAACAAAGGCTGAAGCTGCAAGAGAAGTTTCCTCAGATCGGGATTGAAGCCACTTATCAGCAAGGCTACCTAGTCGATGCGCTCAGGGGGCGCCTTGCGGTGGACATCGAGTGGAATGCAAAGGACGGAAACCTGGATCGGGATATTGCGGCTTATCGTGCCTGGTACGATCTCGGTCTTATCGACGGTGCCGTTTTGATTACAAAGGAGCAGGAGAGCTGCCGTCAGCTTGTTCAGAGCGTATGGAAGACGTATCTTGAGTCGCTCGATCAGGAAAGTTTTGACCGCTTGAAGAAGGTGGCTGACGGCGAGATTCCGCCTCCGGTTGATCTGAAGACGACAACATCGACTTGCCTTGAAAAGGCCGGAGAAAGAATCAAGCGGGGCGATGCTGGCGGTTGTCCCGTCCTGATTGTCGGAATCACGAGTAAGTGTTGGGATGGCGCTTATTATCAGCCCGAGGATTTTGATGAGCTCGTTGAAGTCATCAAAAAAAGAGCGAAGAAGAAATAACTCGATGATCGAAAAATGGCGCTAAGCTCGGCAAAATGCGCCGGGAAACCTCATACCGTTCCCTGAGGAGGCGAAAGCGCGTCCTCAGGGATGAGGGAGCGCTTTATTTGGAGGTGCGCATCAGGTCGAAGAATTCGGCATTGGACTTCGTGTTGCGGATCTTGTCGAGCAGGAATTCCATTGCCTCGACCTCGTCCATGTCAAAGAGGATCTTGCGCAGGACCCAGATCTTCTGCAGGATGTCGGGTTTGATGAGGAGATCCTCGCGGCGGGTGCCGGAGCGGTTGATGTTGATGGCAGGATAGACGCGCTTTTCAGCGAGACGCCGTTCGAGCACGATTTCCGAGTTGCCCGTGCCCTTGAATTCTTCATAAATCACATCGTCCATGCGGCTGCCGGTATCAACAAGCGCCGTGCCGAGAATCGTGAGCGACCCGCCTTCCTCGATGTTGCGCGCCGCGCCGAAGAAGCGCTTGGGGCGCTGCAGGGCGTTGGCGTCGACGCCGCCCGTGAGCACCTTGCCCGAGCTCGGCACGACGGTGTTGTAGGCGCGCGCAAGGCGCGTGATCGAGTCAAGCAGAATCACCACGTCCTTCTTGCTTTCGGCAAGACGCTTGGCCTTTTCGATCACCATTTCTGCCACCTGCACGTGGCGCGTGGCCGGCTCGTCGAAGGTCGAGGCGATCACTTCGCCCTTGACGGAGCGCTGCATCTCGGTCACTTCCTCGGGACGCTCGTCGATCAGGAGCACGATGCGCACGCAGTCGGGATGATTGGCCGTGATGGCGTGCGCAATCGACTGCATGAGAACCGTCTTGCCCGACTTGGGGCTTGCGACGATGAGGCCGCGCTGGCCCTTGCCGATGGGGGCGATGATGTCGATCAGACGGCCGGTGACGTTCTCCTCGCCGCGCATGTTGCGCTCGAGCTTCAGGGGCTCGGTCGGAAAGAGCGGCGTGAGGTTTTCAAACAGCATGCGGTGCTTGAGTGCCTCGGGCGGCTGGCCGTTGACGGTGTCGACCTTCACGAGCGCGAAGTAGCGCTCGTTGTCCTTGGGCGTGCGCACCTCGCCTTCGATCGAGTCGCCGGTGTGCAGGTTGAAGCGGCGGATCTGCGAGGGCGAGATGTAGATGTCGTCGGTGCTCGCGAGGTAGCTCGTGTCCGGGCTGCGCAGAAAGCCGAAGCCGTCGGGCAGCACCTCGAGGGTGCCGTCGCCGAAGATCTGTTCGCCCTGCCGGGCGCGTTTCTTGAGGATGGCGAACATGAGCTCCTGCTTGCGCATGCGCTGCGCATTGTCGATCTCAAGTTCGGTGGCCATGTCAAGCAGCTGGCTGATGTGCAGCGCTTTGAGCTCGGAAAGATGCATGGTGTAGAAAGAAAGAGTGTTGACGAAAAAACCTGAGGCGTTGCAGACGTTCGTTACGCGCTGTGCTCAAAGAGGGCTTCGTGTTTCGTCGACGCCGCCCGACGGTCACGTCGGCTGAGGGCTGCGGGTTCGGGTTCCGGAACGCAGAATCCGAAACGAACGCGCGCCTGTCGCATGACGCAAAAGACGCCGGCGGCTCATTTGCGTGCGGACGGTGCTCAGCGGCGCGAAGGTAGGGCTACACGAAGAGCCTTGACTCGGATCCGGAAGGGCGGCCGCAGAGGCTGCGCGAGGCGGGCACGAAATTTTTATGAAGAGCTTTGAGAGAAACTGGGCGAGAGCGCCGCAGGACCCAGAGGGCCTCGAGCGCTGACGGATGACCGCAGCAGACAACTCCTGCGGCCCGAAGAAAAAAGCGAATTGTGACGAAGGTCTGTCTGCCGGACGATCTGCCGGCACTGCACCGGGGTTGAAAAGAAGGCGCTGCAAGAGCGCCTTTCGCGTTTCATCGCGCAATCCCGGGCTTGCCTCTCCCGAAGGCACTTGACGAAGCGATGCATTCGTTCGGACGTGCCTGTCGAGGGGAAGGATTATATCGGCAAAGCGGCGGTTACAGGAACTTTTCGATGAAGGCGTTGAGTTCGCTGCGGCCCATGGCGCCCACATGCTGGTCGACGAGCTGGCCGGCCTTGTAGACGAGGATCGTCGGGATGCCGCGGATGCCGTTGGCGCTGGCAACGGTGCTGTTTTCATCAACGTTGTACTTGCAGATCACGGCGCGGCCGTCATAGGCCTCTGCGGCCGCGTCAAGCGACGGGGCGAGCATGCGGCAGGGACCGCACCAGGGAGCCCAGAAGTCGACGAACACGGGCTTGTCGCCGGCGCCTTCAAGGGTGCTCTGGAAGTCGGCGTCGGTGATGTGAACGATCTTTTCACTCATGGTTTGTTTTCCTTGATGTGAGAGTCAAAAAGTGAGAACAATCAAAACAGAGCCTTCAGGCGTCGTCAGGATCCGTAAACGGCCTCGTGCGGGCTGCCGCAGGCCTGCGCCTGCAGTCGACTATCGAAACGCGTGGAGATGTCGGCAGGAACCGCCGGCGGGAAGATCTTGAAGGCGCGGTTTTCGTGCGCCCTGAGAGCCGCATGACGATCAGCGGCGGGCGCTGCAACGGCGTCTGTTGTGGGAAACAATATAACAAAAAGCCGGGGTGCGCGCATGCCGGCAAAGCCGCAGTTTCGCCCTTTGATTGATGTGGGCTATGCGGGTCATAGAAGCGGCAAATCAGGCGCCCTGAAAGAGAGGCGCGGGGAGCTGCTGTAGCACGCCTTCCGGAAACAAAGAAAAAGGAAAGGATGCACGGGGGCACCCCTTCCTTGATAAACCTTGATGTCGGGCGAAGGCATCGGCCGCAAACTTCTGATTCGGCCGCTCGGGAGCACTCGCTCCCGGAGCCGAATCAGGCCGTTGGTTTTTAGCCTTCACCCGTTTCGGGCGAAGCCTTGACTAGAAGGCGTACTTGAAGCCCACCTTGCCGCCGATGGCCGAGGTGCCGTACTCACCCGCGCCAAGGAGCATGTTGACGTTGAACATCATGTTGTCCTTGCCGATGCGCAGACCGAAGTCGGCCTGAACCGGGGCGGTGTCGATCACGTCCTGGGTGTGGTTGAGCACTTCGATGTCCTTGTCGCCGAAGGTCGGCACATAGGCAATCTTGAAGCTCGGAGCCACGGACCAGCCGGAGGCGTCGAACTCGGAAGCGTTGATGCGCAGGGCAATCGGCACCTGCACGAGCGTCTGGTCCTGATCCTCAACCTTCACGGAGCCAACCTGGAAGGCGTCGGTCGAAAGCTGCGAGACGCGCAGTCCGATGCTCGGCACGAAGCTGAAGTTGCCGGCCTTGAGCTCGTACATCGCGCGCAGACCGAACGAGTACATCTCGGTATCAACGCTCTGGTTCAGAGCCGCCTGCGAGGAGGTGATGTCGTTTTCACCCCAGACGTAGGCAAGTTCCGCAGCCAGCTTGAAGGCATCCGTCACCTTGTAGGTGCCGTAGAGCGAGAAGGCGTAGTTGTCGATGCTGTTCTTGATGCTCGAAACGGAGCTTCTCAACGAGCCCGTGCCGTACTGGAATGCAGCACCGGCGGTGAAGGCGCCGAAGGCCATGTCGCCGCCGAAGGTGCCGTAGCCCATGTCGGCATCGAACTCGCCGCCGTTGTCGAAGTTGTCGGCCTGGTAGTTCTCACCGCGGACGTCAACCCAGAGGTTGATGCCGGCGTTGAGTTCCTGATCGATCGAAGTGCGGTCGGCAATGGTGCCTGCCAGCACGCTGTCGGCGCGACGGGTCATGGCCTGCAGGCCCGTGGAGGCCAGAGCGCCGAGACCGTTGGCTGCGTCAAGACTTGCAGCAACGGAGTTGCCGTCCTGGCTGAGGGCTGCCGTGATGAACGGGTTGTCGGTGACGACGTCAACGACATCGCCCTGCGCGACATTCACCGTGTTTGCCAGCTTGATAGTGCCTTCATGGTCGCCGACGAGACCCACATAGCTGCCGTCGGCAAGGCGCAGCGTGCCGTTGATGGCCGCCGTTTCCGAACCAATGGCCGCCTGATCGATCATGAGCATGCCGTATTCGGCGATATTTACGTTGTCAGCGTAATTGGCGAGGTCTGTCGGCAAAGCAGTCAAGTTTCCATCGACAACAATCTTTCCGGTAGAACCTGCCGCAAAAGAGATCGGCTTGGCGACGTAAAGCGCAGCCGTCACGTTGCTTTCACCCCAGCCAAGGCCGGAGTTGGCGGCAGTCAGGGCATTGAAGCCTGCAACAGCTTCATCAGCCGTTGCGCCAACCGCTACCAAGGAGTTCTGACCTGCGAGCAGATTACCATTGAGTGCCGTGATCTCGGAAACAGCCAAATGCGAGGCATTGGCAACCGTATCCAGAGCGGCATCACCCGACCATGCCGGATCCAGGAAGATGGTCGAATTTTCAGCCAGGGCCAATTCATTTACAGACAAAGAGCCGCGGTGGACTTCGTTGCCGATGATGATGAGGGCTTTGTTTTCCGTGGTGAGTTTATTGACATCCACAGCGATGTTCTGCACGTTCATCGCGCCGCCCTCGGCGAGCGTGACATCAGCAAGCGAGCCAGCAGTCTCAACTTCACTGCCGGCGGTGCCAAGGTTGAGGGTGACGTCGTCGGCTACCGTAACGGCAATAGCCTCGCCTTCAGCATTTTTGACCAGAGCGCCGCCTTCTGCAGAACCCACCAATGTCAGGTTGCCCGTCGTGGCACTGTCTTGTTTGGTGAACTGCACGCTGGAAACAGACTCGGTTTCCGATCCCTTGACGACGAGAGACTGGCCGCCGGAATTTTTCACCGCAACACTTGCTTCACCCGAAGTGCCGGCGCTCACCGTTGTGGATACTTCTTCAGACGACTGAATGCACCCATCGGTCAGAATAGCCTCCTGCCCCGCTACGAGAGTGGCATTGAGCAGATTGAGCGTGAGATCACCATAGGCCCCAGTTAAAGCAGTCAAGCCTGCTGTGGAGTATATAAATTCGTCGGTGATGGTCAGAGTAGCAGAGCTATCAACATCGATTTTTTCAGCATCGAGTTTTGCAGTGGCTCTGGTAAGAACATTTTCAACGCCATCAACCGTCTCATAACCAGCGGTATAAACGGTATTGAGATTGGTTATGAGCTCGGAGCCGTTGCTGAAATTGATGGCCTTCGAGATAACCAGCTGATCTTTTGTCGAGCTGGGATCTGACACAATGACTTGGTTACCAACTCCATTGACATTCAATGTCTGGATTTTTGCGACGTTGTCGCCAATGTTGATGGTTCCTTTGTTCAGCGTAAGAGTGCTGACGGCGACCTGCCCCTGTCCTTTGTAACGATAGAGAAGCTCGTTATTATCGTTGCGTACCTCTTTGTATTCACTTGTTTCCTGAACGGAGCCGACATTCCATGTTGCACCCTCAGAGAGTGATACAGAAAGGTTATTTACGGAGAGTGTATCGGTGTCGGGAATCTTGCTGATAGAGGTGTAGGAGTTAAGCGCATTTCCGTTCCAATGCGATTCCGAGCCAGTTAGATTTAAAGTAACTTTCGCATCTACATCTGTGCCCGAAGTTTTTTCATCGTAGTTAAAATCAATATTGCCGTCGAGTTGAACAATATTTGTGTTGTCTTCGTTGATTGTTACAATTGATCCGCCGCGGGCGAGAATAGCATCTTGGGCAGTGATATAAGTATTGCCATTGAGCTTTACGGTGCCCTGCGACATGGCAACGACGCCCATTTTACCAGCAGTAATACGAATAGTATCTGCATTGATAGTAATAGGGGCGTAGGCATCTTCATATCCAGTACTGTTGTTCTGAGCCCAGATTCCGCCGACGGAAGCAGAAATTACGACTTCATCAGCAGTCAGAGTTAACTTTCCATTGGATTTAGAAACGGAATTTCCGTTGTCATTTTTGTAGGGTAAAACAGAAACACCATATTCTCCTCCTGAAATTTCAAGGAGTTTTGTTTCTGAGTTGCCAATATTTGCTTCGCCATAGCCGCCGAATACGTTGTCACTAGCGGTCTGAATGTGGATTTCCTGGCCATAGATGTCTAACTTTGAGCCATTGGTGTTAAATGCATTTCCGGTTTCGACGGATATTTTGACAGATTCCGTCGTATTTGTACCAATGGTAAGAGAGGAAGAAGTGCTATCCGGACGGCCAGAGGTTGTGACCTTGATTGCGCCGGTAATGTTGATCTCATCACCTGCGATTGATGCAGAGTGTCCTCCACTGACGGTGACGGAGCCAATCGTCTCACCCTGAGTTACCTGATAGGTGATGTTGTCTTGGGACGCATCAATGTCAGCTGAATGAGCAACCACGGAAAATACGGACAAGACAGCAAGTGACAGAGCTGTCCTTTTGAAATTTGCAGATATGAATTTTCCTTGCAATTCTGCGTTGGTAGAAACAGTCGTAATAATTGACCAGAGAAAAACTAATGCGCGCAATCAATGCAACAGAGGTAACGAAGAAGGTTTGGTTTCCTTACTTCTGCACACAGGTCGCTTTAGTGGCAACCATCAAGCCCCGAAAAGCTTGGTGAAATTTCATTTCATAGGGCTTGTTCTTTTTTGAATGCATGGAGTTGTTTCAAAAACCAGTTGTCTCATTTGCAAATGACGCCACGACGCCGCCAATCATAAGGGGTTCCCTAGGTGTAAGAAGGAGGGGAGGGTTTCTACCAGTGCTTGGTGTGTGGCGAAAACCCTTCTGAAATCTAGTAAATTGTTGATTTCAAAGGGAATTTATGGCTAAGAATGATTGCAGAGTGCGGGGTAGGTGACATTTTGCTGTTGTCTAAAAGACGACACCTATGTGCGTATCTTTATGGGGGGGGGTGTGGGGTATCCCCTGATTTTTTCTCAGTCAGAAGTGACAACGCGCCGCTGCTTCTGTCACGGACGGAGGTATTCTAAAAATTCTTCCGACGCCACTCTGTCGGGATGAATAGCAAGTCTGCCGCAGCGGCGCAATTAATCCGCTTTTTCTTCAAGCGCGGCAATCGTCTGCACCATTTCGGCGGCAAGCCTCAGCCCGACGCTTGCAGTGACGACGATCGAGGCGCCAAAGCCCGCTTCAATGCCGACCTCGGCAGCGGCGTCGGGTGCGCAGGGGCGGGCGTCTTCGGTGGAAAAGACGGCACGGATGCCGAAGGGGCGGCTGCGTTCCGGGACGGCATTGCCTTTGGGAAAGCCGTAGTGCTTTCTGAGGCCGGCACGCACCTTGGACAAAAGGGCGTCGTGCGTGACGCACGCAAGGTCGCCGGCGGTGACGAGTGCCGGATTGGTGCGGCCGCCCGCGCCGCCGCTTACCAGAATGAATCGCCCCTGCTGATGTGCCCACGCAATGAGCGCGGTTTTGGCCTTGAGGCTGTCGATGACGTCGACGATGAGTGCGTCGGCCGGAATGAGCCGATCCATCGACGTCTCATCAATGAACTGCGTCACGGCCATAATCGTTGCCTCGGGATTGATGTCGGCTGCACGGGCGGCGAGGACCTCGGCCTTGGGGCGACCGAGCGTGCTTGTCAAAGCCGGCAGTTGCCTGTTGATGTTGCTTTCGGCCACTATATCGCCGTCAATGAGCGTCAGTCTGCCGACGCCCGTGCGGGCAAGCGCCTCCACGCACCAGCTTCCGACGCCGCCAAGACCGATGACGCAGACGTGGGCGGCGGCAAGTTTTTCACGAACAGAGTTTCCATAGAGGCGGCAGATGCCGCCGAAGCGGCGGATGTCGGTGGAATTCATGGCTATTGCTGTGATGGTGCTGATGCAGAGGCTGGCCCCCGGCGGGCGCGCAGAGACCTTCTATGTGATCCTTCAAGGCAGGAAGTTTACTTCGTGAAGTTTCTTCCCCGTTGTCTGCGGCGCCTGGATTTCAACGCCGCAGACGGACTGTTTTTCTGCTGCTGACAAAAAAAGGAGGCCGCCGCTGCCGGGGCCTCCTGAGGGATCTGCGGATCCTGAAGAAGCGTTACTTGTACTTCTTGTTCTTCGCAAGCCAGGTGAAGAACACCGGCACGAAGATGGTCGCGATGAACGTCGCGGCGATCATGCCGCCAAAGACGCCCGTACCCATCGAGTGTCGGGCTTGGGCGCCGGCGCCGGTGGCAAAGACGAGCGGCATGACACCCAGCACGAACGCGAGCGAGGTCATCAGAATCGGGCGCAGTCGCAGGTGTGCGGCTTCCAGAGCCGCATCAAAGGGATTCATGCCCTCCTGCATCTTCTGCACGGCGAATTCAACGATCAGAATGGCGTTCTTGGCCGTCAAGCCGATGAGCACCAAGAGGCCGATCTGAAAGTAGATGTCGTTCGGAGCCGACCGGATCCAAAGGCTCACGAGTGCGCCCAGCACGGCAAACGGGACCGCAAGCATCACGGCAATCGGAAGCGACCAGCGCTCGTAGAGCGCGGCGAGAATCAGGAACACGATCACAAGACCGAAGATGAAGGCCGTCGAAGACGACGAGCCGATGCGTTTTTCGTGCCAGGCCTGCCCCGTCCACTCGATCGAGTAGCCGTCGGGGAGCACCTCGTCGGCCGTTTGTTCGACGATCTTGATGGCGTCGCCCGAGCTCACGCCCTGTACGGCAGCGCCCATGAACTGGCTGGCCATGTAGCCGTTCATGCGCGCGAGGCTGTCGGCGCCCGTGGTGCGCTTGATGGTCAGCAGCGACCCGAGCGAAACCATTTCGCCCGTGGTCGAGGAGCGCACCCAGCACTTGTTGAAGGATTCGGGCGTCATGCGGTATTCCTTGTCGGCCTGCATGATCACGCGATAGATGCGGCCGTTGCGGGTAAAGTCGTTGATGTAGTTGCCCGCGAAAAAGGACGACAGGCTGTCGTAGACGTCGGCGCTTGAGACACCAAGCTGCATGGCCTTGACTTCGTCGAGGCTCACCTGCAGGATCGGCGCTTCGGCGCGCAGGAACGTGCGCAGGCTCGTGAGCTCCGGACGCTGCGCGAGAGCGTCCATGAAGTCGTTCGTGACCTGCTGCAGCAGTTCGACGTTGTCGTTGCCGCGCGCGAGGATGTAGCCCGAGAAGCCGCTTGAGGAACCAAGGCCGCGGATCGGGGCCGGGAGCGACGTGACCGACACCGAGTCGGCGCTGCGGTTGGCGATCTCCTGCAGCTTGCGGCGCACGTCAAAGGCGGTTTCGGTGCGCTTTTCCCAATCATCGAGTCGCAGCACGAAGGTGGCGGTATTGGGGCGGATGTCGCTGCCCTGCGTATCAAAGCCCGTCATGACCAGAACGCTCACGAGACCGGGAATTTCGGCTTCGATTTCCTTGCGGACTTTCTCAGTCTCGGATTCGGTACGGTTGAACGACGCACCTTCAGGCAGGGTCATGCTCATGCGCACGATGCCCTGGTCTTCGCTCGGCACGAAGCTCGTGGGCGTGATCTGAATCAGATACCAGCAGCCCGCGATCACGGCCACGAGGATGATGGCCGAGAAGTAGCGAAACCGCAGCGCCAGCTTCACAAGCTGCAGGTAGCCGAAGGTAAAGTGTGATAGTCCTGCGTTGAAGGCCTGAAAGAAGCGGTTTGTCGAAGGCTTTTCGTTCTTAAGGAGAATCGCGCACAGCGCGGGTGTCAACGTCAGCGCCACGAAGCCCGAAAGCGCTACGGATACGGCGACCGTTACGGCAAACTGTCGGTAAAGCTCGCCCGCGATGCCGCCAAGAAACGCTACTGGCACGAACACGGCTGAGAGCACCAGAACGATGGCAACGAGAGCACCCGCGACTTCCTTCATGGCCTTGACGGCGGCGTCGAAGGCCGAGAGGTGCTCGTAGCGCATCAGACGCTCGACGTTTTCAAGCACCACGATGGCGTCGTCAACGACAATGCCGATTGCAAGTGTCAGGGCAAAGAGCGTCAGCGTATTGAGCGAAAAGCCCAGCAGCCAGAGACCGGCCATGGTGCCGATCAGGGAGACAGGAACGGCGAGCATCGGAATCAGGGTCGTTCGCCAGTTCTGCAGGAAGAGAAAGACGACGATCAGCACGAGGATGCCGGCTTCGCCGAGGGTCTTCAGAACTTCATGCAGCGAAGCCTCGACGAATATGGTCGTATCGTCGGTGATCTCGTGGGCCACCTTGTCCTTGGGATATTCAGCAGAAATACGGTCGAGCTCGGCCTTGACGAGGTCGGCGGCAGCAACGGCATTGGCGCCCGTCTGCAGATAGACGGCCAACGTAATGGAGGGCTTGCCGTTGAAGACGTTCACTGTTTCGTAGCTGCGCTTGCCGATTTCAACGTTTGCGACGTCGCGCAGGCGCACGATCGAGCCGTTGTCATCGGCGCGCAGCACGATGGCGCCGAACTCGTCGGGCGTGAGCAACTGGCCCGGGGTCTTTGAGGTGTAGTAAAGCTGCTGCGAGTCAATCACCGGGGCGCCGCCGATCTGACCGGCGCCGCGTTCCATGTTCTTGTCGTTGACTGCGTTTTCGATGTCCTGCGTAGTCACGCCGAGCTGCCCCATGCGCAGGGGATCCATCCAGATGCGCATGGCGCTCTGTACGTTGCCGAAGACTGACACGTCGCCGATGCCGGGCAGACGCTTGAGGTAGTCGACGACGTTCAATAGCGCGTAGTCGGCAAGTTCCGTGGGCGAATACGAGCCGTCGGGCGACGTGTAGGCCACCATCATCAGCACTTCTTCGGAGCGCTTGCGGACGTTGACGCCGTTTTGGCGCACGACGTCGGGCAGGCGACGCTCGGCCGTGCGCACGCGGTTGTTGATTTCGAGCATGGCGTAGTTGGGGTCGGTGCCCACATCGAAGACGCACTGGATGCGTACTTCGCCGTTGGCTCGAATCGAGGTGGTGTAGTAGATGAGGCCTTCAATGCCCGAGAGCTGATCCTCAATCGGGGCGGCCACGGTACGCGCAAGCGTCTGCGCGTTGGCGCCTTCATACTGCGTTGAGATCGTGATCGTGGGCGGCGTGATGTTGGGGTACTGCGACAAGGGCAGAACGCGCATCGCCACAAGGCCTGCCAGAACGATGAGAATCGAGAGGACGGTGGCAAAAATCGGCCGCTTGATGCAAAAGCTGCTCAACATAGCGTTTCCAAGCCTCCCGTTCCTTAGGAAGCCTTGTCGGCACCGGCAGCGGCCTTGTCTTCAGTCGTGCGGATCTTGACGGGAGAGCCGTCGCGAAGGCGCTGGATCTGGTCGACAATCACCTGATCGCCTGCCTTGAGCCCGGAGAGCACGATCCAGTCGCGATCCTTCCAGGTGCCGAGCTTGACCTCGACGGCGCGCGCGCGGCTGTTGTCAAAGAGATAGACGAGGTAGGTGCCGTCGGCCTTCTGCAGTACCGCCGACTGCGGCACGCGGCAAACGTTGTCAAGCACCTTGGTCTCAAGCTGCACGTGCACGTACTGGCCCGGGCGCAGGGAGGCGGTCTCGGGCAGCGTCGCGCGCAGGTTGAGTGTGGCGCTCGTCGAGCTCAGAATCGGCGAGACGTAATCAAGCTTTGCCTCGACCATGTCGCTGTCGTTGAGGCGGATGCGTACCTTGTTGTCGGTCGTCACCGTCGTGTTCTTGATGTCGGTTTCAGAGACCGAGAAGGTCACGCGCAGCTTTTCGGGCTGCGTGATGGTCGCTAGAAGCGTTTCGGTTGCCGAAACGAGGGCGCCGGTGTTCACCAGCGAGCGGCTCACGATGCCGTCGCTCGGTGCATTGACGCGGGTGCGCTCAAGCTCAATGCGGGCATTGCGCTCGGCCGCCTGGGCCGTTGCCAGCTGTCCGCGGGTGATCGAGACGGCGCTTGCCGCGTCGTCGTACTCCTTTTTACTTGCCGCACGGGCTTCCCAGAGTTTCTTGTAGCGCTCGGCCTCGCGTTGCTGCTGCGCGAGCTGGGCCTTGACCTCGCGGACGGTGCCGGTGGCCTGATCGAGCGCCGCGCGGTACGGTGCGGGATCGATCTGAAAGAGCGAGTCGCCCGCCTTGACGCGGTCGCCCTCACGATAGTTGATTTTTTCAAGAATGCCCGAGACCTGCGCCCGGACCTCAGCCTGCTGCATGCCTTCGGTCAATCCCAGCGTCTCAATCCAGAGGCTTTCGGCGGCGGGCTTCATGGTCACCGTCTGCACTGCAATGGGGGCGCGTGCAATTGTCTTGGGGGGCTCCTTGCCGCAGCCGGCGAGCAAAAGACAGCCGGCAACGGCGACCAGGGAGGATTTGAGTAGTGCGTGCATGACTTGTCAGTTGTTTTTATATTGAAATGAACACGTTGCCGCCGTACCGACAGAAACTCGGTTCGGCGCAGGCGGTCGTAGAGGGCCCCGGGAGCTTTCGAGGGATTTTTCCGGGGTACGTTGTCATTGCAATACGCCGACAGCGGACGACGGCCGCAAGCTGCGGGCGCGAGCCCGCAGGGGGGAGGTCTCGGAAAAAGTTTAGCGCGCCAATTCATCCGCCCGAACAGGCGCAGATGGCGGTTTTCCCGCGGTGTAGGTAAATTTTTGCAAACCTTTTCGGTGCGTCGAACAATGTCGGAAGAATTTTTTGACTGCAACGCAAAGCGACGGGGGTCCACAGAGAAGACGCGATCGGGGCAAAAAATTCGCCGCAGGAGTCGCGCTCGGCGGATTCCTGCGGCGGTGTGGCTCAACAAAGCCCTGCGCTTAGATCGTTTCGGTGGCGCGCTTCAACCACTCCTGGGCCTGCACTGACAAAAGCGGCATGAGCGCTTCACGCACCTTGCGGTGGTAGTCGTTGACCCACCAGATTTCATAGGGCGACATCATGGCCGTGTTGATGAGCTTGAAGTCGATCGGGCACAGCGTCAGGGTCTCGAGCACGAGCATCGGCATCATCTGGTCGATCTCGGGGTCGGCCGCAACGGGGGTCACCAGATTTTCGGTGCGCACGCCCCAGCGGCCGGGCCGGTAGAGCCCCGGCTCATTGGAAAAGACGAGGCCTTCGACGATGCGCGTGGCGGCGTTCGCAGGGCACCGGGGCGAAATCGATATCGGCGCCTCGTGCACGTTCAGGCAAAAGCCCACGCCGTGCCCCGTGCCGTGGCCGAAGTCGCAGCCGATCTCCCAAATCGGCATGCGCGCAAGCGTATCCAACTGCGAGGCGAAGGTCCCTCTCGGAAAGTGCGTCGTCGCAAGAAGAATGTGGCCTCGCAGCACGGCCGTGAAGTCGCGCTTTTGCGCGGCGCTTGCTTCACCGCCCACGAGGATGGTGCGGGTGATGTCGGTGGTGCCGCCCTCGTACTGGCCGCCCGAGTCGATCAGAAGCATCTCCCCGCGCGAGAGCACGGCGTTGTTTTCCGGCGTGGGCTGGTAGTGGGGAAGTGCGGCGTTGGCGCCCGCGGCAGCAATCGTCTCAAAGCTCAGTCCCATGAAGCCCGGAATTTCGCTTCTTAAGGCGCGCAGTTTGTGCGAGACGTCGAGCTCCGTGACGGTCTTTTCCTCATGGATCTCGCGCTCGAGCCAGGCAAAGAGCTCACACATCGCGGCGCCGTCGCGGCGCATGGTTTCCTTCAAAAGCTCAAGCTCCTCGTGCGTGCGGCGGCTCTTCATGACCTGCGTGGGCTGCGGGTGCGCGACGACGCTGATGCCCGCCTTTTCAAGTATTTCAAAAAGCGCCTGCGAGGTCCGGTCGGGATCAAGAAGCACGCACTGGCCTTCGAGCACGTGGGGAATTTCCGTGAGTGCCTTGCCGTAGTCGATGAGTTCAAGGCCTGCGGACGCAATTTGGGCGAGTGATTCGCCTGTGATTTTCGACGTATCGGCAAAAAGCACCGCGCGGCTGCCGCTGACCGCGGCATAAGCGGTAAAGACCGGCGTGCACTCAAGGTCGGCCCCTCTGAGGTTTGTGAGCCACGCGATGTCGTCCAACGTTGAGATGAGAAGCGCCTGTGCGCCCGCCCTGGCAATCTCGCGGCGCAGGCCCGAGAGTTTCTCCGCCACGGGCTTTTGCCCGAAGCCGAAGGTGCGCACGGGATGAAAGACCGCCTGCGGGCGGTCCGCCCAGACTTCATCCATGAGCGTCATGTCGCAGACAAGCGTAATGCCCGCCGCGGCAAATTCCTTCTTGAGTGCGGCAAAGCGCTTGGCGCTCACCGTGCGGGGATCAAGGCCCACGCGCGCGCCTGCATCAAGTTCGGCCGCAAGCGCCGTCGTGATCGAGGGCGTGTCGATGGCCCCGTCCTGCATGAGATCGATGCCTGCGGGCGCAAGCTGCTGCGCGGCCTGCTCCCAGTAGCGGCTGTCGGTCCAGAGCGCGGCGCTCGTCGTCGTCACGGCAAGCGTGCCCGCCGAGCCCGTAAAGCCGCTCAAGTACTTGCGAAAGGCCCAGTGCTCGGGCTGGTATTCACAGAGGTGCGGGTCGCCCGTCAAGGCAATCCAGGCCGCCAGTCCGCGCTCGGCCATCGCGCGGCGCATGGCGCGCAGGCGCGAAATGATGACCGCGCCCTGATCAATCGTGGAGGATGTCGTCATGAAGTTGACTCACAAAATGCGTCCGATATCGGCAGTCTGCGAGGATACACCGAAGCGCCCGGGGCGAGAAGAAGCGCCGCGGGCCTTCGAGCCCGATCTTTGCGCCCGATTTGAAAAAGGGCGTGAGGGAAAAAGGGGGAAGGAAAGAGGGAAAGGGGGTAAAGCAGCACGCCCGCGCTAGAAGAGCTTGATGACGTTGATCGTAAGCGGCAGCCCCAGCTGGCCGTTCGAGTCGTGCTTTTCTTGACCCACGTCAACCGACATTAGGCGCCAGCCCGCGTCGCGCAGCTCGGCAAGCGAGGCTTCAACGGTCCGGCCGCCCTGTCCATCCTGACCATTCTGAGCACCTAGCCCCGAGCAGGCAAAGACAAGCTCGTGCAGCGTGCGCTGCGTCGACAGGGGTTCGGTGGAGGTGCACTCAAGCCGCGTCTGATCGGCAGCCTCCATGAGGGGAGCGAGATCGCGCGCGGTCTTTTCATCGATCGCTTCGCCCTCAATTGAGTTCGTCGTCGCGCATCCGCCGAGAATGAGCGAGGCAAGCCCAAAAACGGCCAACACCGTGCGCCGTGCGCTGTGCTTATTCAGCACTCGGGAATGCGTCTGATGCGTCAGGAAGGACGTTGGAAGAAGGCTGGAGTTGGTCATGAATGCGGTGGTGAAGGCGGACAAAAAGCGAACTTGGTTTCCCAAGGCTGCTAAGGATTCTACCGGCAGGGCGTGCGCTTTTTACGCGCCGGGGCGGCCCGAAGAAAACGCCTGATGAAGCGCTTCATCAAGCGCTTGATCAATCCTCGGGGCCTCGAAGACCTTCAAAGCCTTCGAGATCTCCCAAGGTTCTGCAAGGGGCTAGCGGCCGCGCAGCTTGCGCTGCATCTCAGGCGGCAGCGTCGAGCGCACCGACTCCACGCGATAGCCGCGGCTTTCGAGCGCGCGGTCTTCGTACGGGGAGTGCTCGCGGCGCACGGTGGATTTGATGTTGGAAGCACGGCGGCGGCGCTCTTCAAACAAGCGCTGCTCGCGGCGCTCGTCGTGCACGACGACGCCGATGCGGCGAGCCCCGCGCTCATTGCGCTCGCTTTGGTCGCCGCGGTCGCCTTCCGAGCGGCGGCTGCCGCGCGAAGCGTTCTGCCCGCCGAAGCCGCGTGCGTTGCGGCTGCGGGTTTCGGATGACGCGCCGTGACCCTGGACGGCATCCCGTTGCGGCGTTTGCGGGCGTGCGGCACGGCGCTCATTGCCTTCGGCGCCGGTGCGGGTGCTCTTTTGCGTGCGGCGGCCGCCGTTTTTGGCGGAGTCGGAAGCTTGAAGCGCGCGCTCGACCGAGGCCGCGGCGGGCTTGCGCTGCGGGGCGGCTGCGTTTCTTGCGGTCTGGGGCTTTTTCTGGCCGGCGGCAGAGACGGCCGGGCGGGCGATCTTCTTTTCAAAGCGCTCCTCTGGGTTGACCGAGAGGCCGCTTGCGCGTTCCTCCTCGCGGGCGGCGCGCTCGGTGCTGCGGCGCACCGTTTCGCGCGCGGCCGAGGCCTTGCGGCGCGAGGCGCGCATGCGCTCGAGCTCCTCGGCACGGGCGCGGTCGGCCTTGGCTTCCTCAAGCGCAAGGTCTTCGGGCATGTCGCCTTCGTAGCCCGCGGCCTTCGTGGCGGGGAGCTTTTTCTTCAGGAGCTTTTCGATGTCCTTGAGGTAGGCGGATTCGTCGGGCGAAACCAGGCTCACGGCGTGGCCTTCGACGCCTGCGCGCCCCGTGCGGCCGATGCGGTGCACGTAGTCCTGCGGGACGTTCGGAAGCTCGTAGTTCACCACGTGCGGCAGCCCTTCGATGTCAAGCCCTCGGGCGGCGATGTCGGTTGCAACCAGCACGCGGATCTGGTGGGCCTTGAAGCCCGCAAGCGCCTTGGTGCGCGCCGACTGGCTCTTGTTGCCGTGAATGGCGGCGGCAACGATTCCGTCCTTGTTGAGCTGCTCGGCCAAACGATTGGCGGCGTGCTTCATGCGGGTGAAGACAAGCACCTGGTCCCAGTCGTGCTGGGCGATCAGATCGCGCAGCAGCTCGCGCTTTCTCTTCTTGGCGATGAGAAAGACTTCCTGATGAATGAGGGCGTTTTCCTTGTTGCGCGCGATCTCAACCGTGGCGGGCGAATTGAGAAAGCTCTGCGCGAGGGCGCGGATTTCGTCGTTGAAGGTCGCCGAGAACATCAAGGTCTGGCGCTCATCGGGCAGAAGCCGCACGATCTTCTTGATGTCGTGGATAAAGCCCATGTCGAGCATGCGGTCGGCTTCGTCGAGCACGAAGTATTCAACCGCGCTCAGATCGACGTTCTGCTGCCCGACGTGGTCAAGAAGGCGCCCGGGCGTTGCCACGAGAAAGTCCGCGCCGTGCGCGAGCTCTTCGGTCTGCGGCTTGATGTTGACGCCGCCGAAGACGAGCGCCGTCTTGAGCGAAGTCTCCTTGGCGTAGCCGCGGATGTTTTCGTCGATCTGTGCGGCCAACTCGCGCGTGGGCGCAAGAATGAGCGCGCGCACGCGCCTGGGGGCGCGCTTTTGGGGATCGGCAAGCATGCGCGTGATGATGGGAAGCGCAAAGGCGGCGGTCTTGCCGGTACCGGTCTGCGCAGCGGCTAACACGTCGCGGCCGGCGAGAAGCTCGGGGATCGCCTTAATCTGTACGGGGGCGGGCGCCGAATAGCCCATGGCCGCGATGGCCTTGAGCACTTCGGGCGCCAGGCCCAGGTCGTTGAATGTTGTGGTCACGTCTACTATTGAATCGTTGTGTCGAGAGGTCGGGCCAGGAGGCTTGCTTGGTCGGAAACGTCGGTTTCCAGGTGCAGTGGCGGGCGCATGAGGGCGCCCTGCAGGCTTGCTGCGGCTGCCGGAGGCTGCGCGGTCCAGGGGCGGCGTTCCGTACGCTTCCGTACGAAGAGGCACAAAAGATCCGAAAGGCCTAAAAAGCCCAAAAGGATTGGGGGCGGGCTGCCCGAGGGACGCTGACGCTCTCGTTGTTGAAAAGGTGCGGTTTGTTCTTCTTATCGATGAGCAAGGTCGTCCGGATTCAGACGACGATTGGACATGGGACAGTCTCAAACGCAGCCGCAGGCTGCCCGGACTGAGGATTTTTTTCTGGGGCGCCGCGTCCTTTGGTCCTTTGTCTTTCGACCGCAGGACGAGCTGCGCCTTCTTGGAGCCGCATCTCAAAAAAATGGAAAGGGCAAAGAGAAAAATCTGCGGCTGATTTTTCTTTGCTGCATCAAAGCCGGGCGGGCGATCGAAAAGCGCCAAGCTGCCGGCTCGCGAAAAAATGCATGGGTGCGAATTATACGAAAAAGGCCGCTTTCAAGCCGGTCAACGCCACGCATGGGCTCCCTCAACCCTCGACGTCCGCCGCAGCTCCTCTTTTTCGCGATTTCGCGAACGCCGGGCGAATCTTCGTACAATGCACTTTTTTGAAAAGCGCCCTGCAGAGGCAGGCTCTGCGCGCGCTTTTTCTTTGAGGGATACACAAATGAGAATCGAACAGAAACTTGCCGACATGGGTCTTGCGCTGCCGCCCGTTGCCGCGCCCGCCGGGCTTTACGTCTTTACGCGCCGCGTAGGCAACTTGGTCTACGTTTCGGGCCAGACGCCCGACATCAACAGCGTCCTGCAGGTCAAGGGCGTCGTGGGCGAAGACCTGAGCACCGAGGAAGGCCAGAAGGCGGCCGAGCTTGCCGCGCTCAACATCCTGGCGGTCTTGAAGCTCGAGTTGGGCGATCTCGACAAGGTCCGTCAGTTCGTGCAGGTGATGGGGTACGTGCGCTGCACCAAGGGCTTTGAAGAGCAGCCGCAGGTGATCAACGGCGCCTCGCGCCTTTTCAAGGCGCTCTACGGGGACGCGGGCGTGGCTGCGCGCGTGGCGTTGGGCGCTAGCGAACTTCCCGAAGGCAGCCCCGTCGAGATCCTTGCCATCGTTGAGGTCGAGGACTAGTTCGAAGGAAAGAACTTTCCTGCAGGATCAAACAAAAAGCGCGAGAGCTCACCCCTCGCGCTTTTTTCGACCCTATTTTGCGGGTGGCAGCGTTGCCGCCTTCATGCCGCGCACGTACTCGGTGATTTTTTCCTTCATCACCTCGGGCTCTTCAAAGTGCTCGTTGATGATGCGAACGATGGCCGAGCCCACGATGACGCCGGCCGCGCCCGAGGCAAGAGCGGCGCGCACGTGCTCGGGCTTGCTCACGCCAAAGCCCAGAAGCCCCGGGGCGGCGCCCGCCTTCTCGAGCCCCTCGATCACCGCCTCGGCAGGCTTGTGGGCGGGATTGTTCTCGCCCGTGATGCCGGGGCGCGAGAGCAGGTACACGTAGCCTTTGCTCACATGCGCGATGAGCGCAAGCTGCTCGGGACGGGCGTTGGGCGGTGCGATCGACACGAGGCCGATGCCGTGGTTGGCGGCGGCCATGTCAAAGCTCTGATCCATCTCGCGCATTTCAACCGGCAGGTCGGGGATCAACACGACGTCGACGCCGGCCTCTTCGCACATGGCAAAGAATTTCTCCTGTCCCGGTGCGTACACAAGATTGGCGTAGAGCATGATGCTCATCGGAACGTCGGGGTGGCGCTCGCGCAGACGCTTGACGATGGCGAGGCACTTGGCGGTGGTCGAGCCCG
>USAL01000020.1 GCA_900552545.1 uncultured Sutterella sp. | reverse complement strand
CATCTTCTCGAGATACGTGGGCTGCGGCTGGCGTCTGACGGCATCGGTCAAGTGCGCAAGCGCCTCGGGATCGAGGTAGACGAAATCGTCGCCAAAGCGCACGATTTCGCCTGCGTGTGCGGCAAGCGCATCGAGCTCCTCCTGCGTGAGCGTTTTGTCGCCCAGCGCGGCATGCCAGTCAAAACGCGTGACGGCGTCTTTGTCGAGAAAACTCTTTTGCGGCCCGGAGGTCTGCGAGATCGAGGCGACAAGCCGCGGCGTGAGGATGCGTTTCAAGGACTGCGGCAGCATGACCGTGACGCCAAGCACCATCAGCACCGGCGCCGACTCAAAGAGAAAGTCCTTCAACTCGCCCGACTCAAGCGTCACGGGCTTGCCGCGGGCGCTGGCGATGCGGGTGAGCACCGGGCAGGCCTCGGCCAAGGTCTTGATGACGTTTAAGGCCGCAAACCGGTCGGAGGCGTACGCCTCGTCCTTTAAAAGCTTTTGAAGCATCACGGGCCGGCGCAGGTCGTAGAGGGGCTTGCCTTCGGGTGTGGCCCCGTCCTGAGCGCTCTCGTCGCTCTCGTCGTCCTCCGTTTCTTCTCTGGCAAGGATGCCGAAGTTGAGCTTGACGCCGTCGGCGTGCACGCGCGCCGTGAGTACGGGCCGCCACGGGTAGGTGTCGGCAAGAAGGTAGGCACGAAAGTAGCGCGTCAACGTCTGCGTAAAGCTCTCGGGGGTGCGGCCGTCGAAATCCGGGACGTCGGCGCCGGTTTCAATCAGCGCCTGAAAGAGGCCGGGGTCGTTTTCGACCATGCGCATGACGGTTTTCTGCGAGGCGCCCGCGATGAAGCCGTTGATGATGGCCGTCAGCAGCAAAAAGACGCACTTTTGGGAAAACCGCTCGTCGGAGGAATCAAGCTTGAGGTCCTCAAGCGCATAGGGATCAATGAGCGCTTCGGCCCAGGGCGCGACGGCCTCGGCCAGTGCCGAGACGAGCGCGGCGGTGTGGGGTTCACGCATCATGGGCGTCCACCACAGGCGCGGGCAGAAAGGATCCTCGATCGAAAATTCAGTGACCACGATGGGCGTGATCGTCCGGGCGAAAAGCATGGCGCGCGCCGCCCGCGCGAGCGTTGCGAGGCACTCGATTTCGGCCGGCATGCGCTCAAGCTCAAGGGCGCTCAATGTCAACGCCTCGCAGGCAAGCGCGCCGGGGACGGCTTCGTAAAACGTCTCTTGCGTGAGCTTTCTTGCGCGCGGCTTTTTGTAGGAAACGGTCAGAAACAGCCCGGGCGTGCCCCCGGGTGAAACCTGCAACACCGGAACAACCCGCGCGTTGTCGGGAAGCTTTGCGGGGGCGTTCGTCGCCCGCAGAAGGCTTGAGAGCGCGGCGTTCGCCGTTCCCTCCGCTGTCTCTTCCAATTCGTGAGATTCGAATGCGGTCAAGGACGCGAGATTGCAGTCGGCCTGGCGCAGAAAGCCCAGAATGCGGGTGTTCTCACCCTTGGGCGCGGCCGGGCGAAGCCGCTCGGGGAGCAGACTTTCAAGGACGCTCGACATGTCGGGAAGTCCCGTGCAGTCGACGCTGCGCAGCCGCTCGAGAGCGGCCTGCTCGCGTGCGGCGCGGGCCTCTTCATCATCCTTCTTGTCCTTGACAACCGTGGCCGCCTGCGGCGCACGGCAGAACGCGGCGCTTGCGGCAACGAGCTCGGCCGGGTGCCGCGGGCTTTCCTGCGCGCTTGCCGAGAGGTCGATGCCCTTTTTGCTCAACTCCTTTTGAAGCGAGAGGCCGCGGGTGAGAAAAACGGCGAAGGGATTCTCATCGATCGCATCAAGCAGCATGTAAAAAAGCGCCGCCAGATGCTTGCAGAAGGCCGAGGAGTCCGGACACGTGCAGTGAGGGTGCAGATCGCGCCAGCTTTTTGGGAAAAGCTCGATTTTTTCGCGCTTGCAGATCTCAAGCAGCCGCTCGGGGAGGCTCCCGTCGAGAATCTCGGCCACGAGCTGTTGGTCTTCGGAGACGGCCGCAAGAAGCCTGCTGCGCTCGTCCTCGGTCAAGGGTGTGAACGTAAAGCTCACCTCGTAGGGCGTGTAGGCGTTGCCCGAAACAAGCGCCTGAAGGCGTATTGTCTGCGTAGAGAACTCGATGTTGAAGACGTGGCCGTTGGCGTAGTAGCTGCGGCCGCGCGCCAGGCGGTTTTCATCGGGGACGTCGCGCAGGGCACTGAGCCATGCCGCTCCCCACCAGGTTTGTCCGTATTTGCGTCGTTTTGCCATGGGCGGTGCTTCTTTCTTGCTGCGAGAGCTCTCTTGAGCCGTCAATACAGGGCGAGTGTACTTTGCTTGGGACAGAGGGTGCGCGGGTTTTCGACGGTGAAGGGAAGTGATGGGGAGTGAAAAGGAGTGAAGGGGAGTGATGGGGAGGGGTGATTCGCACGACAAATCAGCGAGGTGCGCCTTCTGGCGGAAAACAGTCCCGCGGCGCGCATTGGTAAAATGCACAGATGTCCCTGAAGATTTCCCATTGATCCATGGTTCTGGCCGTTTATCCTGGTACCTTCGACCCGATGACGCGCGGGCACGAGGATGTGCTTGCGCGTGCGCTTTTGCTTTTTGGAAACGTGATTCTTGCCGTGGCCGAAAGCGCGCGCAAAAAGCCGCTTTTTTCGCTTGAGGAGCGCCTTGAGCTTGCCCGGGCGCTCACGCGCGGCATGTCCGGCGTGACGGTCGTGGGCTACGACGGGCTTTTGTGCGACCTTGTGCGCGAGTACAAGGCGCGCGTCATCGTGCGCGGCGTGCGCGCTTCAAGCGACTTCGAGTACGAGTTTCAGTTGGCGGGCATGAACCGCGAGCTTGCGCCCGAGGTCGAGACCGTGTTTCTGATGCCTGCGCTCGAGCATCAGTTCGTAAGCGGCAGCTTCGTGCGCGAGATCGCCTCGATGGGAGGCGACGTCTCGAAGTTCGTCTCGCCCCTGACGGGCGAAATGCTGCAGAGAAAGTTCGCCCGCCGCGACTGATGCGGCTTCTCTAAGGCCGGGACATTTCGATTATCAAGCCGAGGATTCACACACCGTGTCTCTGATCATTACCGACGAGTGCATCAATTGCGACGTCTGCGAGCCCGAGTGCCCCAACGAGGCCATCGTCATGGGCGAGGAGCACTACCAGATCCGTCAGGGCCGCTGCACCGAATGCGTGGGCTCCTACGATGAGCCGCAGTGTCGCAAGCTCTGCCCGATCGAAGGCTGCATCATCGTCAACACCGCCCGCGGGGAGACCCGCGAGATGCTCGAGCACAAGGCCGCCCGGCTCAAGTTCGGCCGTGGGCTTGACGCAATCATGAGCGCCGACGCCCGTACGCGATAAGAAAAGCGCTTTAAACACACACCAAGAGAAAAAACTCCCCCTCCTCTTATTTTTATTGGAAACCGCGGCGGTCGGATTCTCATGCGCGGCCCCCGTTTTTCCGCCAAAGGAAACAGCAACATGCAACCCTATGCCGCCGAATGGTGGTCCATCTTGCCGCCGATCGTCGCCATCGGCCTGGCGCTCGTGACCAAGGAAGTCTTTTCGTCGCTGCTCGTGGGCATCTTCACCGGCACGCTCATCTATGCCTGCGGCACCGATGCGAACATGCTCATGGGTACGCTCGAGACGGCCTTTACGCTCATGGCCAAGAAGGTGGACTTCAACATCCTCATCTTCTGCTCGCTTTTGGGCGCGCTCGTGTACCTCATCAGCCTCTCGGGCGGCACGGTCGCCTACGGCAAGGCCTCGACCAAGGTGATCCGCGGTCGAAAGTCCTCGCTCGGCGCCACGGCCGGTCTGGGCATCGCGATCTTCATCGACGACTACTTCAACTGCCTCACGGTGGGCACGGTGATGCGTCCCATCACGGACTTCTACAAGGTGAGCCGCGCCAAGCTCGCCTACATCATCGACAGCACCGCGGCGCCTGTGTGCATCATCGCGCCCATTTCCTCCTGGGCCGCGGCTGTGGGCTCAAGCCTCAAGGACACCGGTGCGTTTGAAAGCGAGATCGGCGCCTTCGTGGCGACGATTCCGTGGAATCTCTACGCGCTGCTGGCAATTTTCATGGTGTCGTTCATCTGCTTTACGAACCTCGACTTCGGGCCGATGAGAAAAAGCGAGCTGCGTGCGGCCGAAGGCATCACCACGAGCGGCGTGGCCGAGAAGGCTGAGAAACTCAAGTACAACCCGCGCGGCACGATCTGGGACATGCTGATTCCGCTGCTGGCCTTGATGGCCTTTGCCGTGCTCGCACTGATGTACACGGGCGGCTACTGGGGAGCGGATGCGAAGTACCACAACTTCCAGGCCGCCATCGGCAATTCGTCGGCCTCGATTTCGCTCGTGTTCGCCTCCTTCGGCGCGCTGATCGTGGCGCTCATCATGTACGTTCCCCGCAAGCTCATGAGCTTTGCGGAATTCGCCTCGGGCTCGGTCGAGGGCATGAAGCTGATGCTGCCAGCAAACATCATCCTCATTCTTGCCTGGACGCTCTCGGGCGTGTGCCGCGATCTTCTGCAGACGCCGGTCTTCATGGAACACCTGGTGGTGAGCACGGGCATGAGCGCCATGCTGCTGCCCGTCGTGATCTTCTGCCTGTCGGCATTCCTCTCGTTTTCGATGGGCACGGCCTGGGGTACGTTCGGCATCCTGATTCCGATCGTGGTGCCGATCATTCAGGCCCTTGACCCGTCGCTCACCGTGGTGGTTCTCTCGGCCACGCTCTCGGGCTCGGTCTTTGGCGATCACTGCTCGCCGATTTCGGATACGACGATTCTTTCGTCGGCAGGCTCGCAGTGCAACCACATCGAGCACGTCTCCACGCAGATACCGTACGCACTGCTCGTGGCGGCCTGCGCCGCCGTGGGCTACCTTGTGGCTGGCCTTACCGGCGGGAACCTCGTCGCGACGCTCATCGTCTCGTTCGGGTCGCTCATTGCTGCGACGTTCCTGCTGCACTTCATGGGCAACAAGAACCCGGCCTACCGGCGCATGAACGTGCACGCGGCCGACTAAGAGTTGGCAACAAGCGGCGTCTTGGCCAAAAGGCGCCGCTTTGCGCCCGAGCACTAGCTCGGGCACAGCTCACCAATTGGCACAAAATAGTTTTCATCCTTGCAGCCGCTTTCAAAAGGTTTGCCTTCGGGCGCGGCTAGAATTCCTGAATGCGAGTTCAACTTTTCCGATTGTCCGCAGTGCTCATGAGCCTGCACGCCGATTGACGCCATGATTTTCAGACGATTGCTTGTCAATGAGTTTGCCAGCAGCGCGGGCGGCGTCTTTACGGTGCTCTTTTCGGTCGTGCTCGCCGTGGGGCTCGTCACCATCCTGGGCGAAGCCGCCGGCGGCAGCGTCGATTCGCGTTCGGTCTTCGAGCTGATGGCGTACTCGTCGCTCACGAACCTGCCGGCGCTGCTCGCGCTCTCGATTTTCATCGCCATCCTGATGGTGCTCATCCGCAGCTGGCAGGACAGCGAGATGGTCGTCTGGTTCAGCTCAGGAGGACTGAGCCTGCTGCGCTGGGTGGGGCCGGTGCTGCGCTTTGCGCTGCCGATGGTGGCGCTCGTGGCGGTCGTCTCCTTGGTGATCACGCCCTGGTCGAAGGCGCAGATCGAGCGCACCTCGCAGCAGTTCGAGCAGCGCGACGACGTCAACCGCATCTCCCCGGGACGCTTCATTGAAACCTCGGGCGGCAACCGCGTCTTCTTCATCGAGGAGGTGAGCGAGGACGGCTCGAAGATCAAGAACATCTTCATGAGCGAGCGCAACGGCCGCGGCGAAACGATCGTCAAGGCCGAATCGGGAGAAATCCGTGTCACGCCCTCGGGCATCCGCTATGCGGTCCTCAAAAACGGCCGCCGCTACGATACGAGCGCATCTGAAGACGCGGCCTGGCGCGTGGTGGACTTCGACACTTACGAGCTGCGCCTGCAGAGCAAGGCCGATCAGGCCTACGCAAGCCGCGACGTCGAGGAGCTCTCGGTCGACAGGCTTCTTGCGCTTGATACGCCGCTCGCCAAGGCCGAGTTCGTCTGGCGCCTGTGCTGGCCTCTGGCGGCACTAAACCTCGCGCTTTTGGCCATTCCCCTTTCCTATACCAACCCGCGCGCGGGCAAGAGCATCAGTCTGGTGCTCGCGGTCCTCATCTTCATTCTTTACCTCAACGGCATTTCGGTTGCCGAGACGTGGGTGAAGACCGAGCGCGTGTCGTGGATCACGGCGCTTGTAACACTCAACGGCCTGGTGTTCGTGTTGACGGCCCTTCTCTTCGTGCGGCGCGTGTGGCTGCAGCGCTGGATTCCGCTTGCGTTGGTCGAGTTGCCGTACCGGCTCTTTGACAGGAGGCATGCGAAATGAGAGTGATCACGCGCCACCTTGCCAAGGAGATCCTCGTCTCCACCGCGTTCATCCTGATCTCGCTGGTGCTCTTTATTGCGTTCTTTGACCTGGTGGGCCAGGCCAAGAACATCGGCAGCCGCTACAACTTCGGCATGGCGCTCTTTCTGACCGCCCTGAAGTTGCCCTCGCGCCTCTACGAGGTGATGCCGATTGCGGCGCTTCTGGGCGGCGTCTATACGTTGAGCCGCTGGGCGTCGAATTCGGAATTCACGATTCTGCGCGTGGCGGGGCTCTCGCCCCTGAGGCTAGCGGCCATGCTCATGGTGCCTGCGGTCGTGCTCATCGCCATGACCTATGCGCTGGGCGAGTGGGTGACGCCTGCGGCCGACAAGATGCGTGGCGAAATGCGCACGATCCTCTTTAACAGCACGCTCACCGCGCGTGGCTACGCCTCGGGCGTCTGGGCCAAGGACACGGTGCACGACGGCCAGGCGGGCGAGGTGACGATGCGCTTTGTGAACGTGCACAACCTCATTGCGGGCGAAAATAGCCGCACGGGCGCCTGGCGCGTCTTTGAATTCAACGACAAGGGCGATCTGGTGCGCATCCTGCACGCGCCGGAAGCGAACTACATCCCCCGCTCCGGCTGGCACTTGAAGGACGCCACGGTCGAGACGCTGCCGCGCGTGACGCGCGACGAGAATCCGATGGTCGAGGCAAGCTCCTACAAGAAGGGCGTGGACCTGCTGCTGCCCTCGGAGATGCGCCCCGATATCCTGGGCGTGTTGACGATCAAGCCCGAGCGCATGGGCATTGCCGAGCTCTGGAGCTACATCGGACATCTCAAGCAGACGCGGCAGACGACCGAGCGCTATGAAGTGGCGCTCTGGACGAAGATCTTCTATCCGATCGCGATCTTCGTGATGCTTGCCGTGGCGATGCCCTTTGCGTACCTCAACGTGCGCAGCGGCGGCGTGTCGATCCGCATCTTCGTGGGCCTCATGATCGGCATCTCGTTCTACGCCTTGAACAACATCTTTGCCTTCATGGGCATTCTCAACACATGGCCTGCGATGGTGGTGGCGCCGTTGCCCTCGCTCATCATGCTCGTGCTTGCGGCCGCGGCGATGTGGATCGTCGAAAGGCGCTAGCGCCGAGAGAACACAAAACGAGAAACAAAAACGCCGCGGGAGCTGATTTCCGCGGCGTTCTTTTTACGGGGCCCGATGGCGCGCAGGAACATCGTCCCGGCGCCGGGGGCGCATGAAAGGGAATTAGTGCGAGAGGATCTTCGAGAGGAACTGCTGGGCGCGCTCCGAGCGCGGCGCCCCGAAGAAGTCCTCCTTCTTGGCGTCTTCGAGAATCTGGCCTGCTTCCATGAAGACCACGCGGTCGGCCACCTTGCGGGCAAAGCCCATTTCGTGGGTGACGACCATCATCGTCATGCCTTCGTGCGCGAGTTCAACCATCACGTCGAGCACTTCGTTAATCATTTCCGGGTCAAGCGCCGAGGTGGGCTCGTCAAAGAGCATGCACACCGGATCCATGGCAAGCGCGCGGGCGATGGCAACGCGCTGCTGCTGGCCGCCCGAGAGCTGGCCGGGGTACTTCGGCGCGTGCTTCAGAAGGCCCACGCGGTCAAGAAGCTTCAGGCCGCGTTCAGTGGCTTCCTCACGGCTACGGCCGAGCACCTTCATCTGCGCAAGCGTCAGATTGTCCGTAATCGTCAGATGCGGGAAGAGCTCGAAGTGCTGGAACACCATGCCGACGTGGCTGCGGAGCTTGGGCAGGTCGGTCTTTGGGTCGCCCACGTTGATGCCGTTGATGAGAATCTCGCCCTGCTGGAAGGGCTCAAGCGCATTGACCGTCTTGATGAGCGTGGACTTGCCCGAGCCCGACGGGCCGCAGACCACCACCACTTCGCCCTTTTCCACGGAGGTGCTGCAGTTCTTCAGAACCTGAAATGAGCCGTACCACTTGCTCACGTTCTTGATTTCAATCATCGGCATCGGAGACGATCCTTACACTCAAAGGTCAATAAAAATCCGCTCGGCGCGTACAAAAGGCCGCCGAACAGTCCATTTTAGAGCATGCGTTGCCGGTGCGCCCGAAAAATTCGCGGACAGTCAGCGTTTTTCAAGCGCGTGAGGCCCTCCGGCGCGCTGAATCTAGGCTGCGTCAAGGCCATGAAGAACCCCTGGCCGCAGGCGGTAGGCGCAGTCGATAAAGAGCCGACAAGGGGAGAAGCGCCAAAGGCAGTAAACTCAAAAAATCGCCGGAATGCCCCGCGGCCATTCTCCAATCCTTACGACAAGAGACTTTCTTAGCGATGCTGCGCCAGACGCTTTTGGTTTTTCTTGCAGGCCTCATTGCAGGCGTTTTTTCACCGACGGCGGCGTGCGCCGCGACCGAGCCGCATCAGACGACGCAGCCGACCCCTCAACCGACCATGCAGCAGGCCGAGCACCGCGGGCGCCGTGGACTCGTACTCTCCGGGGGCGGTGCGCGCGGCTTTGCGCACATCGGCGTTCTCAAGGCCCTTGAAGAGCTCAACATCGCCTTTGACGTCGTTGCCGGCACGAGCATGGGCGCGATGGTGGGAGGCGGCTTTGCCGCAGGCTATACGGCCGACGAAATCCGCGACATCACGCTCTCGGTCGACTGGCCGCGTATGTTTGCGCCGCGCCCGGACCGCGAAAAGCTCACCTGGCGCCGCAAGAACGAGGAGCGCATGGGATTGGGCGACGGCGAGATCGGCCTGACGCGCGAGGGGCTTCGATTCCCCGCTCAGGTCGTGCCCTCGCAGGAGTTAGACATCTTCCTGCAGCGCGTGACCGAACCGGTCAATACGGTAAACGACCTCTCGCGCCTTTCCATTTCCTTTGCGGCGATGGCTACCGACCTCGAAAACGGCACGCCCGTCGTGCTACAGCGAAACATCACGCTTGCGCAGGCGATGCGCGCCTCGATGTCGGTGCCGGGCGCCTATGCGCCGGTGCAGTATGAAGGAAAGCTTCTCGTTGACGGCGGGCTTGTCGCGAACCTTCCCGTTGACGAGGCGCGCGCCATGGGCGCCGGGCGCCTTGTCGTCATCAACGTGGGGACGCCCTTAAACAAGCGCGACCGCCTCGGAAGCATCGTGGGCATCATGGGGCAGGTCGTCAATCTTCTGACCGAACAGAACGTCAAGGTAAGCAAAAGCCGCATCAGAGAAGACGACATCTACATCGAGCCCGATCTCGAAGGCTTTACCTCGGGCGACTTCATGCGCGCCTCGGAAATCATCGAGCGCGGCTATGAGGCCGCGATGGCGCAAAAGGAAAAGCTCCTTGCCCTGGCCGTTTCTCGCGACAACTATCAAAGCTGGGCCGAGGCTCGAAGCCGCCGGATGCACGACGTGCGCGAGCACAACCTCTCGGGAGTTCAGGTGGCGGGATTGAAGACCGTCAATCCCGAGCGCGTGCGCGGCGAAATCGACATCGCCACCTCGCGCCCGGTCACCAACGAGGAGGTGGCCGACGCCGCGCGCAGCCTCTGGGCGACGGGAGACTTTCAAAGCGTCCCCTTCAAGTTCGAGCCGGGGCCCTACAACAGCGAGGTGTTGGTCTTTGCGCCCACCGAGAAGGACTACGGCTACTCGGTGCTGCGCTTTGGCGGCAATGTTGAGAGCAACTTCGCACAGTCCAATACCTTCAACGTGATGCTCTCGCACACCTGGGGGTGGCTCAACAACTGGGGCGGGCGCTGGACGAACCTGCTGCAGGCGGGTGAGGTGAAGCGCATCGCCTCCGAATGGCATCAGCCCCTCGGGAGTGCAACCAACTTCTTCCTGCAGCCCGAGGCAAGCTACGAGTGGGAGCCCTTTGACGTCTACAACAGCGAAGGCGACGCGACGGCGCGCTACCACAATGAAAGGCTCACCTTTGCGCTCAATCTGGGCTACGACATGGGGCGCTTCGGGCGCGTCACGCTCGGGGGCGGGTGGCTCGACAACCGCACCAAGGCCGAGATCGGCGCCATCGATCGAAACGCCCGGGCGCAGTCGATCTTCACGAGGCTCAATTTCGGGATCGATACGTTGGACGATGCGAGCTTTCCCACCAAGGGCCTTTTGCTTGACGCTTCGGTCTGGAAGGCGATTGCGCCCGACTCCACGCGCATGAGCGCAATCGAGGGCGTCGCCTACGACGTCAACTTCTGGAAGCCCGTCAAACTCACCGACCGCACGACGATGCTTCTTTCAGGGCGCTATGCGCGCGCCCCGCAGGCGGGCAACTTCAACCTGGGCGGCGTCTTCAATCTCTCGGGCTCGCCCTACGGACGCTGGGCGGGCAACCGTCTGCACCTGGCGCGAGCGCTCGTCTATCACGACTTCAGCCGCCATGTCGACGTGCTGCGAATGCCGTTTTATCTGGGCGCAAGCGCCGAGATCGGCCGCGCCTACGATGAGGGCGGCTCGGAAGCCCAGGTCTGGCAGCCTGACCGGTCCTGGAAGCGCGCGGCAAGCCTTTATATGGCGGCCGACAGCTGGGTAGGGCCGATTTATCTTGTCGCCGGCCGCACCTTCGGCGAAGGATCCTCGATCACGCTCTACTGGGGACAGCTGCACTAAGCGCGGCAAAAAGAGGGCAAAAAAATCCCTGCGCGGCGTGCGCAGGGAGAGGGGGAATTCGAACTGGGGCGGGGCGGCCCTTGCTATCTGCCGGCGCAGACCGTGCAGTCGGGCATCTTCGCAAGCGCAAAGCGCTGCATCTGCCAGGAAAGGGTATCGAGCACGAGCATGCTGCCCGCAAGCGACTCCATGCCGGCGGCCCACTTGAGAACCTCTTCGGCGGCGATCATGCCGGCAAAGCCGGTCACGGGCGCGAGCACTCCCACCTGCGAGGCCTTGACGTCGGCCTCCTCATCTTCGGGAAAGACGCAGGCGTAGCAGGCGCTCGCGGGCTTCGTGAAGTCAAAGAAGGCGACCTGAAGGCTGTAGCGGATGGCCGAGACCGTCACAAGAGGCTTGGAAAGGTTAAGCGCCGCACGGTTTGCCGCATGGCGCGTGGCGAAGTTGTCCGAGCAGTCAAGGATGACGTCAACCTCGCGCCCGAGCCTTTTGATCGATTCCTCATCGGCCCAGGCGGCGACGGCGTTGACCTTCACCGCGGGATTGATGTCGGCAAGCGCCTGTGCGGCGCTCTGGGCCTTGTTCATGCCAAGCCGCGCCGGGGTGTGAAGAATCTGCCGCGCGAGGTTGGATTCCTCGACGGCATCGGCATCAATGAGCGTGAGCTCGCGGATGCCGGCCTCCGCAAGGCAGAGCGCTGCCGGGCAGCCCACGCCGCCCGCGCCGATCACAAGCGCCGAGAGCCCCGCGATGCGACGCGCGCCCTCAACGCCGATTTCCTTTAGAAGAATATGGCGGCTTGCGCGGGCGCGGGCCGATTCGCTCTCAAAGAGAGCCTCGTCGTGCGTCGTCATGGCGTTTTCCGGGGCGCAAAGGATTACTTCTTCGCATCAGAGGCCTCGCCGGCCCTCTGCTTCTCGGTCGCTGCGGACTTGCCCGCCTTGTCCTTGGCGTTTGCGGCGGCATCCTTGGCCTTGCGTTCGGCCTTGAGCTTGGCCTGGGTCTCGTCGTGCGTGATCACGTCCTTGCCGAGCAGATAGGCGCGCGCCTGCTGCAGCGGGAAGTCCTCCTCGTCGCCGAACATGTAGCGCAGTGTCGGCACCTTGGCGTCTTCCTCGAGATCAAGTTCGGCGTCGCGCTCCTTGGCCTTTTCGCGGGCTTTCTCATTGTCATTGTCCTTGGCCTTGGCGTCGGCCTTGCCGTTTTTGCCCTTGGTCGTGTCGGCGACCTCGATGTGATGCGCAAGATCGGACTCGCGGATCGTAAAGGACGGGTAGTTGCCTTCGGGCGTGTCGTCGACGGCGATGTCGGGCGTGATGCCCTTGGCCTGAATCGTGCGGCCCGAGGGCGTGTAGTAGCGCGCCGTGGTGATCTTCACGCCCGTGGTTTCATCGCGCTTCATGCGCAGCGGCAGGATCGTCTGCACGCTGCCCTTGCCGAAGGAGCGCGTGCCCATGATGGTCGCGCGCTTGTGGTCCTGCAGGGCGCCGGCGACGATTTCGGAAGCCGATGCCGAGGCCGGGTTGATGAGAACGACGACGGGGACGCTCTTTACAACCGCAGGCAGCGTCGCGATGTAGTCCTTGCCGGAATTGCTCGTCGAGTAGTCCTTGTAGGAGGCGGTGAACTTGCGCTCTTCCTGCGGATTGCGGCCGCGGGTGGAGACGACGCGGCTGTCGGCGGGCAAAAACGCCGCCGACACGCCGATTGCGGCATTCAGAAGTCCGCCCGGATTGTTTCTCAGGTCAAGAACGACGCCCTTGAGGTGCTTGTTCTGGTTGAGCTTCATGAGAGCCTGCGCGACGTCCTCGGCCGTGTGCTCCTGAAACTGCGAGATGCGGATGTAGCCGAGACCATCGGAGAGCTCCTTGCTCTTTACCGACTTCACCTTGATGATGTCGCGCACGAGATTGACCACGATGGGCTTGCTCTCGCCCTTGCGGGCGATGGTGAGCACGATCTTCGTCTTGGGCTTGCCGCGCATGAGCTTGACGTTCTCGTTGAGCGAGAGGTCGGCCGTGGCCTTGCCGTCGATCTTGATGATCAGATCGCCCGCCATGACGCCTGCACGGGCCGCGGGCGTGTCGTCGATGGGCGAAACCACGCGCACGCCGGTGGGGTCCTTGGTGACCTCAAGGCCGAGGCCGCCGAATTCGCCTGTCGTGCTCTCCTGCATGTCCTTGAACTCCTTGTAGTCAAGGAAGGAGCTGTGCGGATCGAGCCCTTCGACCATGCCCTTGATGGCGTTTTCCATGAGCTCCGAGTCCGGAATCTCATCGACGTAGAAGTTCTTGATCGAGCCGTAGACGTCGGCAAAAAGCTCGATGTCCTCAAGCGGCAGCTTGGTCGACTTGTCGCCGTCGGCGGCAATGGCCTGCAGGCCGGTCGTCAGCACGATGCCGGCGCACAGACCGGCGACGGCAAGCGATAGGGAGCGGGGCAGAAAGCGCATGGCTGGATGTGAAATCTAGACTGACGCCGGGGCCGGGAGCTGCCGCCGGCAGATAAAACGTTGGGGATGTCCGCCGCAAAGCCGCAAAGGAAAAACACCGAAAACAGCGCCGCGCGAAACCGGCGGCGCCGGGCTTTTCGGGCGCTATTTGGCGATCCAGCGGGCCGGATCAAAGGGCTTGCCCTTGTAGCGGAGCTCAAAGTATAAGCCCGGGGAATCCTCGCCACCCGAGCGGCCGACGCTGGCAATCGTTTCGCCTTGTTTCACGGTGTCGCCCACGGATTTGTAGAGCGACTCGTTGTTGGCGTAGACCGAAAGATAGTTCGAACCGTGATGGAGAATCATGAGGTTCCCAAACCCGCGCATCCAGTCGGCAAAGACCACGGTGCCGCCCGCGGTGGCGACGACGTCCTGGCCCATCCTGCCGCTGATGAGAAGGCCTCGCCAGGCGAGGTCGCTTGCCGCCCCCTCGCGCTTCTGGCCGAACTTGGCGACGATCTTGCCCTTGGTGGGCATGGTGAGCTTGCCGCGCATCTTGCCGAAGTTGCCCGTGACGGGCGCGACGGTCGTGCGGTTGGCGGAAGCCGTCTGCGAGGGACGGCGCGACTTGCGCTGCTCGGCCTCGCGGGCGGCCTTTTCCTTTTCGGCGCGCGCAAGCTTCTCCTTGCGGGCGCGCTCCTTGGCGGCGGCCGCCTCGATCTGCTTGTCGATGTTGGCGATGAGGTTGGTAAGCTGCCGGTCGTTTTTCACCAACTGCTCGTAGCGCTCGCGCTGGGTGTTGAGCTCCTTTTTGAGTTCGTTCACGGCGCTCTCGCGGCGGCTCTTTTCCTTTTCAAGGTTGTCGCGGTTTTTCTGCTCGTCGGCCTCGATGCGCGAGAGCTCCTTTTGCGTGGCGTTGGTCTTGGCCGTGACGACTTCGATGTTCTTTCTGCGGTTGGCAAGCCGGTCGATCGTGCGGTCCTGCTCGCGGGCCATGTAGCGCAGAATGGCCGACATGCGGGTGATGTCGTTGGGGTTGTCGCCGGTTAAGGCCGCCTGCCAGGGGTGGCGGCGCGAGTTCAGAAACTGCGCCTGGGTGATGACCGCCACGAGATCCTCGGCCTCGGTGACGTGCATGCCCACGATGTCGGCCTCGCGCTTGAGGTCGGCAAGCTGGTTTTCAACGGCGCTCTTTTGGGCGCCGAGCTCCTTGAGGGTGCGGTTGCTGTCTGAAATCGCCTTTTCGGACGCGCGCAGCTCCTGGTTGGCGCTGTCGACGCGCGCCTGCTTCTGCTCGATGTCTTTCTTGATGCTCGAGATCTGCCCCTTGATCGTGCGCTGCTCTTTCTGCAGGTTCGAGCGCTCCTTGGTGCTCGTGCTCGCGGCGGCCGAAAGCGCCGGCTGCGGGGCGAGCGCAAGCGGCACCGCGAGGGCGGCGCAAAGGCAGCAGAGCCGGGCAAGTCGCGCAAGTCCCGAAAGCGGGGCGAGGCGAGCGCGGCAACCGGAGGTGAGGTTCATGAACGAGCAGAAAAAAGGGCCAAACGACGGCGCGGTCAATGTCGCAGTCAAGGCCGCGGTCAAGTCGAAGGGAAAAATCGATGGGAAATCGTTGGAAAATGCTGGGCGACCCCTAAACAGGCATAAGGACATGAGGGCGCAAGGAGCCCCCGCAGCATCCTTGCAGACACGCCTTTCCCCGGGCGGCGTGCAATCAATCCCAACATTCTATAATGCCGCAATTGCCTTCACCATCCGTGGTGCGGGTCCCTTCGAGGCAGCGACGCCGCGCCAGGCGATCCTGCGAACCGAATCCCGATTCAGTCATTGCATTCAAAACGGACGAAAAGACGTGACTCAGTTTCTGATTGACAACATCCTGCTGCTCGCGATCATTCTGGTGTGCGTGATCACGCTCGCGGCGCCGTATTTTACGAAGCGCCGTTATGGCCCGCAGGTCGACAGCACCCAGGCCACCGAACTCATCAATCATCAGGGCGCCCAGATCGTCGATCTGCGCGATCCCAAGGAGTTCAAGAAAGAGGCCATCGCGCGCTCGATCAACATTCCCGCCGACCGCATCCAGAACGAGTTTGAGCGTCTGAAGAAGGACAAGCCCGTGCTGCTCGTCGACGAGGACAACCGCCGCACGAAGCTTGCCTCGCCGCTCTTGCGCGGTCTCGGCTTCAACGTCTTCGTCCTTCAGGGCGGCCTGCAGGCCTGGCGCCGCGCGGGGCTTCCCTTCTCGCGCTAAGCCTGAAGGCTTCGACACAGTTTTCCAACACTTGCCGCGCGGCCTGAGGGGCTCGCCCGGCGCCTTTTAACGGATTGAAAATCAAAATGGCAGAAGAAAACCAGAACGCTCAGAACCCCCAGCAGAATCCTGAGCAGGCCCAGGCCGCCAACAACGAGCCGTCCTTCCAGATGATCCGCTGCTACCTCAAGGACGCGTCCCTTGAGATGCCGCATGCGCCGGAAATCTTCCTGCATGCGCCCGAAGAGCAGCCCAACGTCGACATCCAGTTCGAAGTCTCCCAGCGCGCCATCGAAGGCGTCGCCAACGGCTACGAAGTCGTCGTGCGCGGCACGATCACCGTGGGCACCAAGAGCGCAACGATGTTCCTTGCCGAAGGCAAGCAGGCCGGTCTTTTCGACATCCGCAACATTCCCGCCGACGGCATCCGTCACCTCGTGAACGTGCTCTGCCCGAGCATCATCTATCCGTACCTCCGCGCGAATCTCGCCGACCTCATCAACCGTACGGGTCTTCCGACGGTGAACCTGCCCGAGGTGAACTTCGAGGCGCTCTACCAGCAGCGTCTGGCCCAGCAGCAGGCCCAGCAGCAAAACGGCACCGCCGCTCCCGCTGCGAACGACCAGGGCCATGCTTAATCTCTGATGCCTGAGGGGTGAGGGAAACGGGCGTCAAGCCCCGATTCCCCGCGCACCCGCATCAGCGCCCGCGAAGGCGGAGACGGAGCCTGAAGGAGATCTTCGGGAAACGTTTCCGTCTTCTTTGTTTTCATGCGCGTAAAAACGGTGAAACAACCGTCACCCGATGGTGTTGCGCATTGGGAAAATGCGCTAAGCTCATCGCTATTGAAGTCGGGCAGATGCGCTGCAGGCCGCCTGCCCGGAAGGTAGTATTTATTGGAAATCTGAACTATGCAGGAAGCAGAAACCAGTACGGAGCAGGGTGACAAGAAGATTCGCATCGCCTTGGTTGACGACCACACGCTGTTTCGCAGTGGCCTCAAGGCGCTGCTCACCCGCCAGGACGACTTCGAGGTGGTGGGCGAGGCTGCCGACGGCCTTGAAGGCGTCAAGCTCGTCGAGCAGGTCAAGCCCGACATCGTGCTGCTCGATCTCGACATGCCGACGATGAACGGCCGCGAGGCTCTCGCGCAAATTCTTGCCTTTGATCCGCAGATGGCCGTCCTGATGCTCACCGTGAGCGAAGACGGCGACGATCTCACCGAGTGCATGCGCTTGGGCGCCCGCGGCTACCTCTTGAAGAAGATCGACGCGGGATTCCTGCTGCAGAGCATCCGTCACGCCGTGGCGGGCGACTCGGTCATCTCGCCCGAGATGACCAACAAGCTCGTCATGCAGCTGCGCTGCGACTGCTACCGCAGCACGGCCGCAGCGCCCGACATCGAGTCGCTCACCCCGCGCGAGCGCCAGACGCTTGCCTGGCTTGCCCGCGGCGTGAGCAACAAGGAAATCGCCCGGGCGCTTGATCTGGCCGAGTCGACGGTCAAGGTGCACGTGCAGAGCGTGCTCCGCAAGCTCAACATCAAGAGCCGCGTTCAGGCGGCCGTGTTTGCGGTCGAGCACCATCTCGATCGACTGTAGGCGTTAAAGCGCTGCGGCGCGCATGGTTGAACGCGATTGCGCGCCTGCGGCAAGTCGATGAGCGGTGTCTGACCTTTGAGGAGAATAAAAAAATGAACTTCATGCAGACTCTGAAGGCGGCGGTGCTTGTGGGCGCGGCCGTCATCCTCGGCGGATGCGCGCATCCGCAGCTTGTCGACATGGGCGAGACCACCCAGCAGGTGCAGGAATATCTCGGCGCCCCTGATGCCAAGACCCCCATGCCCGACGGCCGCGAGCGCTGGACCTATTCCATGCAGCCCTTCGGGCAGCAGGTGTGGTGGCTTTTCTTTGATGGCAACGGGCAGCTCGTTGAGCGCGAGCAGGGCCTGCAGCGCAAGTACTTCACCATGGCCAAGATCGGCACGTGGACCGAAGACGACGTATGGCGCTTCTGGGGCAAGTGCGCCGAGAAGTACGAGTTCCCGCTCGTTGATCAGCACGCCTGGATGTACCGCTTCATCGACGTCGGTGGCTTCTACATGGCCGTCTGGCCGCAGTTTGACAAGTCGGGCGTGCTGCGCTCAATGGACGTCACGCTCGATCCCTGGGTGCTGCAGGACGGCGATTCGTCCTATCAATAAGACGTTGCTTTGATTGAAAAGCACTGAAAAGAGGGCGGCCTTCCACGTGGAAGCCGCCTTTTTCTTCGCCCTTTTTTCGCTCATTTTGTCCATTTCTTTCCCAGCCCTCACGCGAAGCCGGCACGTCCTGTAAGCTAGCGGCGTTTTTCCACCACAAGCAACGGCCAAGGTGCCTTCGTGAGTTCCATGAATTCCTTTTCCCAGACATCCTGGTACCAGGAGCGCCGTGATGCGGTGGTGCGTGCGGCTGCAGACCGCTGGCGCGACATCTTCATCTCCATCGGCATTGAGCCCAGGCTCGTCGACGGCCGTGCGCGGCCCTGTCCGATCTGCGGTGGGCGCGACCGCTTCGTTTTTGACGACAAGATGGGGCGCGGCAACTACTTCTGCCGCGGGTGCGGCCCGGGCGACGGGTTTGCGCTCATCAGCAAGTACCTGCAGTGCAGCTACCTGGAGGCCCTCGCGGCGGTCGAGAAGTTCTGCGGCATCGTCGTCCATTCGCCATCGAGTGTCCAGGAGTCGGCCGAGCAGATCGAGCCGCAGGCGGATCTCAATCCCGATCCCATTAGCAAGGCCCGGGCGGCGATGTTGGCGCTCTGGAGCGAGGCGCATCCCGTCGAGCAGGGCGATCCGGTCTGGAACTACCTCCTCTCGCGCGGGCTTGATCCTCGAAGCGCCCATCCGGAGATCCGCACCCACGAGGGGCTTGAGTATGTCAAGCAAGTTGAGGACGACGCGGCCGGAGAACATGGCGACGATGGCGAGGAAGGTGCGGAGGAAGGCAAGGGCCTGCGGGTGCGCACGCTGCCGGTGATGCTCTCGCGCCTTACAGACGCCGACGGCGTCGTCATCAATCTGCACCGCACCTATCTTGAGCCCGAGGGCGTGAAGGCGCGCGTGGCGCGCCCCAAGAAGCTTCTGCGGGGACTTCCCGCGCAGGGGCTCGTGCGCTTGGGCGGCATCGGGCAGGGAGGCGCAATTGGGATTGCCGAAGGCGTCGAAACGGCGCTTGCCGCCTCGATTCTGTCTGGACGCCCGGTCTGGGCGAGTCTGGGCTGCGGCAACATGGCTTCCATCGACCGGCTTCCCGAAGGCGTGCGCGACGTGATTGTTTTTTCCGACAACGACGAGAAGTTTGCGGGGCAGGCCGCGGCCTACGCATTTGCGCACCGCTGGGCCTGCCGGGGCCTCAAGGTCGAGGTGCGGGTGCCGCCTACGGCGGGACGCGACTGGCTCGATGAACTGAACGCCCTTTCCGTGAGGTAGTGCCGCTTTAACTGCTTGTTTGGGAAAAGCGGGGGAATTTCTTTTAAGGCGTTTGTCGCAAAAGTGCGTGAGGGATTCGCGACAGAATCCGTGCTGGGGAAGAATTTTTCGATATTTGCGCGTCTTTGTGCGCAGTCGGTGAAACTCGCGGTGTACACTCGGTACAGCGTGTCCTGACAGGAGACTGGCGCCTGCGGCGGGCGGTCTGGACGACGGTTCAGACGGCTTTCGCGCGGTTTTATCCCAGAATTCCCGCAGGCCCGAAGACGTACCAAATCCCCCATTGACAGCACCATCTTGCAGCAAACATGCTCCATCTGACACGGACGGCAGCCCTGCAGGATCGTGCTCTGCACGGAGTGATCGTCGATGTTTTTCCAGAAAATCAAGGCAGTTTTCGAGTGGATCTCCGCCAGGCGCATGAAGCAAAGCCGAAAGGTGCTCGACTACCCGTGGACGACGCACCAGTCGATCCGACACAATCCCACGCCGACTGAATCATCCGCTTCCGGCTCCGGCCGCGCCGAACCCGAGCGCCCCGCCGCCGCAGCGCAAATGGCTGCTCCCGCAGCGTCCGCTGCGCCTGTTGCGCCTACTACGCCCGAATCCGCCGAGAGCGCGGCGCCGCAGTCCGAACCCGCCGCAGCCAAGCGCACGCGTGCTGCAAAGGGCACGACGACGGCCAAGAAGAGCGCCGCCAAGAAGCCCGCTGCCGCTAAAAAGAGCACGGCGAAGAAAACGACTGCTAAGGCAAAGACCGAGCCCAAGGCCGAAGTGAAGGTCGAGGAGGAGCCTGAGGTGACGGCCGCCGAGAGCGCCGCACCCACGACGCCTGCCGCTGCAGAAGAAAAGCCCAAGCGTGCAAGAAAGACAACCAAGACGACCACGGCAGCGAAGACGACCAAGATGGCGATGGCCGCAAAGATGACGAAGATGCCTGAAAAGCCCGCCGAGAAGCCTGCTGAAAAGCCTGCCGAAGAACCCGCCGCCACGGTTGCGGCCACTGACGCTGACCCGGCGCCCGAAGTGAAGACCGAAGCGAAGGAAACCGAAGCGAAGGAGGCCAAAGAGGCAAAGAGCCCCGCAGCGCCTGCCCGCAGAACCCGGCGCATGCATCCGAAGCCCCCGGCCGGAACGCTTCCCTGGGGCGAGGAGGAGGAAAAGCTCTCCGGTCTTCGCGTTACCTCGCTCAGAGGCGGCGCCAAGCGCCGCGTGACGGCGGATTCCCCGGGCGCGGACTTTCTTGTCGGCCGCTCGCTGAAGGAACTCAGAACGATGGTGCAGGAGCGCTTCCCGGAGGCCGCCGCGATCGGCCGCGCCTCCAAGTTCGCCTTCTGGCTTGATTCGCACCGCGAGGGGCGCGAGTTCCTCGCTGAAAAGCTTGAGGGCACGGTGCGCCGCCGCGGTCGTCCGCCGAAGGCAACGACCGAGGACAAGGCCAAAAAGTAGGCCCTGACGAGCCGTTTGAAGGCAACAAAAAACCCGCTCGCGCCGGTAAGGCAGATTCCCTTGCGCCGGCTGAAGCGGGTTTTTTCGTGCGCGTCGAAAATGCGCCCGTCGATGAGCATTGATGCCGACGGGCGCAGTCAGCGCGTTTTTAATCCTCTTTTTTCTCTTCGACGTTGGGCGGCAGCGTGAGCTCAAGCGCCTTGAGCGAGATGTTCACTTCAAGCGAGAAGTAGAAAGTGGAAAAGACGATGAGGCCCACCGAGCAGAGCAGAAAGAGCTGCTTGAGGGTTTCAAGCGGGGTGCCGAACATCGCTTCGACCGTGCAGGTCAACACGAGTAGGCCCGAGCAGGCCGCCGAGAGCACGACGAGAAGAATCGCCTTGCGCAGAAGCGTCGCACGCTTAAAGAGCAGATACACCGAGGCGCGTAGCTTGCCGCAGGGGTCGGCCGTCATCTCAAGGGTTTTCAGAATCTGGCGCACGCGGTCGGTGGTGTGGGCGTAGCGCGCCGACATGGTCATCAAGAGCAGGCCGACGCCGGAAATGAGGGTAATCGGGGTGAGCGTGGAGCTCAGTACGTAGGAAAAGTCCAAATGGTCCATGATGCGTGAACGAAGGCCGACGGGCGCGGAGCCTTAAGGGCCTTGGCAAAAGTAAGTTTTAAAAAATCAGTGAAAGAAAAAAGGATCCTCGCGCAAGTGCTGGATCCTTCAAATCGGGGACATGGGCGCTTTAGGCGCTTTGTTCAACCTTCAGGAAGTCGATTTCCCGCGGGGCCACGATGCGGTGGAAGTCCTCGGTGTTGATGATGATCGAGACGTCGCGCGCGCCCGCGTTGAAGGCGATTTCCTCGTAGCGGGTAAAGAGCGTGGGGTCGGCGACCGCAAGGAGCCGCTCGTCGAAGGACACCGGCGGCACGGCGCCCAGAATGCAGCCCGTGAGATCCATGACCTCGTCGGGACTGCACAGGCCCGCGCGGTTGGCGCCGAGCGCATGGGCGAGCTTTTTCAGGTCAGCCTGCTGATCGGCCGGAAGCACGGCGAGCACGTACTGCTTGACGCCGCCGCCCTTGGCCATGCACACGAGCGCCTTGGCGCCCTGGCCGAGTTCGGTGCCGCGCACCTCGCACACCGAGGCGCTCGAGCGGTCGCCCGCCGGGTGGTGGACGACGCGGTAGCGGGCCTGGCCCGCATCAAATTTTTCGCAGAGTTTTTCCAGAACGTGTTCAACCATGGCCAATGTCGATAAACAAGATGGCGGGATTTCTTCTTTCCGAGGAGCTCAAAAGTGCTTTGCGAAAGGCGCGAATGTTCCCGTGAAGCCGACTCCTAGGGAAGAAAAAAGGCCTGAAAAATCAAAGACGCCCACCGGTTTGGGGCGGGCGCAGTCCGAGTGCCAAACTGTAGCGCAAATTTTTCGCCGGCGCATCAGGCAAATGCCGCAGGCCTTGCGAAGACGCATGAAGGCTCACGCAAAAGCGCGGCCTGCATCAAAATTCGTGCGCTCTTGAAAACGTGCGAGGGCGCCTTCACATCTAAAATGGGTCAACAGCCAACAAAGGACGCGGGCTGCCGTCCGTGCGGCGGGGTTTGAATTACCCCTCAAGCGCACAGGCCTTTGCAGAGAATCATTTCGGCAGCCCCTACAAGCTATGAGGAATCTTTTTTCCATGGACAATGACGTCGTCGGCAAGTACACCGGGAAGTTTCTGATCGCTTCCTCCACGATGGAGGACCCGCGGTTTCGGCAGACGGTGATCTTCATCCCCAAGCACACCCCGAGAATCGGCGCGATCGGCATCGTGATCAACCGTCAGGGCGGCATCACCATGAGCGACGTCTGCGAGCAGCTGAAGCTCCCGGTGACCGATGAGACCTCGGCCATAACCAACCGCTGGGGCGGCCCGATGAACATCACCCACGGCAACGTGATCCACTCGCCGCACGC
>USAL01000019.1 GCA_900552545.1 uncultured Sutterella sp. | reverse complement strand
TCACGGGCTGCTTGGGCGGCAAGACCAACGCCGACGGCAGCAACTGGGTCAAGGAGCGCGTGCCGCAGGTGATCGGCGTCACCGGTCCCGACAGCCTTGAAGAGACGATGGCGCTCGTGCACGAGCAGCTGCCGCGCGCGCATGAGCCCTTTGATGAGCTCGTGCCCAAGGCGGGATTAAAGCTCACGCCCGCGCACTACGCCTATCTCAAGATCAGCGAAGGGTGCGCGCATCACTGCACCTTCTGCATCATCCCCGATCTGCGCGGGGGCCTCGTGAGCCGCCCGGTGGGAAGCATCATCAAGGAAGCCCGAAACCTCGTCGAAGGCGGCGTCAAGGAGCTTCTCGTCATCAGCCAGGACACCGGCGCCTACGGGCTTGACCTCAAGTACCGCACGGGCTTTGTCGAGGGGCGCCCCGTGAAGCAGCGCCTTCTTGAGCTTTGCAAGGAACTGGGCGAACTTGATGCCTGGGTGCGCCTGCACTACGTCTATCCCTATCCGTCGGTCGACGACGTGGTCGAGCTCATGGCCGAGGGCAAGATCCTTCCCTACCTCGACGTGCCGTTTCAGCACGCCCATCCGCGCGTTCTGAAGGCGATGAAGCGGCCCGCGAGCGCCGAGAAGAACCTTGAGCGCATCGCCGCCTGGCGCCGCATCTGCCCCAACATCACGATCCGCTCGACCTTCATTGCGGGCTTTCCGGGCGAAACCGAAGAGGAGTTCGAGTACTTGCTCGACTTCCTGCGCGACGCGAAACTTGATCGCGTCGGCTGCTTTGCCTACAGCCCCGTTGAGGGTGCGCAGGCCAATGCGCTGCCCGGGCAGCTTCCCGACGAAGTGCGCGAGGAGCGCCGCCGCCGTTTCATGGAAGTGCAGGCCGAGATCTCGGCCGAGCTTTTAAAGGCCAAGATCGGCAGCGTGCAGCGCGTCATCATCGACGAGTCCGAAGACGCCGACGGCGTCGCAGTGGGCCGCACCACGGCCGATGCGCCCGATATCGACGGCGTCATCTACGTGACGACCGACCGGCACCTTGAGCCCGGCGACTTCGTCGACGTGCGCGTGACGGCAAGCGAAGAGCACGATCTCGTGGGCCGCGAGGTAACGGGCAAAGACGCCTGAACCGAAGGCTGAAAATTCGCGAACAGGCCAAGAACAGGCCGGAACAGGCCAAGAGGGCGTTTTGGCTGGCTGCCGGCAGCCGGCTAGACGCCCAAACCAGGCCCGAAACAGGCCAAAAATTCGCTTGAAATCACACGAAGCGGGACCCAGACGGGTCCCGTTTTTGCTGGGGGTGATCGCCAAAAGACGGCGCCATGCACCAAGGCGAGGATTGACGCTAGGCCAATAGGCCAAAACCGGCGGTTATTTTGGCCTGTTTTGAGGTGAAAGATGCATTTTTCAAGGGGGATTACCCTAATGCCTACTTCCTTCCTAGGTGGAGTCTTTTGTGGGTTAAGAAGCGCTTAAGCCTTGTAAACAGCGGCTTAAGGGGCTCTTAAGGATGGCCCGGCGAGGTGCTAGGCCAAGATGCACTTTTTTGGGGCGAGCCCTCGAAAAAGTCACGTTATGAAAAAATGCGTCTCGAAGCGGGCCGGGGGACATCGTTCGGTGTCAGAACAAATACAAAAGGCCGCTCGCTCTAGGAGCACACTATGAACAAGAAGCACTTGGTTCAAGCCTGTCTTGCACTGGCTGTTTCGCTGGCTTTTGCGCCGGCTTCGTTCGCAGCTGAGAAGGTCAACACGCAGGCTTGCGTTGCTTGCCACAGCAACATCGGCGGCTTTCACAAGTCCGGCGCTCACAAGGACGTGAGCTGCACGACCTGCCACACCGGTCTTGAGAAGCATCTCAAGGCGCCGGGCAAGGACACCCGCCCCGTCACCGATCTCTCGCCGCAGAAGTGCGGCAGCTGCCACACCGCGCAGTTCGAGTCGATGTACAAGATCAACGAGGAGCGTACCCCGCGCGACTCGAAGAAGAACTCCAACAACATCGCTCCTGATCCGTTCTACGACCGCGCCATGGGCGCCCACGGCTTCACCAAGGAGCACGATCTGCCGCGCAGCCACGCCTTTGCCGCGCTCGATCAGTTCCTGGTTGACCGCGCCTTCGGCGGCCGCTTCGAGCCCAAGGAAGGCTGGATGTACCTCTCGATGGGCGACGGCGCCTTCAAGGTCTGGGACGTCATCAACGACAAGTATCCTGAAGACAATGCACAAAAGCCGCGTCGCGCCGGTACGGCCGCCGCTGGCAACCCCGTGTGCTGGACCTGCAAGTCGACCGACCTGATGCTCGACTGGGCGTACCTGGGCGACAAGAACCCCAACGCCAAGTTCTCGCGTGAATCGGCCGTTGTCGACATCATGCGCAACGTCAACCACTCGCTCAACTGCAACTTCTGCCACGATCCGCACTCCGCGAAGCCTCGCGTTGTGAGCCACGGCCTCATCGACGCCCTCACGCGCACCGACTTCCCGACGGTCTACTCGCAGGATCCGAAGCACACCAAGATTGAGGTCGTGAGTGCCGGCGTGCGCGGCTTCGAGCGCAAGATCGCCATGCTCGAGAAGTCCGACAGCAAGCTGATGTGCGCACAGTGCCACGTCGAGTACAACTGCAACCCGGGCATCGATCCGAAGACGGGCAAGGCCATCGGCATGGCCGACCGCCGCACGAACCTCGTTCCGTTCGTTGACGTCACCAAGATCGACGAGTTCTACAAGCACGTTTCCTTCAAGGACTTCAAGCATCCCGTGACGGGCGCCCTGCTCACCAAGATGCAGCACCCGGACGTTGAAACGTACTGGAATTCGACGCACGACAAGGCCGGCGTGGGCTGCGCTTCCTGCCATATGCCCAAGGTCAAGGGCAAGGACGGCAAGCTCTACACCTCGCACTGGACGACCTCGCCGCGTCACTACATGAAGGAAACCTGCCTGAGCTGCCACAAGGACAAGACCGAGGCCCAGCTCAACCGCGTGATCGACGGCATGCATGCCTACTACAACGGCAAGCTGCGTGAAGCCGAATCCCGCATGACCGACATGTTCAACGCGTTCGATCTCGCCACCGTGATCGGTGTCGACGAAGCGACCATGACCAAGGCTCGCGAGCTGCACTCCGTGGCTCACACCAACTGGGAATGGTGGACAGCCGTCAACGGTGCGTGGTTCCACAACCCGCAGGCTGCCCAGGCTTCTCTTGCCAAGGCTGCCGACGCCGCCCAGCAGGCTACCAAGCTGCTGCGTGACGCAATGGCCAAGAAGAGCAAGTAATCAGCTTGCATAAAACTCCCCCAGAGGCGCGCCTTCCGCGTGAAGGCGCCCTTCGAGGGAGAGCTTCGAAAGGTCTATGAAAGGGGCGATCCAGGCAACTCTGGACCGCCCTTTTTGTAGCACTGTATGGTTGGCATATCGGCAAAATCCAGACAAGATTAGGACAAGAAACCTTCTCTAGAATTCCCCTTCATGACGACCGAAATCATCTTCTGGTGCATCGCCGCCCTGCTGATTGCCGCAGCCCTTGCCGCCGTCGCGGCGGCCTTCATGCGCACCTCGCGCTTTTGTTCGCCCGCGGGCTCAAGCCTTGAGCAAAGCCGTGCGCTTTTAAACGAGGAGCTCGATCTCCTTGCCCGCGAACGTGCGGCCAATCTCGTCTCCGAGGCGATCTACGCCGACAGCGTTGAAGACGTCAGGCGCCGTGCGCTTGAGGATCTCGAAGAGGGCGCCGCCCGCGTGCGCACCGAGCCCAACCGCAAGACCGTAATGGCGCTCGTCTCGGTTCTGCTGGTGGCGGTGAGTCTCGCCCTTTACCTCAAGGTGGGGGCGCCCGGCATGATTCCCTTTGTCGACTCGCAGCGCACGCAGGGCATCATGCGCGCCGACGGGTCGCTGGCCGCGGCTGCGCCTCAGTACGATGCGCCGTTGATGAGCGCCTATCTCAAGCGCAACCCGAGCGACGAGCGCGCCTGGGTGCTTCTGGCGCGGCTTTACGTTGAAGAGGCGAAATGGACCGAGGCGGCCAAGGCCTACCGCAGCGCGCTTGACTTGAAGGGCAAGGTTTCGCACGACGCAGCGGTCTGGGTGGAGTACGCCGCAAGCGTGATGAGCCTCCCGACAGACGATGCGTACGATCAGGGTATTCCGATTCTTGAGGAGGCTCTGCGCCTTGATGAGGCCAACACGAGCGCCCATGAGCTCTATGCCATTGCAAGCCTGGAGACGCACCGCTGGGCGCAGGCCTTGAAGCACCTCGAGTACCTGATGTCGCGGCTGCATATGGATACGCCCAAGTACCGCAAGCTCGCGCAGTTGGCGGCCTATGCCGCCGGAATGGAGCGCGAGGAGGCGCAGGCGGGCGCAAAGCAGTCGAAGTAGTTTTTGGCCGTCTCCGGCTGAAAACGCGAAGGCTGAAGAGAACACGCGAGCTTGAAGCCGCAGAAGGCGCAGAGAGCGCAGGTTTTCAGGTCAAAGAAAAACGGTATCCATGCAGTAAGAACTTGCACGGGTGCCGTTTTTTTTGGCTCGAGCCCAATGCGGTGTCGGAGAGCACTGGGCGCGAGCAGAGAAAGGATTGTTGTGAGAGGCGCTTATCGGCGCTCGGGCGTCGGCGCGCGGGGCGCGTCGGCCGAGACAAGGCGCGTTGCGGCCTTCTTCTGCTCACGCAGGCGGGTGAGGATGCTCGCAAGGCACCCGGCCACGAGGATCAGCGCCATGCCGAGCAGGGCGCTTGCCGGGAGCTTGTCCTTGAAGACCAGCACGCTGATGATTTCAGCAATCGGGATGGTGGCAAACTGAAAGCAGGCCGTGAGCATCATGTTGCCGTAGGCGTAGGAGCGCGTGAGCGCCAGCTGCGCGAGCACCGCGCACACGCCCAGACTCAGAAGCCCGAACCAGGCCTCGCTGTTGTGCATCTTGAGGCCGCCTTCAAAGAGCAGGCACCCCAACAGACCCCAGATCGTGCCTACGAGCGAGAAGTAGAACACGATGCGAAGCGACGGCTCGCGCAGCGTGCCGAGCTGCTTGATCTGAAAGAAGATGATGGGGCCCATGGCGCCCGCGCAAAGGCCGATCAGGGCGTAGGGGAGCTGCTCGTTGTTGACCGAGGGCTGCAGCACGAGCACCACGCCGATGAAGCCGATGACAATCGCTCCGCCCAGATTCCAGGGCGCCTTCTCGCGATGGCGCAGCGCCGAAAAGATGAGCCAGCCGGCGATGAAAAGAGGCGCCGTGTAGTTGAGCGTCGTCGCCGTCCCAAGCGGCAGATGCCCCATGGTCGAGAACCACATCGTGAAGCTGATCGTGCCCAGGAGCGAGCGCTTCAGGTGCCCCAGGGGGTACTTGGTATGAAAGGGCACGCCCTTGGCGAACATGCAGCAGGTGATGAAGATGAGGCCGATGAGGGAACGGTAGAAGACGATCTCAAACGTTCCGGCGTCTGCCGAGGAAAATTTCACGAAGGCGGTCATCGACGCGAAAAAGAATGCCGCCACAAGCATCCAGCAGGACTGAAGCATGTCGTTTGTCGGGGGAAAGATAATTTGAAGAAAACTGTAATTTTTTGTCCGCGGCCGCTGCGCCTCTGATTTTGCTCTATTTGGGGTCCTCCTACCGCATGTGTTTAAGACGGCAAAACCCCGGGGCAAGATGGGGGACAAGGAAGGAGCCGGGAAGGGACAGGAAAAAGGGAGAAAGGGTGGCGCAAGTCGGACAAGATCAGCATAAGAATCGCACACTAGAGTGTGCCTTTGCCGTTCATCCCTTCGATCACAATGAATAAAGGGATTAAGCCCATGCAGCGGGAGCCGTGAAGACGGCCCTTGATGCGCTTGAAATTTCTTCTTTGTTCAACCCAACTTCCGAGAATGCCGCCGTGACCGAACGACACGATTCAGCCGTCGATCAACGCCCTGATCAAGGACTTGAGAGGACGTCAGAGACCAACGCCAGCGACCCCGTGAAAACGCCTGCAAACCCCGCGGCCGATGCGGGACTCTCGCCCGAGCGCAGGAAAAAGCTTGAGAAGGGGGCGCTTGCGCGCGAGGCGCGCACCATGGCCTCGCTGATCGACATCTACTGCCGCGGCCATCATGCCGAGCAGCGCCCCGCCGCCGGGGGCCTGTGTCCGGAGTGCGAGGAGCTCAAGGCCTATGCGATGAAGCGCCTTGCCTGCTGCCCCTTTGGCGAGGGAAAGCCCGTGTGCGCCAAGTGCCGCGTGCACTGCTACAAGCCGCAGATGAAGGAAAAGATCGCCGCTGTCATGCGCTATGCCGGACCCCGCGTGGTGGTGAAGCACCCGATTCTCTCGCTTGAACACCTCTGGAAGTCGTTTTTCGTGGCGCCCCCGGAAAAGCCCCGCGCCAAGCCGCGCAAAGGGTAGGAGCCCTCGCGCTTTTTCTTTTTCTTTTTTCTTTCGGATTACCAAGCCATGTGGCTCTTGATTCTTCCCGTTCTTGCCTCGCTTCTGATGGCCGCGCACGTTCTCTTTCACGGCATGGGCCTTGCGGCGGCCGTGGGTGTCCTTGTTCTCATCGTGCTCGTCTTCGTGCGGCATCGCGCCATGCAGTGGTTTCTGACGGCGCTTTTTGCGGTCTATGCGCTTGAGTGGGTGCGCACGACGATTGCGCTCGTTGCGGAGCGCCAAAGCCAGGGGCGCCCGGCGGCGTTGGCCTGCGCCATTCTTCTGGCGTGTGCGGTGTTTTCGGCTGCTGCTGCGCTCGCGCTGCACGCGCGGCCCCTGCGCGCCTGGTTTGCGCGCACGCGAAATTGATCGCTGATTGATCTCTCATTGATCCTTTGAAAGGGGCTTTGAGCGAAGCAAAAACCATTTGCCCGGGCGCCATGAGGCTTGCCCGTTCAAATTGTTTTGGCTGGCGATCTTTAGGTTTAATACTTGCCGTTTGTCTTCGTAAAGGCCTTGTTGAGCGCGTCGAGCACCAGGGACTCAAGCGGATCGCGGCCCTTGACGCCGAGGCGGAAGCGTCCGTCCTTGTAGTTGAGGTTCTTGAGCGTGATGTCCTGCGTCACGGCGTCCTCGGCCTTTCCAAGCCGTCGGGCGGTGTTGGCGTGACCGGTCGCTTCGGCGATGGCGCCAAAGAGCTCAAGAAGCTTGCTTGTGGCCTGCACGGCCTTCTGCGCGGGCTCCTTCACCGTGAGCTCGGCAACGCTCACCGACAAGGGTTCGACGGAATCGAGCTTGATGCCGTTGCCCGTGACCTGCTTCCAGGTCATGAGGGTCTTGCCTTCGGCGCTTTTTGCCTCAAAGTCGTCGACGGCGAGATCACCCTGCCAGGAGAGCGAGAGTTTGTCGGTTTCCTTCACCGCAAGGCGCCCGATCACGTCGGCCGAACCCTTCGTAAAGCTCGCACCCGACACCGCGCGAATCCAGGGCGTAAAGCCCGCAAGTCCCAGAGCGCTCGCGTTCGTCGTTGCGTCAACCGCAAGGGGCGCCAATGCGAGCTTGCCTTCGGAGTCGATGCGCCCGCCGTTGATCTTGGCCGAGGCCTTGTAGGTGCCGGAGGCGCCCTTGGCCGAGGAGAAGTTGGCGGCATTGAGCGCAATGCCCGTGACCGAGAGCGTCGCGGCGGGGGTAAGCGACGCGTCCTTCAGCGTGAGCGCGCCGTTGGTGACGGCGGCCGACTTCACCGACCAGCTCCAGGGGGCTTCGGTTGAAGCGGCCTTGCCGGTTGTGGCATCCGCGGTCTTGTTCGCTGCCTTATCCGTTCCCTTCGCTGCAGTGCCGGCAGCCGCCTTGGCAGACGACTGGCTCTCGAACGCAACCTGCACGGCGGGCGAGGCGACGTTGACCGAATTGACCGCAACCGTTTTCTTTGCCAGGTCAAAAAGCGCGACGTCAACTGAGGCGTCCTTCACCGATGCAAGCGGCGCCCCCTTGGGGTCGAGCGCGCTGAAGTTGGCAAGGTTCGCCTTTCCCTTCCAGATCACGTCGGGCGTCGGACCGTCCTTGAATTCGAAGTTTCCTGCGGTGGTGAGCGTCCCCTGCGAAATGCTGTAGCCCGTGAAGTGCTTCACCCAGGGCGAGAGGGCGGAAAGAGAAAGTCCTTTGGTTTCGGCGCTTGCCTTGACGGAGAGCGGCGCAATCGCGAGCGTGCCGGCGCTCGAAGCCGCAGCCCCGTTGATGTTCACGGCAATCGAGTACTCGCCCTGGTTGCCTGAGTCGGACGAGAAATTGCGCGCGGCAACCTTGATGCCGCTTACGTTCACCTTGGCGGCAGGCGACATCGTCTTGTCGGTGAGCGCAACAACGCCGTCGGCGATCGTGGCCGATTCCAGCGACCAGTGCCAGCCGCCCGCGGCCTCCGCGGATGCGGCCTTGTTTTCAGCAGCCTGCGTACCGGAAGCGGCTAAAGCGGGAGCAGCCGGAGCGGCGCCTGCCGTCTGCTTTTGCCTGGAGGCCTGCGGCTCAAGATTGAGGTAAAGCTCGGGGCCCTGTACGGCAAGCGACTTCACCGCAATCGTTTGCTTGGCAAGGTCAAAGCCCGCGACGTCAAGCGTTGCGCTCTTCATTTTGGCTAGCGGCGCACCGGACTCGGTTGCGGCTTCAAGGTTCGCAAGCGTGAGCGTACCGGAAGCGCTCACCGCAGGCGCCCCCGACTTGGGGAGGGTAAAGGCAAGCGCAAGATTGCCCGAGAGCTCGGCGCTCTTGACGTCATAGTCAAGCGTCACCGGAGCGGCCTTGAGAATCTGCGCGAGGTTTAGCTGATCAATGGCAAGCGCGAGCGTCGCGTTTTCACCTTCAATCGAGCCTTCCGCCTTGAGGGGGCGGCCGTTGATCTTAAGCGACAACGCGGGCGTCATGCTTGAGGCTCCCGCATCGGGCAGCGTCGAGATCAACGGAAGCGAGAAGTTGATTTCGGACACCTCGACTTCGGCATTGTCGGCCGTGTTGACAAGACGCATCGAACTGTTTCGCACCGCGACGTTTGAAAGGCTGAAGGCAGGCAACCCGGCGGCGCCGGAAGAGCCTTCCGAGGGCGCCTGCGCGAGCTCGGCCTCGACCGCCTGTTCGGCCTCGGCGTTGTTGAGCTCGCTTGCGGTGAGCTGCACGCGAAGGCCGTCGATCGTCACGGCGTCAAGCACGGGCGCCATGCGCGTGAGGCTTGAGATGCTCGCATCGAGCACCGCGCGGTCTAGCTCAAGCATGTGGCTTCCGGGCCGCTCGGCCGAATCAATGCTGAGATTTTCGAGCGTGAGTGTCCAGTTCCAGGGATTGAACGAGATCTCCCCGACGGTGGTCGTGCGGCCGTTGAGCGCCTCGGGAAGAACGTTGCCGACGGCCCAGCGCACGCCCGCGGGCACGCCGATGTAGCCGGCGGCGGCGTAGATGCCGACAAGCACCAGAGCGCCGACGACGGGTTTGAGACTCAAACGCATGAATGTCTTCCTCTTTTTTCCTTCGTTTCCCTTCAATTCAGGGAATTGGGATGTGTGTGGTGGATGCTGTGATCCTAACGCCTTTGTCCGGTGCAAAAGAGGGTGGGTAACACCTGCTTTCCTTTTTTTGACGTCAAGAGGAGGTTGAAGGGGATGCTGTGGGGTGCACTGAACGGACAAATGAAACGACCAAATGGAAAAGCGCCGCCGCCCGAGTCGTTTGAAGCTCAGGTGACGGCGCTTTTGATCAAGCACCAGGCTTGGGGCCGTCGGCCCCTATGCGCAGGAATTAAGCCGCAGGCTTTTCAGCCAGAACGATGAGGCGCTGGCTCTGGCGCGTGAAGGGCGTAAAGCCCGGGCCGAAGAAGCGAACGTTCACGAGACCGGCCTTCTTGAGCATGTCTTCGAATTCGGCCGTCGTGTAGATGCGTACGCTCGCTGCGACCGGGCCGCGGTATTCGGTTGCCGGAAAGAGCACGCCCGCGCGGTGCGTTTCGGGGTCGAAGTTTTCGGCCACCATCTCGCCCGAGGCGATGATGCGGGTGGCTTCGCCAGCGATCACGCGATCGGGGTTGGCGACTTCAATGAGAAGGCGTCCGCCCGGGGCAAGGCAGCCCGCAAAGCGCTTTAGAAGATCGGCGTTGCCTTCGTCGGAGAAGTAGCCGAACTGGCTCGACCAGTTGATCACGAGGTCCATGTCCGTGGGCAGGACGCCGCGGCGGCTGTCGTCGGTACGGAATTCCCCGTCAAGGCCTGCGCGGTAGAACTTGTTGCGCGCAGCGGTGACGAAGTGCGAGTTGAAGTCCATGCCCTTGACCTTGGCGCCGAGCCGCGCAAGCGGAAAGCTCAGATCGCCCTTGCCGCAGGGGCATTCGAAGATGCGCACGCCGGGCTGAAGCTGCAGCGTCTGCCAGATGCTGTCGGCGTCGGCGCGGCTCTGCGAGGGGTCGCGCAGCCACTTGTCTTCAGGAACGTGGCGAAACCATTCGGTCAAAGGAGCAGTAGTCATAAAAATCAGCGAAAGAAAGAAGAAGACACGGAAAATGCCGGCAGGCAGGCGGCCGTTTTGCGATTTCAACTGCCCGGCCGGGCACACCGTTCAATTGTACATCGCGCTCGATCAAGCGCTAGATTGCACTGTTCTCCTGAGGGAGCATCTCCTCAACTTGCCTGCGGCAAAAAGCCGGGCACAATATCGGCTGCTCTCAAGTTCAAAGGCGCCTTTTGAGGCCTTCGGGGCGAGAGACAGGAAATCAACAAACGCAATTTTTTTGAGGCAAACCATGGTTGTCGGCGTCTTCTACGGCATCGCCGCCTGCATGATCTGGGGACCCGTGTATCTCGCTCCCCTGGTGCTGCCCACGTACGACCCGGCCTACATCGCCGCGGGGCGCTTCGTGAGCTTCGGGCTCCTTGCGGGGCCCCTGGTGTGGCTTGAGCGCCGGGAGCTTGCGCACTACACCTTCAAGGACTGGATCTACGTCGCCAAGCTGGGCGTGATCGGCAACATCGCCTACTTCTGGTGCCTTACCTACTGCATTCAGTACGCAGGCGCCCCCTTTGCCGGCATGTGCATGGCGCTCGTGCCGGTGCTCGTGGCCCTGGTTTCGAACTGGCGGCGGCGCGGCTCGGGCGAGGCGCTGCCCTTTGCGAAGCTTGCCCCCGGCCTCATTCTCATTCTGGCCGGGATGGTGATTGCCAACATCACCGAATTCGAGCTCGTGGTTCAAAGCTCCCGCGAAGGGAGCGCGCGCTTCTGGTTCGGGGTCTTCATGGGCGTGCTCGCGCTTCTCACCTGGACCTGGTACCCGATTCGAAACGCCGAGTGGCTTCTTGCGCATCCCGCGCGATCTCCCCGGACCTGGTCGACCGCGCAGGGGCTGACGACGCTTCCCTTTGCCGTCATCTTCTATCTTGCCGTTTGGGCGTGCGACGAGCCCGGAACGCCCCTTTTGGGCGACGATCCCTGGTGGTTCGTCTTCGTGGTGGCCGCCTCGGGCATCATCTGCTCGTGGCTTGGCATCGTGCTCTGGAACGCCATGAGCCAGAGGCTTCCGACCGCGCTGGGCGGGCAGCTCATCGTCTTTGAGACGATTTTTGCGGTGATCTACGCGCACGCCCTGCGCATGGCGTGGCCCGCGCCCACGATGGTGGCGGGACTCGTGCTTCTCCTCGCGGGCGTGCTGTTGTCGCTGCGGGCCTTCCGACGCGTGAGAAAGGGCGTGTAAGAAGAGGCGCGTGAGAAGCGTTTTGACCGTTTGAAGCCTTTGAGGGAATGGAAGCCTTCAAAGGCTTCAATGCATTAGGAGGTCCCTATTGTGAGCATTAATTCCAATGCGTGCGACTTGACTTCAGGGATCGGGCTCGGGTACCTTTAGAAACCGGACGTGCGTGAAGCCCAAAACCGGGTTTAAAGGGCGAAAAGAAAGGGCGAAAGGCCCAAGCCCGATGCGCGTGTCCGAAGCAATCAATTCTTTGGAGTAGTGACGATTATGGAACGTCTGGTGATTTTTGATACGACGCTGCGCGACGGCGAGCAGAGTCCGGGTGCCTCGATGACTCAGGAAGAGAAGCTTCGCATCGCACTACAGCTCGAGCGCCTGGGCGTTGACGTCATGGAAGCAGGTTTTGCGGCAAGTTCTCAGGGCGATTTCAACGCGATCCATCAAATTGCGCAGCACGTGCGCGAGAGCACGGTTTGCTCGCTTGCGCGCGCGAACCTGCGCGACATCGAGCGTGCGGGCGAGGCGATCAAGCCCGCCGAACGCCGCCGCATTCATACCTTCATCGCCACTTCGCCCCTGCACATGGAAAAGAAGCTGCGCATGACGCCCGACGAGGTGCTCGAGCGCGCTGTGGCGGCCGTGAAGGCCGCCTGCCAGTACACCGACGATGTGGAATTCTCGGCCGAAGACGGCTACCGCTCTGAGCTCGACTTCCTCGCCCGTGTCTGCGAGGCGACGATTGCCGCGGGCGCCACCACGATCAACATTCCCGATACGGTGGGCTACGCGATCCCCGAGCTCTACGGCGACTTCCTGCGCAAGCTGCGCGAGATGGTGCCCAACTCCGACAAGGCGATCTGGTCGGTGCACTGCCACAACGACCTCGGCATGGCTACGGCCAATTCGCTTGCGGGCGTCAAGATCGGCGGCGCGCGTCAGATCGAGTGCACGATCAACGGCCTCGGTGAACGCGCGGGCAACTGCGCGCTTGAAGAAGTCGTGATGGCCGTGCGCACGCGGCGCGACTACTTTGATCTTGAAACGGGCATTCACTGCGAGCAGATCGTGCCCGCCTCCAAGCTCGTGAGCTCGATTACGGGTTTCCCGATTCAGCCCAACAAGGCGGTCGTGGGCGCCAACGCCTTTGCGCACGCCTCGGGCATTCATCAGGACGGCGTTCTCAAGAGCCGCGAGACGTACGAGATCATGCGCGCCGAGGACGTGGGCTGGTCGACCAACAAGATTGTTCTCGGCAAGCTCTCGGGCCGCAACGCCTTCCGCCAGCGCGTCAAGGAGCTCGGCATCCCGCTTGCTTCCGAGGCGGAATTGAACGACGCGTTCCTGCGCTTTAAGGATCTTGCCGTCAAGAAGAGCCAGATCTTCGACGAAGACATCCAGGCGCTCTTCCGCGACAACGAGACCCGCCGCAAGCGCGACCGCTATGAGTTCGTAAGCCTCGTGCAGTCTTCCGAAACGGGCGAACGACCCACGGCAACCGTGGTCTGGACCGAGGACGGCGTCGAGAAGCGCTCGAGCGCCGACGGCAACGGCCCGGTCGATGCGTCGCTGCGCGCGATCGAAGCCGAGGTGAAGTCCGGCGCCGAGATGCTCCTTTACAGCGTCAACGCCATCACGGGCGGCACGGAAAGTCTGGGCGACGTGACGGTGCGCCTCTCCAAGGGCGGCCGCGTGGTCAACGGCACCGGAGCCGACGCCGACATCATCGCCGCTTCGGCCAAGGCCTACCTCAATGCGTTGAGCAAGCTCGCGAGCGAAGCCTTCTGCAACCCGCAGCACTCGGTCTAGTCGACGAGCCTTGAGGCGCCTTCATTCAAGGCGCCTCTGAAATAAAAAAGAGCCGCTGCGGCATCTGCCCTGAAAACGTTGGGCAGGCATGCTGCAGCGGCTCTTTTGTTGTCTTTAGCTGCTTGGGTTTACGCGCCTTCCTTGGGTTTGACCGGCAGGAAGCTCTTGAAGTTCTTGATGTAGAGCGTGAGCACGTAGACGATCACGATCGTGGCGATCACGAGCTCGACGTGCGCCATGAGGCGCAGCGCCGCGGCGTCGCCTGCGGCGGCGGGAATCGCTTCAAGCACGGCCGAGGCCTTGTAGAGCGCCGTGGCGCCGATCGCCATCGGGAAGGTAAAGGCCGCATAGCCAGGCGAAAACTGCAGGCGTAGCAGGCGCCAGAAGGCAAAGTAGATCGCAAGCGTCATCAAGAGCGCGATGCCGAGAAGAATGCCGCCCACAAGGAGGTTGGGGGCCTTAACGACAGTGAGGTACCCCGCAAGCGAGAGGCTTGCGGGTGCGGCCATGATGGCAATCGTGGGCTGGGCGCCCGCGGGGATGGCTGAGTAAAAAAAGATGCGGTAGAGCATCACGGGGAGCATCACTGCGTAGGCCGCCATGCCCACGGCAAGAATGATGATCGCCACCGGATAGAGCCCTTCGGTGCCGGGGAAGGTGACGTCGGCCACGATGAGGCCCACGGGCGGCACGAACCAGCTCGGCACCATCAGGTCGAGGCCCGGGGTCTTGAAGCGGTTGTAGGCAAAGACGACGAGAAAGACGACGTGCAGGAGCACGGCAAAAAGCCAGAGCGCGGTGCCCGCCGTCGTCGAAACCATGCCGAGGGTCTTTGAGAGCACCATCAGGCACATCGCAAACGTGGGCGCAATGCTTCCGAGCACCGGGTGGCGCAGGTCGGCTGCGAGCGTATCGAAGTGAAAGATGTAGCGCATCGAGAGCAGCCCGAGAAGAACGGCCGCGATGAGCGCGCAGATCATCTGCGCGGCGCCGTGAAGGGGAAGGGCGAGCTCAAGGCACACGCCGAGGCTTGCAACGCCGAGCGCAAGTCCCGCCATGGGCGTGGGCAGATTGCGAAATTGCTGAGGGATGCTCTTTAGCATGATCAAACCACGTGCAAAGTGAGAGCGAAGTGTGTAACGAAGGAAGCCTTGCGGCGGCCGATGCGACGTATGACGGTCGCTTAACAGTCGCTTGAGAGACGCTTGACGCGCGCCGCCGACAATGCAAAGGAGTCGAACAATAGTCGAATCAGGCCTGAATCACAAATAAAAACAAAGAAAAAGAGAGGATCGGAGGCGCTTTGCAGGCGCCCGCAGCCGCGCTCGGGATCCTTCTAGGTGCTTGATTGCACGGGAAATTTTGGTTTGCTTTTTCAGGTCTATTGAGTAAAATACAGCGTTTTCTTTCACGGTGCAGGCCTCGACACCGGCACCGCACGTATAAACCGCCAATTACATTAGGTGAAACACATGTCTGAACAGTTCAACAAGGCCGAGGTTGTCGCCAAGTTTGCCCGCAAGCCCGGTGATACCGGCTCCCCCGAAGTGCAGGTTGCCCTGCTCACGGCCCGCATCAACTCGCTCACGGACCACTTCAAGGAGCACACCAAGGATCACCACTCCCGCCGCGGCCTTCTCAAGATGGTCAGCCGTCGCCGCAAGCTCCTTGACTACCTCAAGGGCAAGGACGTTGCAGCGTACCGCACCCTGATCGACACGCTCGGTCTGCGCAAGTAATTTGCTCATCTGCCGGCCTGTTTGCCCACGCGGCAAGCAGGCCGTCAGTTTGTAGCGGCCTCGGTGTTCGCACAGAAAATCGAGGCGTTCCAATCGGTTTTTTCCAACTTTTCCCCGTTCAAATATTCTCCCGGTCGACACGTTCTGCTTGATGATGGTCAGCGCGCGTTGCGACAAAGAGGTTCTTTTTCGAAGAGTCTTTCTGCCGCAGCGTGCCGTCGGTTTCCTACCCGCGATTGAAGCGGGGCGCAAATGGAGACGACAGCAGGGCGAGGGGATCGGGTGAAGAAGTGAACAACATCAAAGAGGAATTCACCCATGTCCATGTTCAACAAAGTCTCCAAGAGCTTTCGCTTTGGTGATCACAACGTAACGCTCACCACCGGCGAAATCGCCCGCCAGGCTTCCGGCGCCGTCATCTGCCAGATGGACGACACCGTGGTTCTCGCGACCGTCGTCGCCAAGAAGGAAGCCAAGCCCGGCCAGGACTTCTTCCCGCTTACCGTCGACTACGTCGAGAAGGCCTATGCCGCGGGCAAGTTCCCCGGCGGCTTCTTCAAGCGCGAAGGCCGTCCGTCCGAGAAGGAAACCCTCACGAGCCGTCTCATTGACCGCCCGATCCGTCCGCTTTTCCCGGATGGATTCTTCAACGAAGTGCAGGTCATCATTCACGTGCTCTCCGTTGATCCCGAAGTCGATCCCGACATCCCCTCGATGATCGGCGCCTCGGCCGCCCTCACGATTTCCGGCATCCCCTTCAAGGGTCCGATCGGCGCCTGCCGCGTGGGCTACATCAACGACCAGTTCGTCGTGAACCCCACCGTCACGCAGCTCAAGTCGAGCCGCCTCGACCTCGTCGTCGCCGGCACCGAACGCGCCGTGCTGATGGTCGAGTCCGAAGCCGACCGTCTGCCTGAAAAGACCATGCTCGAGGCCGTCATGTTCGGCCATCGCGAGATGCAGGTCGCCATCAACGCCATCCACGAGCTCACCGCCGAAGCCGGCAAGCCCGCCTGGGATTGGCAGCCCCCGGCCAAGAACGAGCCGCTCATTGCCCGCATCACCGAAGTGGCGCAGGCCGGTCTCGAAGAGGCCTATGCGATCCGCTCCAAGCAGCAGCGCAACGACAAGCTGCGCGAGGTCTATGAGCTCGTCGAGAAGACGCTCACCGAAGACGCCGAGAAGGCCGGCACCGAAGTGCCCGACATGAACGAAGTGCACGGCATCCTCTTCGAGATGGAAGCCCACATCGTCCGCGGCAACATTCTCGCCGGCAAGCCCCGCATCGACGGCCGCGACACCCGTACGGTCCGTCCGATCGAGATCCGTCAGTCGGTTCTGCCCCGCACACATGGTTCCGCCCTCTTCACCCGCGGCGAAACCCAGGCGCTCGTCGTCACGACGCTTGGCACGAAGCAGGATGAGCAGATCATCGACAACATCATGGGCGAGAGCCGCGACCGCTTCATCATGCACTACAACATGCCGCCGTTCGCCACGGGCGAAACCGGCCGCGTGGGCAGCCCGAAGCGCCGCGAAATCGGCCACGGCCGCCTTGCCAAGCGTGCTCTGAAGGCCGTGCTCCCGAGCCCGGAAGAGTTCAACTACGCGATCCGCGTCGTCTCCGAAATCTGCGAGTCGAACGGCTCCTCGTCGATGGCTTCGGTCTGCGGCGGCTGTCTCTCGATGCTCGACGCCGGCGTTCCTCTGAAGGACTACGTCGCGGGCGTTGCCATGGGCCTCATCAAGGAAGGCAACAAGTTTGCGGTTCTCACCGACATCCTCGGCGACGAAGATCACTTGGGCGACATGGACTTCAAGGTTGCCGGTACTGAGAACGGCGTGACCGCTCTTCAGATGGACATCAAGATCGAAGGCATCACCGCCGAGATCATGCAGGCTGCTCTCGCGCAGGCGCACGAAGGCCGCATGCACATCCTCTCGAAGATGCACGAGATGGCCGGCGACGGCGCCAAGGAACTCTCCGTCTGGGCTCCGCGTCTGCTCTCGCTCAAGATCAACCCCGAGAAGATCCGCGACGTCATCGGCAAGGGCGGCGCCACGATCCGCGCGCTGTGCGAGGAAACGGGCTGCCAGATCAACGTTGAGGACGACGGCGTGGTGACCATCGCCTCGAACGACACCGCTCAGGCTGAAATCGCCAAGAAGCGCATCGAAGAGATCACCGCCGAGCTCGAACTCGGCCAGATCTACGAAGGCAAGGTCCTGAAGCTCCTAGATTTCGGCGCCATCGTGAGCCTGCTGCCCGGCAAGGACGGCCTGCTTCACATCAGCCAGATCGCCAACGAGCGCGTGCACCAGGTCTCCGACTACCTCTCCGAGGGCCAGACCGTGCGCGTGAAGGTGATCGGCTTTGACGACCGCGGCCGAGTGCGTCTGTCGATGAAGGCGCTCCTCGCTGAAGAGAGCTAAGCCTTCAAAGGCCTGTCCCCGGCTTCAAGGCCGGGGCTTGAGCGCAGAAATTCGGGTGCACCCCCGTCCTCCGTAGAGGACTTCCTGCGAGGGAATTCCGACGAGCTGAAGACAGGTGCACCCGGTTTTGATACTGCGGCACGAAAAATTTTGATGTTTGACCGAAAGGGTAGGGACGTTCGTCGTGCCGCCCAAACGACGATCAATCATTAAAATTAGTTATTTCGGGATTTGCGCCAGTGCGGATCCTTCCGATGGAGTACCAGAGACGATGACGCGCCAGAGGCTTGTCATAGCCAATTGGAAAATGAACGGTTCGCTTGCGGCCAACGCGGCCTGGGCGTCGGGCTTTTCGAAGCTTGCCGCGCCCGCCTGCGAGGTGGTGGTCTGCGCCCCGTTCGTCTACCTTGATGCCCTGCGGGAGCCGCTTGAGGCCTGCGGTGCGGCGCTTGGCGCCGAAAACGTGAGCGAGTACGAAGACGGCGCCTATACGGGTGAAGTCTCCGCGCGCATGCTGCGCGACGTCGGCTGCCGGTGGGTGATCGTCGGTCACTCCGAGCGCCGTGCGCTTTTCGGTGAAACCAACGCCGTGGTGGCCGCCAAGACCCGTGCGGCTCTTGAAGCGGGGCTGCGCCCGGTGATCTGCGTGGGAGAAACGCTCGAAGAGCGTGAATCGAGCCAGACGCTGCGCGTGGTCGAAGAGCAGCTGGGCGCCGTGATTGCTGAAATCGGCATCGAGCGCCTTTCCGAGTGCGTGCTTGCCTATGAGCCGGTCTGGGCGATCGGCACCGGCAAGAGCGCCACGCCCGAGATTGCCCAGCACGTGCATGCTGCGCTTCGCGAGGCGGTTTCGCGCTTTGACCCGGCCGTGGCCCGCGAGCTGCGCATTCTCTACGGCGGCAGCGTCAAGCCCGCCAATGCCGCGGCGCTTTTTGCCGCGCCCGACATCGACGGCGGCCTCATCGGGGGCGCCGCCTTGAAGTACGAAGATTTCTACGCCATCTGCACGGCTGCCTGATTCAAGGCAGGTGCGGGCGGCGGCATTCGTCGAAACTATTGATCAACTGACAACAAAGAGAGACAACTCAAAATGCAGATGCTGATGAGCGTTGCCATCGTGGTTCAGATCATTGCCGCGATCGCTGTCATTATTCTGGTTCTGCTGCAGCACGGCAAGGGCGCCGATCTGGGCGCGGCCTTCGGCGCCGGCGCTTCCGGCTCGCTGTTTGGCGCAACGGGCTCGGCCAACTTCCTGAGCCGCTCGACGGCCGTGGCCGCCACCGTGTTCTTCTGCGCGACGATTGCCATCACGCTCGGCTCGGGCGCCTTCCAGAAGAGCACCGACAAGAAGGCCGGCGGTGTGCTGGGTACGGTGACCACCGAACAGACCGCCGAAGGCGCTGCAGCTCCTCAGGCAAACAAGGACTTGCAATCTAACCAGATTCCGCGCTAAAATATCAATCTTCGCTGATCAGTAATGGTCAGCGAAGGCAAAATTTGAAATTCCACGCGGTCGTGGCGAAATTGGTAGACGCGCAGCCTTGAGGTGGCTGTGGTGAGAGCCATGAGAGTTCGAGTCTCTCCGACCGCACCAGGTGCTGGGGTATCGCCAAGTCCGGTTAAGGCAGCGGATTCTGAATCCGCCATTCGTAGGTTCGAATCCTACTACCCCTGCCACGCACCGCTTTCAGAAGCTGATGAAAGGTCGAACCAATTGATGGTGTCGGCCTTTTTTCATGTCTGCAGCTTTTGCATTCCCCCGTTGACGGCAGGCTGCTCAGCCCTCGTCCTTCCGTCGTCCCGCTGCGGCCTTGGCGCGGCCTGACGCTTCTTCACGGCGCTTTCTTCCTGCGCCTCAATCCCTTCGCTTCCTGCCGCTCCTAAGGCGATTCTCCGCCGCTATCCATTCTTCCTTGTCGTCTTCTCTCTGGTACCTTTCCGGCTCCTTCTCGTTTCGTTTCTGGTGCACTTTCGCACTGCGTTTGTGGAGCGCTTTCTCATTTCGCCTGGACGGGTTTGAGCCTGCAAGCCCCGTCGACGAACAACAAACAACGCCCGACGTGAAAAACGCCAGCTGCAGCGGCCGCTGCAACAGGCGTTTGGTTGTCAAGGAGCAGGGGCTCGAAGGCCCCTTGCGCGCGGGTTTTACAGGCTATAGCGACAACGAGCCCATCCAGGTGATGATGAGCGCATTGATGAGGTCGATCAAGAAGGCGCCCACGATGCCCACGATGAGCCAGGACTGCGGGTTGGGGCCGTACTTTTCGCTTAGAGCCTGCATGTTCGCGAGGCCGTTTGCGGTCGCGCCCATGGAAAAGCCGATGCCGCCCACGGTGAGCAGCAGGCCCATGATCACGGCGATGGCCAGCGAGGTGTGCACGGCCTCCTGGGCTTCCCGGTGGTCCTTGGCCCCCAGGAACTGCGACACCACCACGCCCGCGCCCACGGCCAGGCCCTGGCTGAAGCCGATGAGCAGGTAGATGGGGGAGCCGCTGGAGCCTACCGCCGCCAGGGCGTTGGCTCCCACAAAGTTGCCTACGATGATGCTGTCGGCGGTGTTGTACAGCTGCTGCAGCAGGTTGCCGAAGATCAGCGGCAGGGCGAACAGCAGCAGGCTCTTCACGATGCTGCCCTCGGTCATCAGATTGTTTTGGGATGGGGTTTTAACGGCGTTTGCCACGGGAGATCTCCTTTCGATGCAGTGGATGAGAACTATCTTTTACCATAACACAAAACCGGGCCGGACACAAGAGCAAAGGCCGCATGCTGCATAATTGCGGCACAGCGGCCCATACTCCCTGCAGAAAGGCAGGGGAGCAGGATGCATGCACAGCACGACCGGCACCGGGGGTGGAACCCCTTCTGGGCGGCACTGGGGGCGGCGCTTCTGGTGCTGGTGCCGCTGGTGGGCGGCACGGTCTTGCTCAGTCGGCAGCAGCTCAGCCGCCAGCTGCGGCAGGCGGCCCGGAGCCAGCAGGGCATTGCGGGGCAGCTCCCGCGGGAGCGCGACCGCCTGACCGTGCTGGTGTGCACGGCGGGGGAGCAGCCGGGCTTTGTGCTGGCCTACCTGAACGCCAGCCAGAACGGTGTGCATCTGCTGGCGGTGCCCGCCGGGCTGCAGGTGACCTTTGCGGACGAGGACGCGGCGCTGGCCGACTGTTACACGGCGGCGGGGCCGGCCCGCTGCCGACAGGCACTGATGGAGTGCCTGCCCCTGCCGGAGGATACCCGATACCTGGCGTTGTCGGAGGCCGTACTGGAGCGCATCACGGCCCGGTACGGGCCGGTGCGGGTGGGCTTTTCCGGGGCGATGACCGCCGGGGAGCTGGCCCGCTATGGCCGCGACAGCCGGGTGCAGGGGCTTTCGGCGGCAGAAGCCCACGGCTTTCTGACCGGAATGGACGCGGACGCCGTTGTGCCGCAGGCCCACCGGGCCGCGGCGCGGGGCGCGGTGTGGGATGCTTTCTTCCGCCAGAACCTCGACCTGCTGCCCGGGGCCCTGCCGCAGGCGCTGCGGTCGGTGAGCGCTTCGCTGCTGACCGACCTGACCGCACTGGACCTTGACACACTGGACCGTACGCTGGAATTTCTGGCCAACAACGAAGCGCAGATCGAGACGCAGGTCCTGCCGGGCGACGAGCAGGCCGGGCGTTACACCCTCAACGAGGAGTCCCTTGCGGCGGTGCAGAGCTTTTTCAACGTTTCGCCCACCGATGGGCAGGCGTCATCCGCCAGCGAGCCGTAACCCAGCACAAAGGTGCCGGGGGCGGTGCTGCCGCTGCCGGTCAGGTCGTAGTCGCTGAGCAGGCTCAGCCGCACCCCCTGCGCCCTTGCTGCCGCGTGCAGGGCTGCATCCGGCGGGGCATTGCGCAGGTGTGCCAGCAGGTGCAGGCCGGTGTGCAGGCCGGTGAGGGTGAGTTCGCCGGGGGCAAAGGCAGCGGTCAGGGCAGCGGTCAGAGCGTCGCGGCGGGCCTTGTAGGCAACCCGCTCGCGGGCCAGATGCCGGGTGAAGTAGCCCCCGGTGATGAAGCGGGCCAGCGTCTGCTGCTCAAAGCGGCTCACGGTGCCGGAATACAGCCGGTATTTGGCGTGCCAGGCGGGCAGCAGATGTTCCGGCAGCACCATGTAGGCAATGCGGATGCCAGGCGCAAGGCTGCGGGAGCAGGTGGACAGGTACACCACCGGGCCGTCGGCTCCGGCCATGCCCTGCAGGCTGGGCAGAGGGCGGGTGTCAAAGCGGAACTCGGAGTCGTAGTCGTCCTCAATGATGTAGCGCTGGCCGGGGCGGCGGGCGGCCCAGTGCAGCAGCTCGGCCCGGCGGCCGGCCGGCATGGTGACGCCGGTGGGGAACTGGTGGCTGGGGGTAACGTAACACACGGCGGCCCCGGAGCGGTCCAGTGCATCCAGCGAAAGGCCGCCCTCGTCCACGGGCAGGCAGCAGCAGCGCATGCCGGTGTTTTCCAGCACCTGCAAAGCGCGGGGGTAGCCGGGGGTCTCCACGGCGGCGGTGCCGTGCAGCAGCGGGGCCAGCAGGCCCAGCAGATATTCCAGACCGGCACCCACCACCACCTGATGGGCACCGCACTGCACGCCGCGGTATTCGGCCAGATAATCCGCCAGCGCCTGCCGCAGGGCAAGGTCACCCTGGGCGTCGCCGTTGGTCAGCAGCTCCGGGGAGGAGTACAGCAGTTCCTTCTGCAGCCGCGCCCAGGTGCGGAAGGGAAACAGCCCCGGGTCCACGCCCCGGGTGGACAGGTCGTACCGCACCGGCGGTTCCGGCGCGGCGGGCTCCGGCACGGCCGGGGTGGGCGACGGGCCCCGTGCATCCGGCCCGACCTGCGGCAGCGCCAGATATTCCTGTACATAAAAGCCGCTGCGCTCCCGGGCGGCAAGGTAGCCCTCGGCAGCCAGCATCTGGTAGGCGGTGTCCACAGTGTTTACCGAGACCGACAGTTCCGCCGCCAGCCGCCGCTTGCCGGGCATCCGGGTGCCGGCGGGCAGGGCCCCGGTGCGCATCTCTCCGGCCAGACTGCGGTACAGCTGTTCGTACAGCGGTACCCTGGAGCCTGGCTCCAGTGCGGTGGTCAAATGGACCATGATCGTGTCCTCCTCTTTTTGCAGAATGCCAAACTGGCCCCATAAAAAAACTTTATTCTGGGTATTTTCATGAGGTCAGTTCCGCGTATAATAGGAGCATACCCGCCGGACACCCAAATGTCAAGTAGGATGGTGGGTAAGAGGCCGCGTGAGCGATCAAAACTCCGGTGGGGCTTTGAAACGGAAAAGTCCGGCGATGTTGAAATTTGGAGGGAAAGCAATCATGTCTACTACTGCAATGTGGCTGCTGCTGGCAGTCGTTGTCGTTGCCATCGTGTTTGGCAGTGTGCTGTACAAGCGCACCTTTACCACCAAGGAAATGGCCCTTACCGGCGTCATGGCCGCGCTGAGCCTGGTGGCCTACCTGTTTTTCCGGGTGCCGTTCTACGGCGGCTCCTCGTTCCATCTGGGCAACACCTTCACGGCCCTGCCCGCCCTGCTGCTGGACGGCGTGTCCGGCGGTCTGGCCGGTGCCATCGGCCTGTCACTGGCCGACATCCTGGCCGGTGACCCGGGCTACGCCATCACCACCTATGTGCTCACGTTCATCATCGGTATCACCTGCGGAGCGGTGGCCCAT
>USAL01000018.1 GCA_900552545.1 uncultured Sutterella sp. | reverse complement strand
TGTCCATGTAGTCGTCAAGACTCATCCCCTCAGGCGTCGGAAACACGGGCAGCTGCGGCTTTTGCAGAACGCCGTCAAGGTTGCAGCGCTGCGCGATCACGACCGTGTTTTCAATAGCCTGCGGAATGTCGGCAAAGAGCTCGCGCATCTCTTCTTCGCTCTTGAGGTACTGCTCGGGCGAATAGTCCTTGGGACGCCGGGGATCAGCAAGCACGTAGCCGCTTGCGATGCAGCAGCGCACCTCATGGGCCGTGAAGTCTTCCTTCTTGAGAAACTGAATGGGGTGCGTGGCCACCACGGGGAGCTTGTGCTCGACAGCAAAGCGGGCCATCTTGCAGACCACCGCCTCGTCGTTTTTGCGTCCCGCGCGCTGCAGATCCACGTAAAGCCGCCCGGGGAAGGCGGCGATGAGCTGCTTGGCGATGCGCTCGGCCTCCTCGGGCTTTTTGGCCATGAGGTGGCGCTCGATGCTGCCCTGCGGGCCGCCCGTGAGACACAAAAGCCCCTTGCAGCTTTCCTCGGTCAACCACTCAAGGCGCACTTCGCCGCGGCCGAGATACTGATTGAGCATCCAGCCGCGCGAGAGCAGCTCGCACAACGACAGATACCCCTCGTGATTCTGGCAGTAGATCGTCATCCGATAAGGCTTGTCGCGATCCTGGCCGTTGAGGTTCGTAATCCACAGATCGCATCCCAGAATGGGCTTGATGCCGTCGGCGATCGCGTGCGAATAAAAGCGCAGGCCGCCGAAAATGTTCATCGAGTCGGTGAGTCCGAGCGCGACGCCGCCCTGCTCGGCCACGGCCTCGAGGATCGGATCAAGCCGCACGATTCCGTCGGTAATCGAGTATTCGGAATGAAATCGGAGGTGAACGAAGTTGGCGGACATGGACGCTCGAACAAACTGAGGATGCGGAGAACGAAACGCTCTGAGAGATGCTCCCCTACGCAAAAGGGAATCCGCCGGGGATTCCCTTTTTCGAGGTGAAGCTCCTGACAGAGGCGAAGGATCAATGCTTCAGGGGCTTGAAGCGCAGGCGGTGCGGACGGGCACCTTCCTCGCCGAGACGCTTCTTCTTGTCGGCCTCGTACTCGTTGTAGTTGCCGTCAAAGAAGACCACCTTGCTGTCGCCTTCAAAAGCGAGGATGTGTGTGGCGATTCTATCGAGGAACCAACGGTCGTGAGAGGTCACCAGAGCGCAGCCCGCAAACTCAAGCAGCGCCTCTTCGAGCGCGCGCAGCGTCTCGACGTCGAGGTCGTTCGAGGGCTCGTCAAGAAGGAGCACGTTGCCGCCCTTGAGAAGCGTCGCCGCAAGATGCAAACGTCCGCGTTCGCCGCCCGAGAGCACGCCCACGAGCTTTTGCTGATCGCCGCCCTTGAAGTTGAAGCGGCCGAGATAGGCGCGCGAGGGCATCTCGAACTTGCCCACCTGGAGAATGTCGCGGCCGCCCGAGATCGCCTCGAAGACGGTCTTGTCGTTGGGAAGCGCGTCGCGCAGCTGCGACACTGCGGCAAGACGCACGGTGTCGCCGAGAACAATCTCGCCGCTGTCGGGCTTTTCCTTGCCGTCGATCATCTTAAAGAGCGTCGACTTGCCGGCGCCGTTGGGGCCGATCACGCCCACGATGGCTCCGGGCGGCACGGTAAAGGAGAGATCGTCGATGAGAAGACGGTCGCCGAAGCCCTTGGAGACGTGATGAAACTCGATAACCTTGTTGCCGAGACGATCGGCCACGGGAATGAAGATTTCGTTCGTCTCGTTGCGGCGCTGGTATTCGTAGCTCGAGAGTTCCTCAAAGCGGTTCAGACGCGCCTTGGCCTTGGCCTGACGACCCTTGGGGTTCTGACGCACCCACTCAAGCTCGTGGCGAATCGCCTTGGCGCGCGACTCCTGCTGGCGCTTTTCCATTTCAAGGCGATTTTCCTTCTGCTCAAGCCAGGAGGAGTAGTTGCCCTTCCAGGGAATGCCTTCGCCGCGGTCAAGCTCAAGAATCCACTCGGCAGCGTTGTCAAGGAAGTAGCGGTCGTGCGTCACCGCCACCACCGTGCCGGGGAAGCGGTGCAGGAACTGCTCGAGCCACTCCACGCTTTCGGCGTCAAGGTGGTTGGGGGGTTCGTCAAGAAGCAGCATGTCCGGGCGCGACAGCAGCAGCCGGCAGAGCGCCACGCGGCGCTTCTCGCCGCCCGAGAGGTGTTCGATCTTGGCATCCCAGGGCGGCAGGCGCAGCGCGTCGGCCGCAATTTCCATCTGAGTCGATGCGTCGGTTCCGGCCGCGGCAATGATCGCCTCAAGGCGGGCCTGCTCGGCGGCAAGCGCATCAAAGTCCGCATCGGGCTCGGCATAGGCGGCGTAAATCTCATCGAGCTTGGCCTGCGCCTGCATCACTTCGCCCATGCCCTCTTCAACGCACTGACGCACCGTTGCGTTGGGATCAAGCTGCGGCTCCTGCGGCAGGTAGCCGATCTTGAGCCCCGGCTGCCAGATGATTTCGCCTTCAATGTCGGTGTCGACGCCGGCCATGATCTTCAGAAGCGTCGACTTGCCGGCACCGTTCAAGCCGAGCACGCCGATCTTGGCGCCGGGGAAAAACGAAAGGGAAATGTCCTTGAGAATCTGCCGCTTGGGGGGAACAACCTTGCCCACGCGGTTCATAGTCATGACGTATTGAGCCATTGAAGGTTCCTGATGGTTCCGTATGAGTAGAGAAATCTGAAAGTCAGGAGCGTGCCGCAGGCCGCACGAAGCAGGGGGCCGTTGATGCGGCAGCAGCGAAAACAGAAGCGTTCGGGAGAAAACTGAAATGTGCCCGGGCCTGGGCCGATTGCGCAGAGCCCGAGAGCGCGCAGGCGGCCGCCTGCGCCGACATCATTTTTTCAGTCTGATTTCAATGATGAAAGCAAGTTTTGAATTTTAGCAAACCCGGGCCCCTGATCCCGGAACCGCGCACGAAAGACGCAGGGCCTTGCGAAGACCGGTTGCGCCGACAAAGAGAGCGAAAAAGGCACGGTCCGACGACAGTGTCCGGACTTTGCCGAAACCGTCGCTACCGCGGGCGCAAGGCGCAATCATCTCTTCGGACGGGAGAATTTCCCGCTGTCCACGCTACAATGCGCCGCAGGCACTTCGCCTTTTACTCCTGACTCCCCGGCTTCAACCCCCTTGCACTGACTTTTGTTTCATGCCCCTGTTGCGCAGCGCTCTTTTTGCCTTTTTTGCCTCGCTTTGCCTGGCAGCGCCTGCTGCAGCGGCCGCATCCGGGACGCCTGCGGCCGGCACCTCTGACGACGCATCGGTCATCACGGGTGAAGATATTGCCGAGCCCGCCGACGAAGCCCGGGCCGCGGACGATCTTCCTGCAACCGAAGCCGAAGTCTCCCCGCCCGTCGACATCTGGGACCGCATCCGGCGCGGCTTCGACATGCCCGAGCTCAACAACCGCCGCGTGACGACGGCCCTGCAGCTCTACACCCGCAATCCGCGCACGACCGAAGCCGTCTTTGAACGCGCCGGGCGCTTTCTTTACCACATCGTCGGCGAAATTGAAAAACGAGGACTTCCCACGGAACTTGCGCTGCTGCCCTTCGTTGAAAGCGCCTTCAAGCCTGAGGCGCTCTCGCACGCCAAGGCCGCGGGCTTGTGGCAGTTCATGCCGGCCACGGGCAACATCTTCTCGCTGCAGCAGAACTTCTGGAAGGATGAACGCCGCGACGTACTCGAAAGCACCCGCGCAGCGCTCGACTACCTGCAACAGCTTCACAACACGTTCGGCGACTGGCAGCTTGCGCTTGCCGCCTACAACTGGGGCGAAGGCAGCGTCTCGCGCGCCATCCGCCGCAACAAGGCGCGCGGGCGCTCGACGAGGTACAGCAACCTCAGAATGCCGCGCGAAACGGCCAACTACGTGCCGCGGCTTGAAGCGATCAAGCGCATCGTCGCCGCGCCCGAAAAATACGGCATCACGCTGCCTGCGATCGAAAACGAGCCCTACTTCGTGCGCATCACCAAAAGCCGCGACATCGACATGAAGACCGCGGCGGCTCTGGCCGAGCTCGACGAAGACGAATTCCGTCTGCTCAACCCGGGCTTCAACCTGCCGGTGATCGTCGCTAGCCACAACTCGGGCATTCTGCTGCCGCGCGAAAACGTCGAGATCTTCCTTGACAATCTGGCTAGCTGGATGGCGACCGGTAAGCCGCTCTCAAGCTGGCTTCTCTATCACGTCAAGGAAAAGGAGACGCTTGCGTCGATTGCCGAAAAGACCGGCATGACCGAAGCCGAACTGCGCCGCATCAACCGCATTCCGCAGGGGCGCAAGGTGCTTGCCGGGTCCGTGCTCCTTGTCGACGCCAACGGCCAGCTCGCTCCCGAGATTGCCCAGGAGGAGATGAACGCCGGTCTCAAGCTCTCGGCTCCCGAGACGCGCCGCGTGGTCTACCGCGTACGCCGGGGCGACACGATTTACGGCATTGCGCTAAAGTACGGCATTACACAGCGCTCAATACGCACGACAAACCGGTTGCGCTCCTCGCGACTGCGCATCGGTCAGCGTCTGGTGCTCGTCATTCCGCCGCACGCCCAACAGCGCGCTCGGACGACGGACAAGAACGTGCATGTCGTGCGCCGCGGCGAAACGCTTTCTTCCATTGCGCGCCGTCACAACACCACCGTCTCGAAAATCCGCGTTTTGAACAATTTGCGCTCGACGCGCATCTCCATTGGTCAACGCCTGAAAATCCGGTAGACACTACTCACAATAACAAAGGAAAGACTTCATCATGGGTTTCCTGCAAGGTAAAAAAATTCTCATCACCGGCGTTCTGTCGGACCGCTCCATTGCCTACGGCATTGCGCAGGCCTGCCACCGCGAAGGCGCCGAACTGGCGTTTACCTACGTGGGCGAGCGTTTCCATGACCGCGTCAAGGCCTTCGCCGAAGAATTCGGCAGCGACATCTGCCTCGAGATGGACGTCTCCAAGGACGAGCAGATTGAAGCCGTAGCGAACGCCCTGCGCGAGCGCTGGGGCGGCCTCGACGGCTTCGTGCACTCGATCGGCTTTGCGCCGCGCCCCTGCATCTCCGGCGAATTCCTCGACGGCATCTCCCGCGAAGCCTTCAAGACCGCGATGGACATCTCGGCCTACTCGTATCCGGCGCTTGCCAAGGCGTTTCTGCCGCTGATGGACGGCCGCAAGGCTTCGATGCTCGCGCTCACCTATATCGGCAGCGAACGCACCGTTCCGAACTACAACACGATGGGCGTGTGCAAGGCCGCGTTGGAATCGGCCACGCGCTACCTCGCAGGCAACCTCGGCCCGAAGGGCATCCGCGTCAACGCCATCAGCTCTGGTCCGATCCGCACGCTCGCGGCTTCCGGCATTCAGGACTTCTCGAAGATCCTCTCCTTCATGGATGCCAACGCCCCGCTGCGCCGCACCGTGACGATTGAAGAAGTCGGCAACACCGCCGCCTTCCTGCTCTCGGATCTTGCCAGCGGCATCACGGGCAACATCGCCTACGTCGATGCAGGCTTCCACATCGTGGGCGTGAGCCCCGACGTGGCCGACTAATCGGCTCCGACTTCTCTTCCCCGGCCGACGCGAGCGTCTGGCCGAGGAATAAAAAACCGGCATGAATGCCGGTTTTTTATTGCGCATTTTCCCGTCGCGCACTGACAACGCGAGGACGCCCCGAGCGCGGCTTATGGCCTTGCGCCGAAACGTCAGGATATTCGTCAGGATATCCTTGAGGCAACCTTCTTGGGGAGCTTCTTCTGCTCTTCCTTTCTGCGGCAGTCCGCACAGATGCCGTACATCGAAAGCGTATGCCCTTCGAGTAAGAAGCCGAGCTTTTCGGCGGTCATCTTCTGGCGCTTTTCAATCTCACGATCGACGAACTCCTCGACGCGCCCGCAGCGCGTGCAGACGATGTGATCGTGATGCTCGCCGTCGTCGATTTCGTAGGTGGCGCGGTCGGTTCCAAAGTAGTGGCGCACGATGAGTCCTGCGGCCTCAAACTGCGTGAGCACGCGGTAGACCGTCGCAAGCCCGATCTCGACGTTCTCGGCCACGAGCTGCTTATAGATGTCTTCGGCGCTGAGGTGGCGCTGCTGCTCGTTTTCCTGTGCCTTCTGGAAGATCTCCAGAATGCGCATGCGCGGCACCGTCGCCTTCAAACCAGCGTTCTTGAGTTCCTGTACGGGCACATTCCCGGCGGCATTGAGCTTGTCCACCAAAATCTCCTGATGTCTCCGCCCCTAGCGGCATTCCTTTTTGAACAATACCCGTTATCATAACGGCAACTCAACCCCCGCGGCCCGCCCGGCGACGAATCCCGGGAGGGGGCTTCGGATTTGTCCCTAGATTTTTGAAATGAATCTTCGCCCACTTGCGATTTGCGCCGTGCTCGGCATGGCCGTTGCCGGGCTCTCCGGCTGCAACTTCAACAGCTACATCTATCGCCCCGACGTGCATCAGGGCAACCTCATCACCGAGGAGATGATCGAGCAGCTTCAGATCGGCATGAGCAGCCAGCAGGTGCTCTTTCTGATGGGCGAGCCGCTCGTGCAGAGCCAGTTCCACCGCGACCGTTGGGACTACACCTATTACTCCAACCCTCGCTACGGCGCGGTCACCAGCCGTCGCGTGACGTTGCGCTTTGACGACAACGACAAGCTCACCTCGATTGAGCACGACGCACTGCCCACCGAAAAGCAGGCCGATGAAATGATTCTCGGCCAGGAAACCGACTTCGAGGCGAAGCCGCTGGTCATTCCCCAAAAGGACGAAGAATAATGATGAAGATTGCCATTTCCGGCGCTAGCGGCCGCATGGGAAAAATGCTCATTGAAGCCATCGTGAAGGCCGACGACATGACGCTTGCCGCGGCGCTGTGCCCCACGGGCGACGCGCTGATCGGGCAGGACGCAGGCGCCTTCATGGGCGCAGCGACGGGCGTGCTCGTTACCGACGACATTGAGGCTCTCAAAGGCTGCGACGTACTCATTGACTTCACGCGCCCGGCCGGAACGCTTGCCTACCTTGCGTTCTGCCGCGAACACGGCATCGGCGTCGTGATCGGCACCACCGGGTTTGATGCGCAGGGCAAGGCCGCCATCGAAGCGGCCGCAGGCGACATCCCGGTCGTCTTTGCCCCCAACATGAGCGTGGGCGTCAACGCCGCCTTCAAACTCATCGAAGTCGCCGCCAAGCTCCTTGCCGACTACGACTGCGAAATCGTCGAAATGCACCACAAGCACAAGGTCGACGCGCCTTCGGGCACGGCGCTTGAGATGGGGCGGCGCGTTGCCGCCGCCCGCGGCGCGAAGTTTGAAGACGTGGCCGTGCTTTCCCGCGAAGGCCACACGGGCGAACGCCGCCCCGGCTCGATCGGCTTTGCCGCCCTGCGCGGCGGCGACGTCGTGGGCGACCATACGGTGATTTTCGCAAGCACCGGCGAGCGCATCGAGATCAGCCACAAGTCGGGCTCGCGCGCAGGCTACGCCCAAGGGTCGCTTGCCGCCGCACGTTTCATTTTGAAAAAAAATAATGGTCTCTTCAGCATGTCCGACGTCCTCGGTCTGAGCTAACCTTCTGAGCTCTGCCGTCGTCGGCCGCAGCAGCTTTCAAAAAAGCCGCAGCGTCCGGCAAAACGCCGATACCGCACACTCCATCACTTCATCCTTTGAAAGGATCAACCACCATGAACGAACAACTTGACAAACTCGAAAGCTCCGTCGCCCGTCTCGTGCAGGCCTACAACGCCCTCAAGCAGGAAAACGAGCAGCTCAAGACCGAACTCGCCGACAAGACGGCCGCCGTGGAGCTGCTGCAGGAGGAATCGCAGTCCGTGCGCACCCGCATCGACGCGCTCGTTGCTTCTCTTGACACCGAAAACGCCTAATCGGTTCGCAGCGCTCTGCCCGATCCGGAGTTTTTTAAGCTTCTCTTTGTGAATTCACCTGGAGTTCAACAGCATGCCTCGTCTTACGCTTACCATCATGGACCGCGAGTATCCGTTTGATGTCTCCGAAGAGGACGTCAAACCCCTCAAGGAGGCTGCCGAACTCATCAACACGCGCGCCGCTCAGGTGCACAACGCCAACCGTTCGCTCACCGTCGAGCGCGTGGCCGTCATGGCCTCCCTGCAGATTGCCTTTGACTCGATCACGGGCCGTCTCGGACAGGTGCCTGTGGACGCCACCACGATTTCGCGCGTGGCTGCGCTGCGCATGCAGTGCGACGAAGCACTCACGCCTGCGCTTGAGTAGCCTCGGTCGGCAGCCCGATTTCCCGCGGGCGCCGTCCGTGCAAAATTTAGAAGTACTTTTTCGGGTTTCGGCTGCGCTAAAAACGCAGCCGAAACCGTATAATGGCTTCACCCTGTGATGTTTCAATCATGGCTCCAATGTTCCTAACCTATGCACTTCGTGCAAGGTCGCTCAGCTTGAGAGCCGATAGTGCATCGGGCACGCGTTTGCCCGATCCGATTTCCGCTCCAGTCGCGACCACCCTGGACTTTCGGTCTAGGCAACGTAGCCAGAAACACGCAGGGATTTTCTTTGCCTGCAACAGCCCCGAGTGCAGGAATCTCCCCGTCCGCCGCATGTCCTTCAAAGACCTGCCGCAGCGATGAGCCGTCAGGCGCATCTTTTGCTCAAGGCGCTTCGTTCCGGGCTCTCGGGCAGGCTTCTCTGCACCCCGTGCAAGCTCCTGCTGCCGACGATCGACAACCGAGACCGCGTCCATGACTGCTTCCGACACGACCCTTCCCCGCAAATACTGGCTCATGAAGACGGAACCTTCCGAGTGCAGTTTTGAGAGCGTCTACAACAATCCGAACCACACCGTCGACTGGTTCGGCATCCGCAACTATCAGGCGCGCAACTTCATGCGCGACGAAATGAAGCCGGGCGACGGCGTCCTTTTTTACCACTCGAGCTGTCCGATGCCGGGCATCGTGGGCATTGCCCGAATCGCCTCCGAGGCCTATCCCGACCGGCTGCAGTTTGATCCCTCGAGCGAATACTTCGACGCCAAGAGCACGGCCGAGAATCCCCGCTGGCTTGCCGTCGACGTCGAGGCCCTGCGCCCGACGCCGCTCATTACGCTCTCCGACCTCAGAAGCCACCCCGAAACCGCCGACATGCGCGTGCTTGCCCGCGGCAACCGGCTCTCGATCACGCCCGTCACCGAAGCGCAGTTTCGCTTCGTCTGCGACGTGCTCGCCCGCCGCGGCTAAGTTCCTTTTTCGTGAGCCCCGGCGCCAAAGGGGACCAGAAAGAAGCCAAAGGGCGCCTGCATCGATACCAAATCCGTTTTTCGCCTTCAGACATGTCCAACTACACCATTACTCCGCTTGATCCCGAAACCGCCGCCGCGCACCTTTTCCCCGTGCGCCAGGTCGCGCCCCTCGTTCATTGCATCACCAACGATGTCGTGCAGGAGATCACCGCCAACGTGCTTCTTGCGCTCGGCGCCTCGCCCGCCATGGTCGTTGCGCCCGAGGAAGCCTCGCATTTTGCGGCGCTCGCCTCGGCCGTCTCGATCAACGTCGGCACCCCGCGTCAGGACACGCTGACGGCCATGCATCTGGCCGCGCACTCCGCCAACGCCCATCACGTTCCCTGGGTTCTCGATCCTGTGGCCGCGGGCGTTCTCGCCTGGCGCGACAAGCAGATCAACGGACTCGTCGCCCTCAAGCCCACCGCCATCCGCGGCAACGCCTCCGAAATCCGCGCCTTGGCGGGCGTCGGCAGCGGCGGCAAGGGCGTCGACAGCACCGATGCAAGCGAGACGGCCATCGAGGCCGCCATCGGGCTTGCGCGCAAGACGGGCGCCATCGTCTGCGTCACGGGCGTGGTCGACTACGTCACCGACGGCTACGACATTCTGTCGGTCAAGGGCGGCTCCCCGAAGAGCACGATGGTGGTGGGCACGGGCTGCTCTCTTTCCTCGATGGTTGCAGCCTATCTTGCGCAGACCGAGCACCCCCTGCAGGCCGTTGCCTCGGCCTGTGCGCTTGCCAAGCTCGCCGCACAGCAGGCCGCGGGCGTTGCAAGCGGCCCGGGCAGCTTCAAGGTGGCCTACATCGACGCCCTGCATCTCATTCAGGCCAAGGACTTCTATTGATGCGCACGGCTGATCTTTCCGTTTATCTGGTTCTTGATCCCGACATGTGCGGGGGCGCCCGCGGCATGGTGCAGACGGCGCTTGCCGCGGCGCAAAACGGCGCCACCATCGTGCAGCTGCGTGCACCGAACTGGAAAAAGCGCGCCCTTGTCGAATGCGGCCGTGCGCTCAAGAAAGTACTCGCGCCGCTCGGAGTGCCGCTCATCATCAACGACCATGCCGACGTTTGCCTCGCCTGCGACGCCGACGGACTGCATGTCGGGCAATAGGATCTCGCGCCCACCGATGCGCGAGCCATCATCGGCGCCGGGCGGCTTCTGGGACTTTCGGTTTCCAGCGCGCAGGAGCTTGCTGATGTCGACACCTCGCTTGTCGACCATCTCGGCATCGGGCCCATCTTTTCGACCGCAACAAAGACCGACGCCGCGGCGGCGCTCGGCATCGAGGGCTTTGCCGCGCTTGCCGCCCGCAAGCCCTGCCCGGTCGTTGCCATCGGAAGCGTCAAGGCAAACCTCGCGCAGCCTCTGATTGCGGCGGGCGCCGACGGGCTTGCCGTCGTCTCGGCCATCTGCGGGCAGCCCGATCCCGGGCGCGCGGCGCAGGCGCTTGCGCAGGCCGTTGCAGACGCCCGCCGCGCGGTCGGCCGCGGAAATTGACGTGCCGCGCACCTTACGCTTCTCGGGCCGTTGCGGCAAATCTCCTAGAATTGCTTCTTGAACGCAACTTTCGCAAAGACCATGGGACGCAAGAAGAAATCGACCATCTGCGTGAACCTGCAGCAGGCCAAGCTCATCGAGCTTGCCCGCGCCGTTGAGCAATCGGGCGACAAATCCGTCAAGTGGACGGCGGCCGACGCCGAAAGCGCGAGCCTGCGCGCCGCGCACGCATTGGGAGAAGATGCAGGCGCCGCCCGCGTCCTCTCCGAGCGGGCGCGGCTCGTGCTTGCCGCCGCAGCCGAACGCGGCGTCCCGACCTCGGTCGGCACCAAGGCGAGGCTGCCGCTATTTCTTGCGCCCCTCTTCATTCTCGGGGCCTACATCATCGGGGCGCTCTCAGACCGCATCGCAAGTCCCGAGCACCTCGTCAACCTCCTCTCGCCCCCGTTCTGGACCGTCATCGTCTGGAATCTTCTCGTTTACTGCGTGCTGTTTCTGTGTGCGCTCGGCATTCTCGGCAACCATCGCAACCGCTTCGGACTGCCGCTGCGCTCGGTTCTGAACGCCTTCGTGGAAAAGGCCGCGTTCTCGACGCTAAGCTTTAAAAAGGGCTTCAAATCGGCCTTCTACGCCCGCTGGAGCACGCTTGCCGCGCCGCTCGTGCGGGTTCACGTAGCGCGTGTGCTGCACTTTGCGGCCATTGCCTTTGCCTTGGGCCTCATCACGAGTCTCTTGATCCGGGGCTTCGGCACCTCGTACTGGGCGGGCTGGGAGAGCACATGGCTTGCCGACAGCCCCGCCGCCGTCAAGAATTTCCTTGACTACACCTACGGCATCATTCCGAGCATCGGCGGGCTGCCCGCGATGCCCGATCTTGACGCCGTCGTCGCCATGCGCGCGGACAACCTCCCGTACCTCAAGGAGGCGCCCTCGGCCGCTCCCTGGCTCATCCGCATGATGCTCTTCATGGTGCTTGTGGTCGTGCTGCCGCGCCTGGTGCTCGTACTCTTTGACACCTGGCGCATCCGGCGCTTTCACAACCACGTGTTGATCGATCTCGATGATCCGTACTTTGCCGACGTCCTCGTGCAGTGCGCCGAGGATGCGGCGCTCGGGCGCCTCATCATCGTCACCTCGACGATCGAGCGGGCGCAGCGCGAGCAGACGGTCACGCGCGTGCGCCGCTACTGGGGGCAGGAAGCCGATTCGGACGTCGTCGCAATGGACTTTGACGACCCGGAGGCGGCCGTTGCCGCCATCAACGGCGGAGAACGTCGAACCGTTGTGGCGCTCTGGCTTGATGCCGTGCAGACGCCCGAAGTCGACACGCACGGTCTTGTGATCGAAAAGCTCCGAGCGGCCTGCGACATGACGCCCGGCACCGTTTTTGCGGGGCTGCTCGATCTGACGGAATTCTCCGAACACTTCCGCGGGCTTTCCTCCCGCATCAAGGAGCGAGGCGACCTTTGGAGCGCCTTTGCCCAAAGCCGCGGCCTGACGCTTTTTGTCCTCAAGCCCGGCGCCGACGAGCAGCTTGCCGCAATCAAGAAGCTGCGCGGCTGGGCGGCCGCGCAGACGGCCTCGCTTGCGGCCGACGGCCCGGCAACGGCAACCCGGGTTCCGGTGAAGATTCCGGAGCGGGTGCGCGCCGAGCCTGCCGAAGCCGTGATTGCGCTTCCTGCGGCAGAACCCCCGCGCACGAATCCGCCTGCGGCGGATGACTCTTCGACGGCTCGCAACGAGGATGTGCAGCCGGCCGAGCCGAAAGTGCTTGAGCCGACCACGAACGAAACCAAACAAAACGAACACAACGAGCGTCGCGACAACGCCATGAGCGCGGCTCTCACCTCTGAAAGCTCCGCCGCCAGAAAGGCTGCGGCGCCTTCTGACACCAAGGACACCCAGTGATGTCGATTGATCCCCTGCGCATTCATCTGAGCCTGGTCAGCCATACCAACATCGGCAAAACGACGCTTGCCCGCACGCTTCTGTCGCGCGACATCGGCGAAGTCGCCGACCGCGCTCACGTCACGGAAACCACCGACGACTACGTGCTCGCACGCTCGCCGGAGGGCGCCGAACTCATTCTCTGGGATACGCCCGGATTCGGCAATTCGGTGGCGCTTGCCAAGCGCCTTGCCGGCCGCTCCAATCCCGTCGGGTGGTTTCTCTCGGAAGTCTGGGACCGAATGGCCAACAAGACCCAGTGGCTCAACCAGCGGGCCTTGAAGCACGTCAAGGACGTCTCCAGCGTCGTCTTGTACCTCGTCAACGCCACCGAGCTTCCCGAAACCGCGCCCTACGTGCGCGCCGAAATGCACATCCTCGAGTGGATCGGCAAGCCCGTCATCGTGCTTTTGAACCAAATCGGACAGCCACGGCCGCATGCGGCCGAGCTGGGCGAAGTCGAGCGCTGGGCCAAGGCGATGAAGGAGTACCCGATTGTGAGCGGCGTGCTCTCGATGGACGCCTTCGCGCGCTGCTGGGTGCAGGAATTCATGCTCTTTGACGAAATCGCCAAGGCGCTTCGGACCGATCTTGACGCCGCCTTTGAATCCGTGCGCCAGAGCTGGTCGCGGCAGCGCCGCTCGGCCTACGCCTCAAGCATTGAAGCGCTCAAGAACTACCTCAACAAGCTCGCGGGCGAGCGCGAAGTCGCCCCCACGCCCAAGATGATCGATCAGATCAAGTTCCTCGGGAAGCGCCTGGGGCTGACGAAAAACGAAAACATTCACGACCCGGCCGAAGCCGCGCAAACCGCGCTCTCGGCTCGCGCCACCGACGACTTCTGCGCCCTCACCGACCGGCTCATTGTCGTCAACGGCCTCAAGGGCAAGGGCATCCGCAAGGAAATCCTGCAGCGCATGCAGTCCGACTGGCAGGTCACCAATCCCGTGGATCCGCGTCACGCGGCCGTCGCGGGCGCCATCGGCACCGGCGCCGCAGGCGGGCTTGCAACGGATCTTGCCTCAGGCGGCCTCACGCTCGGGCTGGGAACGCTGATCGGCACCGTCGTGGGCGCCCTCGGTGGCGCAGGGCTAGCGATCGCCTACAACCATCAGAAGGGGGCCTCCGGCACCACCGTCACCTGGTCTGAGGCGGCGCTCAAGAACTTCTTCATCGAGGCCGTGCTTCTTTATCTTGCGATTGCGCACTTCGGGCGCGGCCGCGGCAACTGGGTCGAGAGCGAATATCCGCCATTCTGGCGCCCGACGATCGAGGAAGTACTCGAGCCCATGAAGCTTGAGGCCAAGGATCTCTCAGCACGGTTTGATGAGGTCGTACGCGCCGTTCTTCTCAAGCTCTATCCGGAGGCGAAGTTCTGACGCCGCCCGGTTCAAAGATACAAAACGCTTAAAAATTTAAGCCCCTCGCCGAGAGTTCATCCGACGAGGGGCTTCGTGTATGAGCGCAGTCTCAAGATGCCCCGGGCATCTTGAGAGACTGGTCATCGGGATCGCGCTAGGGCACCATCTCCTGCACGTCCTTTTTCATCGGCTTGACGAAGTCCTCGCGCTTGACGCCGAGGTACAGGGCGATGGCTGCGGCCACGAACACCGACGAGTAGACGCCGAGCAGAATGCCGATCGTGAGCGCAAGCGAAAAGTGGTGCAGCGCCGGACCGCCGAAGAAGAACATCGTGAGCGTCATCGCCAGCGTCGACGAGTGCGTGATCACCGTTCTTGAAATCGTCGCCGTAATGGCCGAGTTGACCACTTCAATCGACGAAGCGCGGCGCATCTTTCTGAAGTGCTCGCGCACGCGGTCGAAAATAATCACCGACTCATTGACCGAGTAGCCCAGCACGGCCAGCACCGCCGCGAGCACCGGAAGCGAGAACTCCCACTGCATCAGGGCGAAGATGCCGATCACAATCACCACGTCGTGCAGGTTGGCGATGATCGCAGCCACGGCAAACTTCCACTCGAAGCGGAAGGCGAGGTAGATCATGATGCCCACGACCACGAGAAGGAGCGCGGTGGCGCCGTCGGTTGCAAGCTCCTCGCCCACCTGCGGTCCCACGAACTCGTTGTTGAGCAGCTTCACGCCGGGCTCGGTCTGCTGCAGCACGGCCAGAAGCTCGTTTGCCTGCTGCCCCGAGGACTCGCCGACCTTCATCGGCAGACGGATCATCACGTCGCGCGACGTGCCGTAGTTCTGCACGGCGGCCTCAATGCCCATCTTGTCCTTGATTTGCGTGCGGATCTGCTCGGTCGGCGCCGACTGCGGATATTCAACCACAACCTGCGTGCCGCCCGTGAACTCGATGGAAAGCGCCAGTCCGTGGAAGAAAATCCAGTACACGGCCACGGCGAAGGACACGAAAGAGATGAGATTCAGGATATGCGAATAGCGCATAAACGGAATCGTCTTGTGAATGCGGAAAAATTCCATTTGTTCTGCCTCCTTACGCCGTCCTACTTCGCCTTCTCGGGATCAGGCTTCCAGACCTGGCCGATGTGAACGCGGGCAAGCTTCTTGCGGCGGCCGTAGATCAGATTGATCATGGCACGCGAAACCACCACGGACGTAAAGATCGAGGTGAGAATACCCAGACAGTGCACCACGGCAAAGCCGCGCACCGGACCGGAACCAAAGATGAGTAGCGCCAGACCCGCGATCAAGCTCGTGATGTTCGAGTCAAGAATCGTGGCAAAGGCCATGCCGTAGCACTCGCTGATGGCCAGCTGCGGCGTGCGTCCGACACGCAGCTCCTCGCGCACGCGCTCGTTGATGAGCACGTTCGAGTCGACGGCCATGCCGAGCGTCAACGCAATAGCGGCAATGCCGGGCAGCGTGAGCGTAGCCTGCAGCATTGAAAGCAGCGCAACCAGGCAGGTGACGTTGCAGATCAGGCTAAGAGCCGAAACGACGCCGAAGACCTGGTAGTAGAGCACCATGAAGATCGCCACGATCGAGAAGCCGTAAAGGGTCGAGCGAAAGCCCGCGCTGATGTTGTCGGCGCCAAGCGACGGGCCGATCAGGCGTTCCTCGACGATTTCCATCGGAGCCGCAAGCGAGCCCGCGCGCAGCAGCAGCGCCGTATCGGTCGCCTCCATCGTCGTCATGCGGCCGGAAATCTGCACGCGGCCGCCCGCGATTTCCTGACGGATCACGGGAGCGGTCACGACCTCGCCCTTGCCCTTTTCAAACAGGATGATCGCCATGCGCTTGCCGACGTTGTCGCGGGTCACGTCGCGGAAGATGCGCGCGCCGCGGTTGTCGAGCGTCAGGTTGACGGTGGGCTCCTGCGTTTGGGAATCGAAGCCGGGCTGCGCGTCGTTGAGGTTTTCACCGGTGAGCACCACGCGGCGCTTGACGAGGATCGGACGGCCGGCGCGATCGAGATAGCGCTCGTCGCCGAAGGGCACGTTGCCCTGCGCAAGCTGCGAGAGCGCCTCGGGCGAATCGTCGACCATGCGCACTTCAAGCGTGGCGGTGCGGCCGAGGATGTCCTTGGCCTTGGCCGTATCCTGCACGCCGGGCAGCTGGACCACGATGCGGTCGGCGCCCTGCTGCGCGATCACGGGCTCGGCAACGCCGAGCTCGTTGATGCGGTTGTGCAGCGTCGAGATGTTCTGCTTGAGGGAGTACTCCTGCACGTTCTTGATCGCCTTCTGCGAAAGCTCGGCGCGGATCATGTAGGCGCCGCCCGCTTCGGCCTCGGTGAGAATCAGGTCGGGCTGGGTCGAACGCAGCAGGTCGTTGGCGCGGGCGCGCTCCTGCGCGTCGGAGAAGCGGATCTCGACCGTGTTGCCCACGCGGCTGATGCCGGTGTGGCGGATGCGCTGGTCGCGCAGCTGGGTGCGAAGATCAGCCGCCGTGGCTTCGGCGCGCTTTTCGATGGCAGCGCGCATGTCGACCTGCAGCAGGAAGTGCACGCCGCCGCGCAGGTCAAGACCGAGGTACATCGGCAGCGCATTGAGGCTCAGAAGCCAACTCGGCGTATTGGGCACGAGGTTGGGAGCGACGATGTAGCTCGGATCGGTGCGGTCGGGATTGAGCGCCTGCTCGAGCACCGTCTGGGCCTTGAGCTGCTGCTCGGCCGCCGTCGGATCAAAGCGCACGCGCACGGTGTTTTGCTGCGCGCCGCGCTCAAAGAAGATGCCGTTGGGCGTGAGGTTGGCGTTCTTGAGCGCCTGCTCGACCTTGGTCATCATCGACTCGTCAACCTTGACGGTCGCCTTGGCCGAGCTCACCTGCACGGCAGGAGACTCACCGTAGAAGTTGGGAAGCGTGTACACGATGGCAATGATGAGCACCACTGCGATCAGTATGTACTTCCAAAGTGGATATCGGTTCATAAGAAACTCCGAAGACGCGGCAGACTCATGCAACTTGCGCAACTAGCGACCGCACCGTCGGCAGCCTGTCCGGATTCAGAAAGTATGCAGCGTCGGGCCGTTTTCCCTCGGGGAGATCTGCACGCACTGCCGCGTCCCCTTGCCCTTGCGCGAACGGCAAAGGCACTGCAATCGGGGAAACTCAAAAAACACGAAAAGGGCGCCACCCGAATTTTCAGGGTGCGCCCGCTTCGTGCATTGCAGCCATTAGATCGACTTCAGAGTGCCCTTGGGCAGAACGGTCTGCACCGCTGCGCGCTGCAGCGTGAGCGTCACGGGCTTGCCGTCGACATTGCTGATCTCGATCACGATGTACTGCTCGCTCACGTCGGCGATGCGTCCGGCCATGCCGCCGACCGTCACGACCTCATCACCCTTGGTGAGAGCTTCGCACATCTTCTGGTGTTCCTTCTGGCGCTTCTGCTGCGGACGAATCAGGAAGAACCAGAAAACAACGAAGATGAGAATGATCGGAACGACCTGCACGAGAAAACCGTTCAAGCCGCCGGCTGCATCGGCCGCCTGGGCCCACGCGTCAGAAATAAAGAACACAACTAACCCCTTTGCTGATGAAGAACTCAACCGGCACCCCGGGCGGGCATTGAAAAACCGCCCGATGCCGAATTTTTGAGATTATACGGAAAACTCCACCCGCTCTCCGCCAAAAAACCTGTAACAAACCGGCCGCGCAGGTAAAAGTGTCTGCAACAAAATGACGACGCACCGGCCCCGTTTCTACGGGATGAGCGCCGGCCAGTCGAGGCCGGTCTTTTCGTCGAGGCCGAAAAGAAGGTTCATCGCCTGCACCGCCTGACCGGCGGCGCCCTTCACAAGATTGTCCTCAACGGCAAGCACCACGACGAGATCCTTGTTGCCCGGGCGGTGCACCGCAAGCCGCAGGAAGTTCGAGCCGCGCACCGAGCGCGTCTCGGGATGCGAGCCCGCGGGCATGACGTCGACGAAGTACTCGTCGGCGTAGCGCTTTTCGTAGAGCGCCTGCAGATCCAGGGAATTGGCCGCATCCTTGAAGCGGATGTAGATCGTCGAGTGAATGCCGCGAATCGTCGGCAGCAGGTGCGGCACGAAAGTCATCTCAAGCCCGTCGTTGCCGCAGAGCTTGCGCAGCTGCTGCACGATTTCGGGCTGATGGCGATGGCCCTTGAGACCGTAGGCGTGAAAGTTGTCGCTCATCTCAGCCGTGATGAGCGAGACGTCGGCCTTCTTGCCCGAGCCCGAGATGCCCGACTTGCTGTCGGCGATGATGGTCTTGAGATCGAACGTCCCCGGATGCGCCTTTTCGTACTCCATCAGGGGCAGCAGTCCGAGCTCGATCGAGGTCGGGTAGCAGCCCGCCATGCCGAGAATGCGCGCCGTCTTCATCTCGTTGCGCATGGTTTCGGGCTGTCCGTAGACGGCCTCGGCCAACAGATCGGGGCAGGCATGCTCCATCTTGTACCAGCGCGTGAACTCAGCCGTGTCCTTGAGCCGGAAGTCGGCAGCAAGGTCAATGATCTTGACGCCTGCGGCCACAAGCTCGCGGGCCATGCTCATCGCCACGCCGTGCGGCGTTGCAAAGAACACCACGTCGCAGTGCTTGAGGTCGGCCTCGTCGGGCGCCGTAAAGCACAGGTCGTCGAGGTAGCCGCGAAGCGATGGAAACATCGTCGCCACCGACGTTCCCGCATCCTTGCGGGAGGTAATGACAGTCACCCGGGCCTCGGGATGACGCACAAGGATGCGCAGCAGCTCCACGCCCGTATAGCCCGTGGCGCCGACGATGCCCACTGAAATCTTTTTCTCAGACATGGATGTGCTCCAAGCAGGGAAGTAGTTGAAACCAACGAAACGGTGCCGACAGCCTCAAAGGAAGACCGGCGCCGGCCGGCAGCGACCGGATAAAGAAAAATCGCCACAACCCGCTTTCGAGCCATGGCGATTTTTCTTTGAGATACCCTTGCCGCCAACTGCGTGCAGCCTCTGCGGCTGACCGCGGCGGGAGGGTTTTCGGCGCCCTTCTTCGTGCGACTGAAAGCACACGCAGAATACACGCTTTCGAGACCTCCCGCAGACGAGCGGCGGGCGAAGCGATTAACGCTTGCTGAACTGCTTGGCGCGACGAGCCTTGCGCAGACCAACCTTCTTACGTTCGACTTCGCGGGCGTCGCGGGTCACGAGACCAGCGGCCGACAGAGCGGGCTTGAGGCCAGCATCGTAGTCGATCAGAGCGCGGGTGATGCCGTGACGAACGGCGCCAGCCTGGCCGGATTCACCGCCACCGCTCACGTTGACCATGATGTCGAACGTTTCGGTGTTCTCGGTGAGCTGCAGGGGCTGCATGACGATCATGCGGCCCGTTTCGCGCTTGAAGAAGTCGTTGAGTTCGCGACCGTTGATCACGATCTTGCCGGTGCCGCGCTTGATGAAGACGCGGGCCACCGAGCTCTTGCGACGGCCGGTGCCGTAGTTGTAGTTACCGATCATCTTTATCCACCTTAAATGTCAAGAACCTTGGGCTGCTGAGCAGTGTGCGGATGTTCGGCGCCAGCGTAGATCTTGAGCTTCTTGATCATGGCATAGCCGAGACGGCCCTTCGGGAGCATGCCCTTGACGGCGATCTCCAGAGCGCGGCCGGGATGCTTGGCCTGCATTTCCTTGAAGGTGGTGGAGTACACGCCGCCCGGATAGCCGGTGTGGCGGTAGTAGGTCTTCTTGCCTGCCTTTTCAGCAGACATCACGAGCTTGTCAGCGTTGATCACGACGATGTAGTCGCCCGTATCGACATGCGGCGTGTATTCGGGCTTGTGCTTGCCGCGCAAGCGCAGTGCGATTTCGGCTGCAAGGCGGCCGAGCACCTTATTGCTGCCATCGACCACGTACCAGTCGCGCTGAACTTCCAGCGGCTTGGCCGAGAAGGTCTTCATTGTTCTCACCTAATATGAATGCAACGCACCGAAAATTCCGTCTCACCCGAGATGGCGCTCAGGCTTCACGCAGGTTGGATCCGCATCTGACAGACCGGTTGCGTCAAGTAAAAAAACGAGGCAGTCGCTCCCTTCCCGAGGTTGTTCAATCGACCTCAGTGGAAAGCCCGCCCAATCATTTCGTTTTGATTTTCAAGCCGCTCAACGCTTGTACGGTTCAGTGGAAAACGGGGAAACCGCAAGCACGGGAAAATCAGGGTCGTGATTTTACAGGACTCCGTCGATTTTTTCCAGCCCCTTGTTCCTCATTGTCGCCCCAAGCCCCCGAATCGGTCACAAGCGCCGGACGCAATCGTGCAATCGTGTCTGCGCACTCGGCAAAGCCCCCGCATCGTGCAACAATAGAAGCCGCTGCCCGGAGGCGCACTCAAGGCGCGCACCCGCAGGAAGAACCGTCCGCCCTGCAGCACGCGGATCAGGCGCAGGCAGCAAACCGCACGAAAAAGAATAGGGAGTCACACAGCATCATGTTTGAACACATTCAAGTCCCCTCGTTCGGCAAGCCCATCACGGTCTCAAGCACCGGCGAGCTCGTCGTTCCCGACACTCCGGTCATCGCCTACATCGAAGGCGACGGCATCGGCGCCGACGTCTCGCCGGTTGCGATCGACGTCATCAACCGCGCCGTCGAAAAGGCCTACGGCGGCCGACGCCGCATCGCCTGGACGGAGATCTTTGCCGGTGAAAAAGCCACCCGCATCTACGGCGCCGACACCTGGATCGCCGAAGAGACGTTTGAAGCGCTCAAGACCTTCAAGGTGGGCTTCAAAGGCCCGCTCACGACTCCCGTGGGCGGCGGCATCCGCAGTCTCAACGTCGCCCTGCGCCAGCGGCTTGACCTTTACGTCTGCCTGCGCCCGGTGCGCTACTTCGCAGGCACCCCCTCGCCCGTCAAGCATCCTGAAAACGTCGACATGGTGATCTTTCGCGAAAACACCGAGGACATCTACGCCGGCATCGAGTGGCCTGCCGAGAGCGCCGAGGCCCAGCGCGTGATCAGCTTCCTGCGCGACGAGATGGGCGTCACCAAGATCCGCTTTCCCGCCACGAGCGGCATCGGCATCAAGCCCGTGAGCCGCGAGGGCTCCGAGCGGCTCATCCGCAAGGCGATCCGCTACGCCATCGAGCACGACCGCGCAAGCGTCACCATGGTGCACAAGGGCAACATCATGAAGTTCACCGAAGGCGCCTTCAAAGACTGGGGCTACCAGCTGGCTCGCGAAGAGTTCGGCGGCGTGCTGCTCGACGGCGGTACGTGGGAGAAAATAAAGAACACGAACACCGGCAAAGAGATCGTGGTGAAAGACGTGATCGCCGATGCGTTCCTGCAGCAGATCCTGCTGCGTCCGGCTGAATACGACGTTATCGCCTGTATGAACCTGAACGGTGATTACATTTCTGACGCTCTGGCAGCACAGGTTGGTGGTATTGGTATCGCACCTGGCGCAAACATCGGTGACGAATGTGCCCTGTTTGAAGCCACCCACGGTACTGCGCCGAAATACGCCGGTCAGGACAAAGTTAACCCAGGCTCTATCATCCTCTCCGCTGAGATGATGCTGCGCCATATGGGTTGGACTGAAGCGGCTGACCTGATTGTTAAAGGTATGGAAGGCGCAATCAATGCCAAGACCGTAACCTATGACTTCGAACGTCTGATGGAAGGCGCTAAACTGCTGAAATGTTCAGAGTTTGGTGACGCGATCATCAAGAATATGTAATCACTACATGTGTTAAATATTGAAACGGGCGTATAACACGCCCGTTGTTTTATGATGATTTAAAATCTTCCCCAAAACTTTCCCCAAAACCCTTCCCCAAAACTGGCTATTTTCTATGCTGTTTTGATATCTACGATAATCCAGTCTTTACCACGATCATCATTGTATCGGTCGGTCATTTTTCTGGATTTATGACCTAACAACTTTTGCGTATCCAGACCCTGTTCCCGATATAACCGTTCTGACAGAGATCGCTGCTCATGAAATGTGGGCGCAGTTCCTTGCTCCCATTTTATGCCACATTTTTCCCTGGCCTTTTTAAAAGCCGTTGTAAGAGTATTTGCAGACACCTGGTCTCCTCTGTTTGCTTGAGAGGTAGTGTGACGGTAATGGACCAGATATTTACTAACAACAGCATCCCTGCACTGAGATATAACTTCACGAAGGGTAATATTCAGAGCATCGCATTTCAGGTTAAGCGGAATAGCAAGTTTTGAACCGGTTTTTTCCTGAGTAATGTGCAACATGTCGTCCCAGATATCAGAGAATTTCAAATTGCAGATATCGCCTAAACGTTGTCCAGTGACAAGAGCAAGTAGCATCCCGCATTTTAAATAGGGCTGCCGTCTGCTTACGCTGTCAAATATTGCCTGCCATTCGGGCAGTGATAATCTTTGGCGGTTTACTCGATTTCGCGGCTGTTTTGTTGCCTGCGCTGGGTTAAATCCTGGCGGAACATGTCCGGCGTGTTGTGCTTCTTTGAAGACGTCGAGCAACACCATTCTCACGACTTGCGCCATCCTGTTATGACCTTCAGCCTTTACAGCATCAATTATTTCGGCAATATCAAGTGCGGTAATATCCTTGAGGTGTTGCATTCCACAATGCTCACGGAAAAGACGAATGGGTTTGCCTTTTTGCCGATAGGAGTTGGGTCTTAGTTCATTATGTTGCAGCCTGTCCTCCTGGATAGAAATATATTTATCAAGCCATTCTGTCACCGTAATGTCTGAGCGCCTGCCTTTCATTCTTTCCAGACGCTCATTGACGCTTAATATTTGTCGGGTACGTTGTTCAGCAATAATGGTATTTGCTTCAGTAGCAACTTGTTTTGCTTCATTCTCATCAGTTCCTAAGCTATGAAAACGACCGGATAGTGGATGTTTGTATTGCCAATATACCTTTCCGGTTCGCTTATCTAATTTGCAATATAAATTGGGTATAGAGATTTTGTGAGATCGGGGTCTAGCAGCCATCAGCGATTATCCGTTGGAGTTTTGGGTTTGCGTTTATTGGGAGTTGCGGTTCTGCAAGCGTTCCTACAAAACGGGAATTTCGGTCAATCATCCAGTAGCGACCAACTTTTATAGCGGGTGGGGCCATCATTTTCCCTTGCGCGTATTTTTTCAGAACTCGCTCACTTGGTGCTAAGTCCCCAAATTCTTCTTTAGCCCAGTCCTGTAAAGTGATTAGTCGAGACATTTGTCCTCCTCTTAGCTGCTGAGGGAGTTTGTGACCGATATATCTGACATGATATTAAGCTCATGGCAGGTACATCTCTTGACTGGTCATAGAGATAAATTTAATGCTGAGAAATGCAGTATTGAATTTATCAATTTTTCTATTTCCTGCGTATGGCACGTAACTTCTTAATGTGTTCTGCCGTTTCGATCTCTTCTGCTATCCGATCTGCATCAGCTTTATTCACAGGTTCA
>USAL01000017.1 GCA_900552545.1 uncultured Sutterella sp. | reverse complement strand
TTCGGCGCCCCGGTGTCCCCTCCCGGCCCCCCCCCCGCTCCCCTGGCGGGGGCGGGCCCCCCCCGCGGCTGCCGGCGTTTGCACGGCAGGCTGCACGCGGGCGCTTGCAAAGCCCTGCGTGAACTGCGGCACCTGCACGTGACGCGGCGCAGGCTGCACGGGCTGCGGGGGCTCTGCTGCGGGCTCCACGCGCGGCATCGGACGCGGCGCGCCGAAGCTCGGGATGTCGCCGCGGGCTGTCTCCCGGCTACCAAAAACGTCGGGGGCGACAGCAGCCGTCTGCGCCTGCTCAAGCGGCTGATCGAGACCGGTGGCAACCACGGTCACACGTAGATCGTCACCAATCGTGTTGTCGGAGGCTGTACAGATACTCTGGCTTGCGGCCTTGCTCACGAAGTTCTTCATGATCGTCATCACCTGACGCACTTCGCTCTGGCTCATCGTCTCGGCCGAGGCGGTGACATACACGAGCAGGCCGCGTGCGCCCTGAAGGTTTGCACCTTCAAGCAACGGGCAGGCGATGGCTTTTTCGGCCGCAAGGCGCGCACGATCCGGACCATTAGCCGTGGCCGTTCCCATCATGGCCGTACCGCGCTCGCCCATGACGGTGCGAAGATCTTCGAAGTCGACGTTGATGAGGCCCGGCGTGTGGATAATCTCAGCGATGCCGTTGCAGGCCTTGTAGAGCACATCGTCGGCCGCAGCAAAGCACTCGAGCATCGTGGCGTCGTCGCCCACCTCTTCTTCGAGCTTGTCGTTGAGAATCACGATGAGGCTGTCGACCTTGTCCTTGAGGTTTTCGATGCCCGCCTGCGCCTGACGCATGCGGCGCGAGCCTTCAAACTCAAAGGGCTTGGTGACGACAGCCACAGTGAGAATGCCGAGCTCCTTGGCAATCGAGGCGATCACAGGCGCAGCGCCGGTGCCGGTGCCGCCGCCCATGCCGGCGGTGATAAAGAGCAGATGGGTGCCTTCGAGCGCCTCGCGGATCTTGTCGCTGGCTTCCTGCGCGGCCATGGCGCCCACTTCAGGCTTAGCGCCGGCGCCAAGGCCGGTCTTGCCGAGCGGAATCACGATGTTGGCGCGCGAGCGATTGAGCGCCTGCTGATCCGTATTGGCCGCAATGAACGTGATCCCCTGGGCTTCCTTGTCGATCATGTGCTCGACGGCGTTGCCGCCGCCACCGCCCACGCCGATCACCTTGATGCAGGCATTGAAAGTGCCAGGCTGATCCTGAACCATATTGAAAGACATTCTTCGCTCTTTCCCTAAAATCTGTACAACAAGACTCACCCGGGGCGCACCGCCCGCGGAAAACGCTTAATTATCGCTGATTTTTTCCGCACTGACACGCCTTCAACGGGGCTCTCGCACGACTAAGGGCAATCACCAAAAAAGCGCGCGACTGCGACAAATTCCGACGCAGTCCTTGCTTCAGAAAAGCTCGCCTTGCCGGTGCAGTAGACACTCCCCCACAGCCTGCGCTGAGGTTCTCGCTTCGGATCTCGCTTTTGGTCCGCCGTTGGCCTTGACGGCAGCGCCGCTCCAGTCAATTTCCTCCCGTCCCATGCTTTTGAGCCAGGCGTTTGCCGCCGCAAAGTGTCCGCAGCCGATGAAGGGCACCGGAGGACGCCTTGCCGACAAAGGCGACGGATGGTTTGCCTTGAGAATGCACACGGGCGCTTTGGCGTGGCTGGCGACAAGCGCCTCCTTTTTCTGCGCCCATGCGCCCCAAAGAAGAAACACCACCGGGCGCGCGGCTTCAAGCACCTGCAGCAAAAGCCGGTCCGTCAACGTCTCCCAGCCGCGGCCTGCGTGCGCAAGGGGCTTTCCCTCTTCCACGGTGAGCGAACTATTGAGGAGCAGCACGCCCTGCCGCGCCCAGTCCGACAAGTCGCCCGAGGTGCGCGGCACCGTGCCGTACTCGCGGGCGACTTCGGCAAAGATGTTTTTAAGGCTCGGCGGCAGGCGCTTCAATGCCTCGGGCACGGCAAAGGCCATGCCGGTTGCCTGTCCCGGCCCATGGTAGGGATCCTGCCCGAGAATCACGACGCGCACGTCGGCTGGCGCCAGGCCCTTGAGCGCTCGCCAGGGATCGGGCGGATAGACGATGGCGCCCGCAGCAAGCCGCGCGTTGAGAAAGTCGGTGAGCGTGCGCCCTTCTGCTGAGGCAAGAAAGGGGGCGACGACGTCAAGCCACCCGGCGCAAAGCGCTCCAGGCGCAAGCGCCTGCGGGCTCAAGCTTTTGTTGAGGCTCTCGGTTTGAACGCAATCAGTCATGGATCGATCGACTCACATCTTCCCGCCTCTAGCCTCGGACGGGCTCTGCGGTTTGAAAGAGTTCGTTTAATGCCGCCCCGGGCGACGGGGCGCGCATGAACGCCTCTCCGACGAGGAAGCAGTTGACGCCGCAGCCGCGCAGGCGGGCCACGTCGGAGGCGTCATGCACGCCGCTTTCGGTGACGACGATGCGGTCTTCGGGCACCAGATGCCGCAGACGGATCGTCTGCTCGATTGAGGTTTCAAAGGTGCGCAGGTTGCGGTTGTTGATGCCGATGAGCTTGGCGGGGAGCTTGAGCGCCCGCTCGATTTCCTCTTCGTCGTGCGTTTCCACCAGCACGTCCATGCCGAGATCAAAGGCGGTCTGTGCAAGGTCGGAAGCCAGTGCATCGTTGACGGCGCGCATGATGATGAGCACCGCATCGGCGCCCCAGACGCGCGCCTCGTAGACCTGATAGGGGTCAACCAAAAAATCCTTTCTCAGAATGGGAATCGAGACTGCGGCGCGGGCCGCAAGAAGCGCCTCACGCGAGCCCATGAAGAACTGCCGGTCGGTGAGGACAGACAGGCACGCCGCGCCGTTGCGCTCGTAGTCGGCGGCAATCTCGGCGGGACGGAAGTCGGCGCGAATGAGCCCCTTGCTCGGGCTAGCCTTCTTCACTTCGGAAATCACCGCCGCACGGCCTTCGCTCACCTTCTGCTGCATGGCCCGGGCAAAGCCGCGCGCGGGCGTCTGGCGCTGCACTTCAGCCTTGAGCTCTCCAAGACTCACCGCACTGCGTGCGAGCTTGACCTCCTCGCGCTTGACGGCGAGGATGCGCTCCAAAATATCATCCATTGCTGTTGTCCTTTATGTCGTCTTTGCCTGTCGTCTGTGCCTTGCTGGGCGCCTGCTTTCAAAGCTCCTGCCAGGGGCCCAGCCTTCGGGCTGATGCTTCGGCTGATTGTAGCGGTTTGATACCGGCAACTCCGCGCGAAGCGCCGGTTTACAAGGCCTTCCCGGGGTGCGGGACGATTTTTTGTGTCGAGGGACTTGCATCCGGAAAATTTATTCTTATAATCGTTTCCTCTCGCGGGGTGTAGCGCAGCCCGGTAGCGCGCCTGCTTTGGGAGCAGGATGTCGGGAGTTCGAATCTCTTCACCCCGACCATGCTGCAGTCTCTGCCCGTAGCTCAGTTGGATAGAGCATCGGCCTTCTAAGCCGAGGGTCGCTGGTTCGAATCCTGCCGGGCAGGCCAATGGCTCTAGCGAGAAAAAATTTGATGGTGGGTGTAGCTCAGTTGGTAGAGTCCCGGATTGTGATTCCGGTTGTCGTGGGTTCGAGTCCCATCTCCCACCCCAGAATTCCAAGACCTCGGTTCTGATGAACCGAGGTCTTTGTTTTTCCTTTTCACTTTTTTCCTTTCTCCCTTCCCTCGCCTTCTGCAGCCCGCGTCCGCACAATGGGCCGTAAAACCCAGCCCCACAAACAAGAACGACAAAAAAGGGCGCTGCGCCTGCCGCAGAACGCTTTTAAAACGTCCGCGGCGCAGCGTGCGCCCTTTGCCTTCAGACGATTGTTTGAACCGCCGCCGCTGGGCGGGCTTTGGAACCTGCCTCAGAAGCGGCGTGAGTCAAGCAGCCGACCGATTACTTCTTCTCGAGGTCGATGATGTGCTCGACGGCAATACGGCCCGAGTTGATGGCGAACGACGAAGCCGTGCCTTCACCAACGCGCAGGTCGTAGGAGTCGCCGTACACGCCGCCGGCATCATGACCGATGGCGTACAGACCCGGGATCACGTTTTCATCCTTGTCGACAACCTGCAGGTTCTCGGTCACCTTCACGCCGTTGAGCGAGGTGAGGGTGTGCAGCTTGCCCTTGAGGACGTAGAACGGAGCCGTGCTCACGGCACGCAGATAGTACTTGTCCTTGCCGAACTGATCGTCGCGGCCTTGCTTGGCGTACTTCGTCATGTCGGCGGCGGCGCGCTTGAGGTTCTCGGGATTCAGCCCCGCCTTCTTGGCGACTTCTTCAATGGTGTTGCCCTTGAAGACATCGCCGCGCTTGATGCCGGCTGCTATCATCGCGGGCAGATCCTTGGCCTTCTGGCCGCGCTGGATGAAGTTACCGCACGGATTGAGGTAGCCCTTCTTGCCGAACTCATCGACCAGAGCCTGGTCGAAGACGACGTAGGTCCATTCGCCCGAGCGCAGGATCGCGTTCGAGGCCACGGGCCAGTCAAGCGTGAGCTGTTCGTTGAAGAAGCGGTTGCCGGCGCCGTCCACATAAAGCTGGCTCTGGCGGAAGATCGCGCGCAGCTCCTTGTTGGGGCCGTTGCAGATCGCCTCACCCTCGAGCGGGTTGAAGGCGCCGTTGATCATCATCGGGCCCATGTTGTCGCCCACGGCGCCAACGCTCATGGCCATCTCAATGCCGTCGCCGGTACGGCCGGCGGCTCCGGACGGAACAAGATCAGCACCCGTGTACTTCTTCACGAGCTTCGGATTCCAGTTGTAGCCGCCGGTGGCGAGGATGACGTACTTGGCGTTGATCGTCACCTTCTCCTTCTTGACGTTGTCGTAGGCTTCAACACCGGCGACGCGCCCGTTCTTGGTGATGAGCTTCTGGCCCGGGGTCTGTAGCAGCAGTGTGCCGCCCGCCTTCTCGAAGGCCTTCGTCATCGCAGCCGGCAGCGACCCTGCAGCCGGGTAGATGTGCCAGGTGAGGTTCTTGTTATCGGGCCAGACCGACTTCACTTCCTTCCAATGCACGCCGTGATCCCAGACCCATTGAATGGTCTTGGGCGACTCGTCGATGAAGCGCTTCACCAGCGGAGCGTTGATGCGCCAGTGGTGATATTCGCCCATGCGGTTGAACTCTTCGAGCTTGGTGAGCTTGACGCCGGCCTTCTTCTGCATGAAGGACTCGACGGCGAACGACCCTTCCATGAAGTTGCCCGCACCGCCCGTGAAGGCGTTCTTCTCAAGAAGGACGGTCTTCAGACCGGCTTCCTGGGCGCTTGCCGCGGCAACGCTGCCGCCGGCACCGCCGCCCACGACCACGACGTCGGCATCAAGCACGCGGTCGGCCATTGCCGGGAACGCCACGCAGGCAGCCGCCATCGCGGCGGTCAATTGAAATACTGCTTTCATTGGTTCTTATCTCCTTATTATTGGGTACTCAGGTCGTGGCGACTTCCCCCTAAGGGTTGTCCCCCGCCTAAGACTTGCCGGTATCTTAATTTCACGAAAAGAGGGAATAAAGACGAATTCCTGCAAGACTTTATTGCGTTTTCTGCAATAATCTCAATTCCTACGGATTTGCTTTCCGCGTGCCTTGAAAATGCGCGGGAGTTTCCGACATCGGGATTTTTCAAGGGACTGACGGGACCCCGGTCGGCGCACCAATCTCAGGGTAAGTACCGAGCGTTTCTGTCACACCCCGTCCGGACGCCTGTTTTTTTCACCCCTCCTCTCACCCCGCTTCACCATGGACCGCATCACCGCACTGCGCTACTTTCTGCGCGTGGCCGACGCCGGGAGCTTTACGCGCGCGGCTGCGCAGATGGACGTGTCGCTTGCTACCGTGAGCCGCGCCATCGAGTTTCTTGAGCATGAGCTGGGAACCCCTCTTTTTGTGCGCACCACCCGCAAGGTGTCGCTTACGACCGAAGGCAAGGTGATGCGCCCGAAGGCGCTCGAGCTTCTGAAGATTTCCGAGTCGCTTTATAGCGACGTGCGCGCAACCGCGGGCCTGCAGCCCGAGGGACGGCTTCGGGTATCGTCGAGCATCGTGATCGGCTGGGTCTTCATGCAGCACGTGATTCTGAACTTCCGGCGCCGCTATCCGGGCGTTCAGGTCGAGCTCTTTACGGTCGACGGCAACGTCGATCTCGCGCGCACCGGCATCGACATCGCCTTCAAGGTGGGAAGCGACCTGCCGGAAAACGCCGTCGCGCGCCGCATTGGCTCGGTGCGAAGCATCATGGCGGCCTCTCCCTCGTACCTCGCCTCCCACGGCGCGCCGCAGCAGCCCTCGGACCTCGTGCAGCACAACTGCATCATCAACTCCTACTTCGGCAACGTCACCCGCTTGTGGGACAGCGCGGGCGGCAGCGTCGTGGTCGACGTCAAGGGCGGCTTTTCGTGCAACAACACGCTCATCTGCAGCGAGATGTGCATTGCGGGCCAGGGCATCGCCATGATGCCGCGCGATCTTGCGGCGCGCTTTGTGAAGGCGGGCACGCTCGTGCACGTGCTCCCCGGATGGGAGGGCGAGCCCTACGGCTTTTATGCGCTCACGGCCACGCGCTACCTCTCGGGCATCGGACGGCTTTTTCTTGATGAGGTCGAGGAAAGTCTCAAGGGCGTCGACGGCCGCGTCTACGCCGCCTTCAGTCCCACGGTGCGCGGCAAGGAAATTCTGGGCCGCAAAATTCCGCCGCTTCAGGCGGAATCGTGAAAGGTCTCGGGGAAGATCTCGGGAAAGGGCTGGCGGATCAGCGCCTGTTTTCGGCGGGCGTACTGAAGCTCCGCGCGAGCTCGCGCATCGTCTCGATGAATTCGCGGGCGGCACGCGAGAGATAAAGATCCTTCCTGTAGACCGCCCCCACGGGACTCAAGGGCTGCTCGGGCGTAAGGCTGAAGTAGCGCACCGGATGGCGCGGATAGGCGTGCTTGGCCATGGTTTCGGTGACGATCGCCGCGCCCAGGCCTTCGCTTGCCATCAAAAGCGCCGCCACGGGCGAGACGGTTTCAAGCACCACGCGCGGAAAGACGTGGCACTCAAGACAGACCTTTTCAAATACCGCGCGAAGCCGCTGGCCGCGGCGCACGGTGATGAAGGGGGCGCCGTCAAAAAGCGAAAAGTCGATCGGCGGATAGGTCTCGGTGCTTGCAGGCACCTTCTGGATCACGGGATTGCCCGCATCGACCACGACGAGGTAGCGCTCGTAGTAGACGTTGACCGTTTCAAGAGCTTCGTTGTGAAGCGACGTGGGCATCACGCACAGGTCGCAGCGCCCCTCGACGGCAAACTGCTCGAGCTCCTTTGTGGTCGCCTCGACAATCTGCACTTCGATGCCCGGATGCGCGCGGATGAAGGTGGGAAGAATGCTCGTCAGAAAATAGATGCTGCGGTAGTGCGAGGCGCCGATCACAAGACGTCCGCGGTCGCCGCGGTTTAATTCGTCGACGATCTTGGCGCAGCTCTCGCGCAGCTTCATGATCTTGGTCTCGGTCTCAAGCACCGCTTCGCCCGCGGGCGTGAGCTTCATCGGCCGCGCCTTGCGGTCAATCAACACCGCGCCGCGCTCGGCTTCAAGCCTACGCACGAACTGCGAAAGCGAGGGCTGGGAGATTTCAAGCGCCTCGGCCGCGCGCGAGAAGCTTCCTTCCTCGACGATGGCCGTCAGGTACTTGACGAGATGTTCGGACAAAGACGCGCTCCTTTTCTAGCGGATGCGCCGCACCCGCTCCTTACGGGCCGTTTTGGGGCCATTTTTGGGTCGATTCAGTTTGGGTCGATTCAGGGCCGCTTCAAGACCTCTCGCGGGTTAGTGAAAGATCTTCCCAAGAAAACCCTTCTTCTTGGCGCCCGTTGCGTCGCCTGCGGTCTCAGTCGATTCAGGGGCGGCTGTTGCTGCGGGCTCAGAAGCCTGCGCCTTGGCTTCAACCGCCGGAGTCTCGGACGATTTTTTTACCTCTTCTGGCGCCTCAAGCACCTTGGGAGCGGCGGCTGCGGCTGCGGGCTTGTTGAATTCAATCGCCTTTTCGGGCTTTTTTTCCTTTTCGGACCCTGCAAACAAGCCGCCGAAGAAGCCGCGCTTGTGTTCAGAGGGCGAGACCGGGTTGAGGTCGCTGCCCGCCTCCTGCGCGAGCTTGTCGAAGCGCGCCGTGAGCACCTTCACCGACTCTTCGAGCGCGGCGATGCGCGCATCGCTCGTCTTCACCGATGCGCCCGTTTCGGAAGCGATCGTCTTGAGCTCTGCGATGATCTTTTCCTGCATGCCGCTCATCTCCTCCTGCAGAGTCTTCTTCATCTGCTCTGTGCGGGAGAGTTCCGCGTGATTGGCAAGCGTCTTGTTGGCGTTGGCCTCCTTGTAGGCGCGGCGGATTTCAAGAAGGGTTGAAGCCTGCGACATGAGCGACCAGGCAATGCCCACCACCCAGAGCACGCCCAGGACGACGAGAAGGATGAGCGCAAGCGGGGCCTCAACCTCGCCGAAGATGAAGTTAACCGGCACCGGCGCCATGATGCCCTGCCAGTTGAGAATGAGGAAAATGGCCGCAAGAATGCTCAGAAGAACAAGCACAACGGAACGTACGGTCATGTGGCGGAACTCCTCTTCGTAAATCGTGTCAATCCTGTAGACGCAACCCTCTTCGGAAAGCGCCCGAACATGGCGTTTTCCCTTCCTTTGCGGGCCTTCGTTGGTCTATGCCGGTCTTTTGGGGATTATAGGTCAGGCGGGCGGCGCCTCCCGCGAAAGCCCTTGCAAACCGGTGTTAAGATCGATGCGGCATTTTGCCAAACGGGCCCTAGGGCCCTTCACCTCGCGCGAGGAGCAACGGCTTCAACGACCAGGACCTCCGGCTTCAGGCGTCCGGCCGCAAATCCCTCTTTTCGCGCTACTACAAACAAAACCGCTGCATCATGAAAACCGATCCGCGCTTTCCGAAACTGCACATCGTCGATCACCCTCTCGTTCAGCACAAGCTCACTATCATGCGCCAGAAGGAGACGAGCACCAATGTCTTCCGACAGCTGCTGCACGAGATCACCGTTCTCATGGGCTACGAGCTCACCCGCGATCTGCCGCTCACCGAGCGGCGCATTGAAACGCCGATCTCGCCCATGCGCGCTCCGACCCTTGCCGGCAAGAAGCAGGTGATCGTCCCCGTTCTTCGCGCCGGCCTCGGCATGAGCGACGGGCTGCTTGAGCTCATGCCCTCGGCCCGCGTAGGCCACATCGGCATGTACCGCGACGAGAACAAGCGGCCGGTCGAATACCTGGTGCGGCTGCCGAACGTCACCGACCGACTCTTCATCATCTGCGACCCGATGCTCGCCACGGGCTACTCGGCCGCGCACGCCGTCGACGTTCTGAAAAAGCGCGGCGTCCCTGGAACCTCCATCCGGTTCCTTGCGCTCGTCTCGGCCCCCGAAGGCGTCGCCGTCATGCAGAAACTCCATCCGGACGTGGAAATCTACGTCGCCTCCCTTGACGAGAAGCTCGACGAGAACGCTTACATCGTTCCGGGCTTGGGCGACGCGGGCGACCGGCTCTTCGGCACGAAGTAGTCGGGTCACGAGCAAGAGCCGCCGATTTCTGTCCCCCGCATGCGGGCTTTTTGAGCAGCCGCCGGCGGCTTAAGGCCATTGAGCGCAAAACGGCGCGAGGAAGAAAATCCTCGCGCCGTTTTGCTTAGGCTTTCCTGATCGCTTTTGACAAAGCGAAAGCCCTATGAAGAAAGGGCGACGGCTGCTGTGAGGATGCCGTCGCCCTTTCGTTTTTCCAACCCGAAGAGTTTCAGGAGCCCCGGGAAAGGAAAGGGGTTAACCGCCTACCAGGGGTTTGATCGACTGGATCAGACCCGGCGAGAAGAAGTAGGCCGTCACGGTGATGATGACGATGGCGACGATGCTGAGCCAGAAGCCCGCCCGCACCATGTCGGAGATCTTCAGGCGCCCCGTGCCGAACACCATGGCGTTCGGAGGCGTGCCCACCGGCATCATGAACGCACAGCTCGTACCCATCGTGGCGCAGATCAGAAGTGCCTCGGGATGCATGTCAAGCGACTGGGCGACAGCGGCAATGAGCGGCATCAGGGTTGCGGCAAGCGCCGTGTTGGAGGTGAATTCCGACACGAAGGTCGAAAGCGACGTCACGCCGACCAAGAGGCCCCATTCGGGCAGCGATCCCAGCGCCACGGCGGCAGCGCCCACGGCATCGGCGGCACCCGTCTGCTGAATCGCAGCAGCCATCGTCAGACCGCCGCCGAAGAGAAGCAGCACGTCCCAGCTCACCGCCTTGTTGGCCGAGGCCCAGTCAAGAGCGTGCACGCCGTTCTTGGCATCGACCGGGATGATGAAGAGCAGCACGCCCGCGCCCATAGCGATCACGGTGTCGCTCAACTGCTTGAAGGGCTTGACGCCGCCGAATTCCAGGCCGCGGATGACGGGACCAAAGGGCCACAGCAGGGCCGCAGCAACGAAGACAATGAGAACCGTCCATTCGCCGCGCGAGAGCTTGCCCAGGTCATGAAGCTCTTCATTGACCCACTGACGGCCGCCGGGGAGTTCCTCGGGCTGGTCGCGGTAGAGCACATACACGAGGAGCACGTAGGTGGCGATGAAGAGCAGCCCCATCGAAGGCACCGAGATCTTGAGCCAGTCAAAGAAGTTCACCACATCGCCGTACTGCTGCTCCACGAAGCGAGCGAAGATGCCGTTGGGAGGCGTACCGATGAGGGTCAGGACGCCGCCCACGCTTGCGCCGTAGGCAATCGAGAGCAGCAGGCACACGCCGAAATTGCGCTCGGCCTGATCGATCGGACGGTCGGCGCGCGTCGAGCGCACCACGCCCATCAGAGCCAGACCGATCGGCAGCATCATGGCCGCCGTCGCGGTGTTGCTCACCCAGGCCGCCACGAGAGTCGTCGCGAGCATGATGCCCAGAATGATCTGCCTGGGCTTGGTGCCCACGAGCTTGATCATGATGAGGGCGATGCGACGGTCAAGACCCCAACGGGCGATGCCGCCCGCAATGAGAAAGCCGCCCAAGAAGAGGAAGATCGTGCCGTTGGCGTAGTTCTTGAGCGCATCGGCGGGCGACGTGATGCCCAACAGCGGGTACATCACGATCGGCAGCAGGGCCGTCACGGCGATCGGCACGGCCTCCGTAAACCACCAGATGCCCATCCAGAGCACCATGGCCGAACAGGCGCGCGCGGCATCCGAGAACTGCACAGGCTCACCCGAGGTTCCAATGTAGGAACTCGGAAGGATGTAGTACAGACACAGCGCAAGTACAGGACCGAGGATCAAGGGTATGAGCTTGGTCTTCTCGCTCAAGCCTTCCTCGAGGCTGGTTTCGTGTTGACGATTGGGCATGGGGATGCCTCCTAATTGTCTGGGATCCTTCCTATACCCGACGCATGACGAAGCACTCTTCTGTCTGGCGCTTCCTCCTGAGCCGGAGCCGCGGCCGAATCCCGGTTTTCACAAATGGCGTGCCGTGCTTGTTTTACGTGCTGCCCGGGTGCTTGGCATCCGTATCCGCAAGGCGTCAATCCTGCGCAGAAAAACCGAAGCGGCAGCTTCTGTTAAGACGTCACGTGCAATTGATGCTAGTCAAAATTTCAATGGCGGTAAAGCCGCTTTTTTAGGTGTTAATACTTGTATTAATCCTTTATTTTTCGCTCTCAGAAAGTTGAGAGTTGAAACATTGGGTAACCCGTTACGCCAGTCACACTAGTCTTAGGCGGTTTGTCTCATGAGGATATTCCCGCATTCGGGCATCAAAAACGTGTAGGAAGCTGCCGACAGCGACGACGTCGGGGCCGTATTGAAATGTTGACGGAAAACGTGAGGAAAAAAAGCCCGAAGGCGGTGCGGGAGGGTGTGTGAAGATGAGGGCCGCGGCTTTCTCCCCTCGCCTTCAACGGAAGGCGGGGGAAAAACCGGGCAAAAAGAAAGGAGGCCATCCCGGTATTGGGAGGACCTCCTCGAGGTCTCGAACCTGCTCAATTACAGAGCGGGTACGGGTGCATTACTTGTTCGCGAACCAGTTGTCCTGGGGAACGTAGCGCACGGAAGCCTGATCGCTTTCGCCGAGCATCTTGCCGGTGCTGTAGAACGACCAAGCGGTGAGCGTGCCGCAGCAGATCATCAGGAAGGCGACGACGAGCATCGTCTTGCGGAAGCCGTGAGCGCGGCCCTTGATGACGTCCCACTTCACGCCGAGACGATACAGGCCGATCATGCCATGCAGCTCAGTGGCCACCAGGAAGATGAACGTCCAGATCATGCCGTTGTGATAGGTGTGAACGGCCGAGAGGTTGGGATCGATTTCAGACGGAGCCGTCAGCATGCCGGTCACGTGCGGGAAGACCATGGCCGTGAGGATGATGGCGGTCACGAACTGCACGAACCACAGCGAGGTGTCCTGGTGATGCAGAACCTTCACGTGGGCGCGGATGTCGCGCAGCTTCTTGCAGGAGGTCGGGAAGCGGCGCAGAGCGCACAGAGCGTGGATGATCACGCAGATCGTGATGAAGGCCACGAACACGAAGTGCATCCAAGCCTGTTCATGACCGAAGATCGGGGTGCCGCCCGAGATCTGGATCAGATTCCAGAAGAGGTCACGGCCGACCTGCATGGAGCTCGTGAAGGCCATGTGGCAGAAAAGGAAAATGCCGAGGATGAGGCCGGTGATGGACTGCGCAACGTCGGCGTAGGCAGGCCACTTGCTGGCGCGGCGGGCATCCGTAAGCGACACGGCCGCGATGGCATCCGGACCAGTCGGGGTGTGCTGGAACTTGATTTGTTCAGGAGTCGTCATGACTGTCTTCCTTTCAGAAGGGGTAATTGGAAAATTCCGTCGTTGTCCGGCCGCGATCCACTCAAAGGGAAATCGTGTTCTTCTTCATCGCGGGCCTGATGTCCGTAGAGGCATTTTTTGATGCCCGGACGGCAGGCGCGGACCACGGCTGTTTTCTTGGCGTAATCATGCTCCTTTCAGACTGTGTTAATTTTGATTAATGTCAATTAACATCCGCTTACAGGGACAGAGTTTCACTGTCTTTCGGGCAAAAACAAGGGTTAACACCAACTTCTCTGCAGCCATCCTGACGTCAGACACCGAAAAATTAAGTGTTAACCCTAGATTTTCGTGAAAATTACTTCTCGCTTGCCTTCACGGTCTTAGCAGCGGGTTTTGCGGCGCTGCTCGCGCGAGGCTTCTTCGTAGTCTTTGCTGTGGTCCTTGTAGTCTTTTCCGCCGTCTTTTTCCCTGCCGCATCGATGCCTAAGTGCGCGGCAAGAAACCGCCCCGTGATGCTCTGCGGGCACTTCGCGAGATCCGCAGGCCGCCCTTCAAAGACGAGGTTCCCGCCACCGCTGCCGCCTTCGGGGCCGATGTCGACCACCCAGTCGGCAAGCGCCACGACGTCGAGATCGTGCTCGATCACGATCACGGTGTTGCCGAGCGCCGTAAGCTTTCTTAAGACCGTCATCAGCGCGGCCACATCATCGAAATGAAGGCCCGTCGTGGGCTCGTCAAGAATGTAGAGCGTGCGGCCCGTGTCGCGGCGCGCGAGCTCCTGCGCCAACTTGATGCGCTGCGCTTCGCCGCCCGAGAAGGTGATTGCGCTCTGCCCGAGGCCGATGTAGCCCAGCCCCACCTCCGAGAGCGTTGCAAGGCGCCGTTCGATCGCTGGATACGCCGCAAAGAATTCGCGCGCCTCGTCGACCGTCATGTCGAGCACGTCGGCAATCGACTTGCCGCGGTACTTCACCTCGAGCGTCTCGCGGTTGTAGCGGCGCCCATGGCAGGTGGGACAGGTGACGTAGACCGCCGGCAGAAATCCCATCTCAAACTTGATCTGGCCCTCGCCCTGGCAGGTCTCGCAGCAGCCGCCCTCGCTGTTGAACGTAAAGCGCCCGGGGCCGTAGCCGCGCTCAAGCGCTGCGGGCGTCTGCGCGAAGACGTCGCGAATCGAGGCCATGAGGCCCGTGTAGGTTGCCGGGTTCGAGCGCGGGGTCTTGCCGATCGGACTCTGATCGACCTCGATCACCTTGTCGAAGTTGTCCACGCCCTCAATGCCCTCGAAATCAAGTGCCTCGACCTTGGCCTTGTGAAAGCGCCGGCGCAGGTGGTTGGCGAGCGTGTCGTTGATGAGCGTCGACTTGCCCGAGCCCGAGCCGCCGGTCACGACCGAAAGCGCCCCGACCGGGAAGCGGCAGGTGAGGTTCTTGAGGTTGTGGCCGCAGGCGCCGCGCACGACGAGCGCGGGATCCTCTGCCGTGAAGACCTTGATGGATTTCTTGAGCTCCTCGGCCGCCTCGGTCGACCCCGCAAGGTAGCGCCCCGTGCGCGAGTCGGGGTTCTTGGCGACCTCGGCGGGCGTTCCCGCGCAGATGACGGAACCGCCATTGACGCCTGCGCCGGGGCCCATGTCGATCAGAAAGTCGGCCGCCCGGATCACCTCGGCGTCGTGCTCGACCACGACAACGGTGTTGTCGGCCGCCACGAGCTTTTTGAGCATGCCGATCACCTTTGCGGTGTCGCGCTGATGAAGCCCGATCGTGGGCTCGTCAAGAACATACGTCACGCCGGTGAGTCCCGCGCTGATCTGGCCCGCAAGCCGGATGCGCTGCAATTCGCCGCCCGAGAGCGTTGCGGTCGAGCGCGACAGCGTGAGGTAGGAAAGCCCCACGTCGATCAAGAACCCCACGCGCTTTTGCACCTCCTCGATCAAGGGGCGCGCGACCTCCTGCTGCAGGGGCTCGAACGTGAGCTTCCCGAGCCTTGCGTGCACCTCGTCCAGGGAAAGCGCCTGAAGTTCAATCAGATTGATGCGATCGGGCCCCTCGCCGATATAGATGTGGCGCACCTCGGCGCGGTGGCGCGTGCCGCCGCAGGCCGGACAGGCAAGCGTGCGGCGCAGCACGCGCATGCCGGTCTTTACGGCTTCGCTTCGAACGCTCTTCCACTTGCGCTCAAGCTCGGTGATGATGCCGGTAAAGGCAACGGGGCTGTCTGCCTTGGCGCCGTAAAGGATCATGTCCTTGACATCGGCGGGAAGGGTCTCGTAGGGGACGTCAAGCGAAAAGCCCATCACGCGCGCGGCGTCGGCAAGTGCCGTAAAGGTTGTGCGGTTTTGCGGCGTGCAGCCGCACACGGCCCCCTGACGCAGCGTGAGCGTTGCGTCGCGCACCACGAGCTGCGGATCAAAGCGCTCGATTTTGCCCGCGCCCTCGCACAGCGGACATGCGCCGAGCGCGTTGTTGAACGAAAACATCGCGGGCGTCATCTCGGGCATCGTGCGCCCGCACTGGGGGCACGCGTAGCGCGTTGAAAAGGCCGTGTCTTCGCCGCTTGCGAGGTCGGCCAAAATCGCGCGGCCGTCGGCGAGCTTTACGGCCGCTTCAAAGCTTTCCGCAAGACGCGTGCGGTTCTTGTCCTCGGCCTTCAAGCGGTCGAGCACCACGTCGACGCGGTGGTTTTCAGCCAACGTATCCAAAAGGTCGAGCCCCACCTCGTCGAGCGTCATCACCACGCCGTCGATGCGCACGCGAAGGTAGCCCTTTCGCTGCAACCACTTGACCGTCTGCCCGATCGTCTGGCCCTTCAAGGAAAAGGCGCCCTCGCTCTCGTGGTCTTCTCCGGCCTCTTCCTGCACCGCGCGGCCCGGGAGGACGTTTAACGGCGCCAGAACCATGAGGCGCGTGCCTTCGGTTTTTTTGAGCGCAGCGTCGACCATGTCGTGAATGCCCTCTTTTCGGAGCGCCACGTCGTGCTCGGGGCAGTAGGGCGTGCCCGCACGGGCAAAGAGAATGCGCAGGTAGTCGTTGATCTCGGTCATCGTGCCCACGGTCGAGCGCGAGCCCGCGGTGCTCGTGTGCTGCTCGATAGCAATCGAAGGGGAGAGCCCCTCGATTGCGTCGACATCGGGCTTGTCCATCACGTCCATGAAGCGGCGCGCATAGCTTGAGACGCTTTCGGCGTAGCGTCTCTGGCCTTCGGCGTAGAGCGTGTCAAACGCAAGCGAGCTCTTGCCCGAGCCCGAAAGCCCCGTGATCACGACAAGCTTGTTGCGGGGAATGTCGATGCTCACGTTCTTCAAATTGTGCGTGCGTGCGCCGCGGATGCTGATGCAGTTGCTGGCCATGAGAAACTTGTTTTTTTTCGAAAATCGGTGGTGTTTTTCTTCTGCAATTGCCCGCGCAGGTTTTGAGGTTTCGGGAAGGATCCTTGATCGCGATCGAGCCCCCCTGCCGCTGGGCAATCGGTGAGAATACAGCCGCCGCGCGGGCTTGGCAATATGAAATTGAGGCACGGCGCTTGCAGGAAGGGGCTCAATCGTGCGCCCTTTAAGACTGCGGTCACGCGACTTCCCTAAGATTGCGCGGCTTTACAATTTCTCTCAGGCGGCCGTTTTGAGCAGCCTTTTTCTTTTTTTACCGAACTCCATGACTAAGGTCCCCAACAAGGCTGCCGTCGTGCCGATGACGAGCCGCGAGCGCACCGCCTCGCTTTCGCTTGCGAGCATCTTCGCGCTTCGCATGCTCGGGCTTTTTCTCATCCTGCCCGTCTTCGCCGTCTGGGCGCAAACGCTGCCCGACGGCGGCGACCCGTTTCTGGCGGGCCTGGCGCTTGGGATCTACGGCCTCACCCAGGGCGTACTGCAGATTCCCTTCGGCGCAGCAAGCGACCGGTTCGGCCGCAAGCCCGTGATCGCCATCGGTCTTGTGATCTTTGCCGCGGGAAGCGTTCTCGCCGCGCTTTCGACGTCAATTGAAATGGTGATCGCAGGCCGTGCGCTTCAGGGCGCGGGCGCCGTGTCGGCCGCCGTGACCGCCATGATCTCGGACTCGGTGCGCGACGCGGTCCTCACCCGCGCCATGGCGCTCGTGGGCGCCTCGATTGGCCTTACCTTTGCGGCAAGCCTTGTCTTTTCCCCGATTCTTGCCGGATCAATCGGCGTGCCGGGGCTTTTCTGGCTTACCGCGGTGCTCGCGATCCTTGCCGTGGGCGTGATCCTCTTCATCGTGCCCGATGCGGAAAAAGCCCCTGTCGAACCCGGCGCCCTCTCCGAGGCCGAAGCCAAAGAAAAGGTTTCCTTCGGGAAAGTGCTTCTCGATCCCCAGCTGCTGCGCCTTAACTTCGGCATCTTCGTGCTTCACATGGCGCAGATGACGCTTTTTGTCGTCATCCCCGTGAAGCTTGCCGCGCAGGCCTTTCCCGTGGCGCACCACTGGGTGGTGTATCTGCCTGCGGTCCTCATTGCCTTTGCGAGTCTCATGCCCGCCATCCGCTTTGCCGAACGGCGCGGAGCATTAAAGCGCCTCTTCATCTCGGCCATCACGCTGCTGCTTGCCGTCTTTGCCGCCTTCTCGCTTCTCGATGAAAGCATCCTTGGCATCGCCTTTTTGCTGTTAGTATTCTTCTTTGGCTTTAATATTCTCGAAGCATCGTTGCCGAGCCTTATCTCCAAGTCGGCGCCTGCCTCGGCCAGGGGTCTGGCGCTGGGCGTGTACAACACCACCCAGTCGATCGGGCTTTTCGTAGGGGGCGCCGCCGGCGGATGGCTTGCCGGCCGCTGGGGATCGGGTGCGGCGTACGCGTTTTGCGCCGTGCTGATGCTCGCGTGGCTTTTCATTGCACGCGGCATGCGCACGAACCGCACGCACGAGCCCGGCAGCGAAATCGAAATGAATAAGAAAGCTTGAGTTTATTGGACGCTCCCAAAAAGGCATCCCGGCCGCCCAGGCCGCGCCCCTGGCGCCGAACTTCCCCTTGCCTTTTGCGGAGCCTTAAGCGCATTTTTTAGAAGAACCACGTCATGGCTTCCGTCAACAAAGTCATTTTGATCGGCAATCTCGGCCGCGATCCCGAGATCCGCTACACCGCAGAGGGCGGCACCGCCATCTGCAACATCGTCATCGCCACCTCCCGCCGCTACAAGAACAGCCAGGGCGAGCTGCAGGAGGAAACCGAATGGCACCGCATCGTCTTCTTCGGCCGTCAGGCCGAGGTTGCGCAGCAGTACCTGCGCAAGGGGAGCCCCGTCTACGTTGAAGGTCGTCTGCGCACCCGCCGCTACACCGACAAGGACGGCAGCGAGCGCTACGCCACCGAAATCGTGAGCGAATCGATGCAGCTGCTGCCCTCGGGCCGCAGCCAGAGCTCGGGCTCGCAGATGCAGCGCGACGACTCGTTCGAGACGAACTACGTGCCGCCGCAGCCGCGCCAGCAGGCCGCTGCCCACGCGCCCCAGCCTGCCGCCCACCCGCAGCAGAGCGCCTCGAACATCACGGCCGATACCCTGAGCGAAGACGACATTCCGTTCTAGTCGACTCGCTCTGACGGTTTGGTAGAGCCGACCGTCATCGACTGAAAAGGCCTTGCGGCAGTTCAAACCGCAAGGCCTTCCTTTTTGCTCTTTACCCTAGCCCCACCGCTACTCGTGGCGCACAGCCTCGATGGGATCAAGACTTGCCGCCCGGCGCGCTGGGAAGTAGCCGAAGATGATGCCCGTCAGAGCGGCAAAGGCAAAGCTCAGAATATTGATCTGCGGATCAAAGGCGTAGGGGAGCTCCATCACGGTCGTGAGCGCCCAGGAGGCTCCCACGGCAATGAGAATTCCGAGGATGCCGCCCATGCAGCCCAGGACCACCGCCTCAATCAGAAACTGCAGCAGCACCTCGTGGGCGGTGGCGCCGATCGCCAGACGCACGCCGATCTCGCGCGTTCGCTCGGTCACCGACACGAGCATGATGTTCATGATGCCGATGCCGCCCACGAGAAGGCTCACCGCGGCCACGGCGCCCAGCAGCGCCGTCATGATCTTGGTGGCCGAGGCGACGCGCTCGGCCACTTCGGCCGTGTCGTGAATGACGAAGTTGTCGTCGTCGCCCTCAGAGAGCGAGCGGCGCTCGCGCATCAGGTCGCGGATCGAGCTCTTTAAATGCTCACGGTCGCTCGTGGTGTCGATGTTGATGAGAATCGTGTTGACGCGGTTGTTGCCTACAAGGCGTCGCGCCACGGTATTAAAGGGAAGCACCACCAGGTCGTCCTGGTCGTTGCCCATGGCCGCGGCCCCCTTTTCAGCCAGAAGGCCGATGATGCGGCAGGAAAAGGCGTTGATGCGAAGCATTTCGCCCAGGACCGGGGCGCCTGCGCCGAACAATTCCTTTTGGATGGTCGTTCCGATCACGCACACGGCCGCGCCCGACATCTCCTCGGTGTCCTCAAAGTAGCGGCCTTCGGCAAGCTCGCGGTTTTCGGTTGCGAAGTATCCCTTGTCCGAGCCGATCACGCTCGTCGTCCAGTTGCGGCCGTTGGCGACAACAATTGTGTTGCGGTTGTTGTGGGGCGAGGCACTGATGACGCCTGCGATCTGATCCTCAAGCGCCTGGATGTCGTCGACTTTGAAGCTTGGCGCGCCCGCCGCGCCGCCCGGGCCCAGACGCTGGCCGCGGCGCAGGATAAGCTGATTGCTGCCGAAGCTTTCGATCTGCTCCTTGACGGCAATCGTTGCGCCGTTGCCGACGGTGACCATGGTGATCACGCTTGCCACGCCGATCACGATGCCCAGCACCGTCAGAAGCGAGCGCATCGGGTTGCGCATGATCTGCCGGAAGGCGAGCAGGAATGCATTGCCTAGCATGATGAAATCCCTCTTCTTCGGTTAGCGCCCGGGCTGCTCGGTATCCGAGGCGATGCGCCCGTCGACGCAGCGCACGCAGCGGCGCGCATAGGCCGCCATGTCGGGCTCGTGCGTGACGAGCACGACCGTGATGTGTTCGGATTTGTTGAGGTCGGTCAAAAGCTCCATGATCTCGACGCTTCGGTGACTGTCGAGGCTTCCCGTGGGCTCGTCGGCGAGCAAAAGGAGCGGGTGCGTGACGATCGCGCGGGCAATCGCCACGCGCTGCTGCTGGCCGCCCGAGAGCTCGGCGGGCGTGTGCCGCTCCCAGGGCAGAAGCCCCACGCGGTCAAGCGCCGCCCTCGCAAGCTTGTGGCGCTCCTCGGTCGAAACGCCGCGATACAGAAGCGGCAGTTCCACGTTTTCCAAGGCCGTCGTGCGCGCCAAGAGATTGAACCCCTGAAAGACGAAGCCCAGGAACTGGCGCCGCAGGAGAGCGCGCTCGTCGCGCGAGAGCTTTTCGACGTGCAGGCCCTTGAAGAGGTACTCGCCGCCCGTGGGGCTGTCGAGCGCGCCGATGATGTTCATCATCGTCGACTTGCCCGAGCCCGAGGGGCCCATGATCGCCACGAACTCGCCCTGATCGACCGTGAGGTTGACGTCGGTGAGCGCGTTGAAGGCCGCCTCGCCCGAACCGTAGCGCTTGCAGATGTTGCGCAGTTCAATGAGCCGTTCGGTCATCGCACGTACTCCTTCATAAGGAAATGCCTGGGGTCGCCCATCGGCGGCTACTTGGCGCTCTGGCGCAACTGATCGGTGATCACCTTGTCGCCCGCCTTGATCTCGCCCGAGATCACCTCGGTCATGCGCCCGTTCGTCAACCCAGTGACGATGCGACGCGGCTGGGCGTGGCCGTCAGGGCCCACCACGTAGACGGGCTGCTCGCGCTGGGTCTGGTTGAGGCTGACGTCCATCGACTTCTTGTTGGCGCGCGGAGGCGGCGGGGGTCCCATGTGAAAGGACGACATCGCCGAGCCCTCGGCCTGAATAGAAGGCTTGAAGCGCAGCGCCGTGTTGGGCACAAGCAACACCTTGTCGCGGCGCGCCGTTTCAATCGTGACCGTGGCGGTCATGCCGGGGCGAAGCATCAGATCCGGGTTGTCGACCGAGAGGTAGGTCGTGTAGGTGATCACGTTGTCGGTCGACGTGGTCGACCCGAAGGCCACCTTGGTGATCTTGGCGTCAAAGCGCTTGTTGGGGTATGCGGCCACCGTAAAGGTCGCGCGCTGGCCGTTTTGCACCTGCCCCACGTCGGCTTCGTCGACGTCGACTTCAAGCTCAAGCTGGCGCAGGTCGGTTGCAACGGTCAGAAGCTCGACCGCCTGAAGGCTTGCCGCCACGGCGTAGCCGGGCTCCACGGTGCGCGCAAGCACCACGCCATCGACGGGACTCTTGATCGAGGCCTTGTCGAGGTCGGTCAAACGCGTCTCAAGCGTTGCCTTGGCGTCGTCGATGGCAGCCGCAGCCGACATCGTGCCCGCCTGAGCCTTGAGGACGGTGGCGCGCTGCACGTCAAGCTCGGTGCGCGAGGGAAGTCGGCCGCCCGAAGTCTTGTTGAGTTCCTCGTAGCGGCGCATCTTCGCCTCGGCCTCGACCTGCGTGGCCTTGGCCGCGGCCTGCGCGGCGCGGGCGCTTGCTAGCGACGCTCGCGCCTGATTGACCTGCGCCTTGAGGTTGGCGTCGTCAAGTTCAATGAGCACGTCGCCCTTCTTGACGATGCTGTTGACGTCGACCAGGACGTTTCGCACGATGCCCGAAAGTTCCGAGCCGATCGAGACGGTGCGAAGCGGATTGACCGTGCCGTTGGCCGTCACCGTCACCACGAGACTGCCGTTTTCAACGGCTGCGGTGCGGTAGCTCGGCGCCTTGGCGCTTGTGAAGACGCCCGCGTACCAGGCGCCGCCCGCGGCAAGCGCGGCCAGAACGACGACGGCGGCAATCCACTTGCGACGCGAATGGCCGCTGCCCGCCTTGAGGGCGTCCTTGGTGAGCACGTCGCCCGTGGCCTCGGGCGAGGCCGCTTTGTTGGTGCTTTTGTCGTTGATGTCTGCCATTTGCTTCGTGTTCCTTCGTGTGTGCGGGCCTCTGTCGTCGTTGAAGCGACTTGAGGGCCTCTGTCCATCAAGGAAAGATGCGGTTATTCGTTTGCGTCCGATGTGTTTGCCGTATCAGCGGCGCCTGCCAGATCCTTGGCTATCGAACTGTCGACCCTCTTCACTTCATCCGAGGGCTCCCAGCCGCCGCCCATTGCGCGGTAGAGCGCAATCAGCTGCGTGGCGAGATCGGCCTTGTTGCTTTGCAGGTTTTCGCGCGCCGTATAAAGACTTCGCTGCGTGTTGAGCACCGTCTGGTAGTCGGTGAGGCCCGCCTCGTACTGCTGCATGGCGAGATCGGCTGCCGAAATCGCCGCTTCAAGCGCGGCCTGAAGTGCCTTTTCGCGGTTTTGCGCGGTCGAAATGCCCGTGAGGGCGTTTTCGGTTTCTTCAAGTGCCGAAAGCAGCGTCGACGAGTAGGTTGCACGCGCACGGTCGAGGTCCGCGAGGGCCTGTTCGGTGGCGCTTACCTGCGTACCCCAGTCGAGAATCGGCATGCTGAGCGCGCCGATCAGGGCCGCTACGCCGGTGCCGGAGGCGCCCAGCGCCCCGATCGTGGCGGCCTGCGTGCCGAGGTTGCCCGTGAGCTGAATCTTGGGAAACCACTGGCTTCGCGCCTCGTAGACGCGGTCCGACGCTGCCACGAGGCTGTAGGTCGCCGAGCGCATGTCCGGGCGCTGCGCAAGCGTCTGCGCGGGAAGCGAAACGGCCAGGGCGTCCGGCGCGACCGGCACGTGCGGATCCTCCTTTACGACAAGCGTCTCGGCCGCCTGCCCGGTCAAGCGCGCAAGCGCATTGCGGTACTGCATGATCGAGGACTGCATCAGAGGAATCTGCGCGCGGGCGCCTTCCATATTGCTGATCGCCTGATCGAGTTCAGTTCTGTCGGAGAGCCCCGCGTCGTAGTTCCAGCGCGCGATGTCGCAGGCTTCCGAGTAGTTGTGAAAGGTCATGAGCGCGATGGCGCGCCGCACGTACGCAAGACGCAGGTTCACGTAGGTCTGCGCGACTTCGCTTGCAACGGCAATTCGCGTGTCTTCAAGCGTCATGGCGCTAGCCATCGCCTCAAGGTTGGCGGCGCGGCGTGCGGCGATGTTGCCGCCCGCAAGCGAAAACGACCAGCTGGCCGCCGCTTCGGCGTTCCAGGATTCGATGGTGACCGAGTCGCGCCGCGTGCTGTTGCCGCCCGCGCTTGCGTTTAGCGTCGGGAAGAGGTTCGCCGTGGCTTCGTCGGCCAGGGCCGCCGCACGGCGCAGGTTTGCCATCGCCGTGAGAACGTCGGTGTTGGCGCGCGCGGCCGCTTCAAGAAGCGTGTTGAGCTCGGGGTTGTTCCAGGCCTGCCACCAGTGGCGGTTTTCCTCGGCCGAGGCGCCTGCGAGCTGCGGCAGATCGGCTGCCCACTGCGTGGGCGCGATGTCTCGCTGGGCGGCGAGGAAATCGGCGTTGCTTGCGCACCCGGCAAGCACAAGGCTTGCGGCGGCCGCGGCAAGCGCCGTGCGCAGCAGATGCCGGCCGCGCCCGCACGGGCGTGCTGCCAGGCCTTTTTCGTACGTCAGTGCTGCTATCATGGATCTGGGGTCCCTTGTGCTTGAAATGGTGGTCTTCGTACTTGTCGTTCCGCGAAAGGAGTGCGCCGAGGCGACTTGAAGGCCCGAAGGCCTCAAGGCCTGCCGCTTCTGAAGCCCTTTCTTCATTTCTCTTACAGAACGTCGGGAAACAAAGACTAATCGAGAAGAATTAAGTCAATTTTTTCTCGATTTAATTTTTATCCCGCCGCGCGTAAACTTCGCGCCTTGTTTTGCAAAGATGTGCAAAGAAATCTGCTCGAACAATGCAGCAGCGGCAGCGTTCGGGCACAATAAACAGCAAGTAGGATGTTAGGGAAAACGCCCGGTTTTGCGGCATCCCCTCGCCCCCGCGGGCCATGCGCGGTTTCTTTGCAGCAGACAAAGAATCCATGTCCTTTCTGCAACCAGCGCCAGAAAAGGGTTTTCTCTTTTTTCGCCCGCACGCCTTTGCCGCCCGACGGCACCCGCAATCCTAGTGACAAATGCGCATCCCGGCGTAAATTCGGCAGACGCGCCCAGGCTCCTTAGGCCGGCGCCCAATGACCGCGCTTTCCGGGACAACAGCACCAACACGATCAGGCTCCTATGTATACACGCCCGCAGAAAATTCTCATCATCGACGACGACGTTGAGCTCGCCACGCTGCTCATCGACTATCTCTCGCTCGAAGGCTTTGAGGCGAAGTCCGCTCAAAACGGCCTTGACGGCCTCACGATGCTTGCCAACGACGACTTCGACCTCATCGTGCTCGACGTGATGATGCCGGGCATGTCGGGCACCGAGACGCTCACCAAGATCCGTGAGAAGTACAAGACGCCGGTGCTGATGCTCACCGCCCGCGGCGACCCGGTTGACCGCATTCTGGGCCTTGCGCTCGGCGCCGCCGCCTACGTCCCGACGCCCTGCACG